>DATCDC010000015.1:0-26963 GCA_036510915.1 Solirubrobacteraceae bacterium | reverse complement strand
ATCTGGTGGGGCTTCATCGTGCCCTGCAGCGTGATCAGCTGGCGGACGGCCTTGTCGGTGATCGAGCCGGGGCCCTGGTGGCCGTTGATCGGCGTGCCGTTGATCGCGGCGATGTCGACGGCGTCACCGGTGCTGTGCTCGGAGATGTTGCCGCTCGTCGTGTAGAGGCTGTGCCCGCACTTGAGCGCGGTGACCGTCGGGTCGATCCCGCGCGAGACGAGGAACTCGAGCGTCGCAAGCACGCGCCGGTCGATGACGCCGGCCTGCACGTCCTGGCGCCCGCACTCGTACATCTTGATGTTCGGGTTGGCCAGCACGTGGCGCGCGAGCTGGTCCTTGCTCATCAGCAGGATCTGCCCGATCGTCAGCTTGTCCGACGCGCTGGCGCTGTGGACCACCGGGTTGCGCGCCCGGTAGATCGCCGTCTCGTCGAGCAGGCGCCAGCCGTCGAGGATCGGCTTGGGGTCGATCCGCGGGCTCTTGCGCCCGGCGGGGCGGACCTCGAAGTACAGGTGCGGGACGCGCTTCAGGTGCAGCTGCCTGGCGGCCTTCTGCTCGGCCACGCGATCACCGGCGCTGGTGCCCTGGCTGCGGCGCAGCGAGGCCATCCCGACACGCCCGATGATCGTGCCGGCGATGACCTTCGCGCCCTTGCGCATCGGCTTGAGCACATAGTCGCCGCGCTTCAGGCCGGCCGGCTTGTCGGCGAAGTAGGCGCCGAAGGTGGACACGTCGACGGTCGGCGCCGCGGCGTCGAGCTTGGCCATCGCGAGCTTCGCGTACGCGCGCAGGCGCAGGTAGAGCGGCGGACGCCCGCTCGAGTCGGCGGCGGCGGTCAGCGGCGCGTCCGGCGTCGTCGCGACCCCGCGGACGAGCGCGGCGGTGCTCGGCTGCTCGACGGGGGGCGTCGCCGCCGGGACGGGGGCGGCCGGAGTGCTCGGGGCTGCGGGCGCCTGGGCCGGCGCGGCGGGCGGCGCCGCGGCGCCGTTGCCGCCCGGGTGCTGCGTCGTGAAGATCGGGGCCGCGAGGCCGCTCGCGGCGCTCACGCCGGTCGTGCCGCTCGCGACGCTCACGCCGGTCGTCGTCGGCGTGTTCGGGAGCGTCGAGGCCGACAGCTTCTGGGCCGAGGTCTGCGGGGTGGCGGTCTGGCTGCCGGCGGTCGCCGAGCCGGTCGGCTTGGGATCCTTGCCGTCGAGGCCGAGCTCGCGGCGGATCGCCGACTCGCTCTCGGCGCGCGGCTTGGGCACGGGGTGCAGCGTCGCGACCTTCGCCAGATGGGCGTAGGTGTACGTGTTGCCGTAGGCGTCGCGCAGGCGCACGTAGCGGCCCAGACGGCGATTCGTCCCGATGGACACGACGGTCGCGTCCTGCACGGCGACGACCGGCGCGCCGGGTCGCGTGTAGATGCGCATGCCACGGCGCGTCGCGCTGCTGCCCACCGTCAGGGCGGCGCTGCCGCTGCGAACGCGGCCCGTCCTGGCCTTCGTGTCGAGCCGGCCGGCATAGGTCGCCCTCGCGGCGATCGGGAAGCGGCCGAGGGTCAGCCCGGAGAGTGAGCCGATCACCTCTGCCGGGATCGCGCTCAGCGCACGCGCGCGTGCGAGCACGTCGTCGACGTACCACTGCGCGTGGTTGTAGGAGAAGATCGCCTTCTGCAGGCTGTCGCCGGCGCCGGCCGCCTTGAGGTAGCGGGCCGCGGTGAAGATCGCGTCCACGGGGTTGTAGGGGTCTTTTCGGCCGTCGCGGTTGGCGTCGACGCCGTAGGTGGCCCAGGTACCCGGCATGAACTGCATCCAGCCCTCGGCCCCGGCGGTGCTGACGCTCAGGTTGCGGCCGTAGTCGGTCTCGATCGAGTTGATCGCTGCGAGGACCTCCCAGCGCACGCCGTACTCCACGCCGGCGGCCTGGTAGATCGGCAGCAGGAACGGCGGGACGCGGAAGGTGTCCAGGACGATGTTCGGGACGGCGTGGGGAACGATCACCGGGCCGCTGACGAGCGGGAACGTCCCGCCCCCGCCGACGGCGTCCGCCGGCGCCCCGCTGCCGCTGCCCGATGTGCCGCCCGAACCGGACGAACCGCCGGGCCTGATCAGGCTGCTCGGCGGCGGCGGGGGGTTGGAGTCGTCGGGTCCGGTGTGCCCGGGATCGGCGGGCTGCCCGTGCCTATGCCGCTTTCTGGGCTTACCCTGATGCTTCGATATAGGGTTAGACTTCGACGTCCCGGGCTCGACCGACTGGGGCTCCTGCGTCCCCGCGCTCGGAGCGTCCGTCTGGGGGGT
Organism: Solirubrobacteraceae bacterium; assembly: GCA_036510915.1. Taxonomy (GTDB): domain Bacteria; phylum Actinomycetota; class Thermoleophilia; order Solirubrobacterales; family Solirubrobacteraceae; genus F1-60-MAGs163. The sequence continues at coordinate 24,684 of DATCDC010000015.1, read as the reverse complement.
CGTCGACGTGTCCATGGGCGCCGCCGGCGCGCTCGCGGGCGCCGGATCGGTCGCCGGAGTGGTCGGGTCGGGGGCCGGGGGCGCCGGATCGGGCGTGGCGGCCGGAGGCTGCGGATCGGTCGCCGAGCACGGCACGGGGGCACCGGTCGCGGGGTCGATGATCGGCGAACCGTCGGCGTTGACGCACTGCGCCTGGCCTGCTGACGGGGCATCCGCCCGCGCCCGAGCTGGAGATCCCGCGAGGGCGAGGACGGCGAGGAACGCCGTGATGATCGCGATGAGCAGCGTGCGTGCGTGCATCCGGTGCCTGACGCCCGCAGGGGACCCCGCGACCACCATCCGGAGCGGGGACCACCGGAGCACCGCGAACGTATCAGTCGCGATGGACCGCAGAATCAGGGCGCGCAGCGCGCGGGCGGGGATGGAGGGCGGGGAAATCAAGTTGACGGAACTCGTGGAGCGGCAGGCAGCCGGAGGCCGGGCCGTGCGTTCCACTTCGGCGGAAACGGGCGATCGCTTGACCCTGGAACGCCCGATTGGGACGGTCGGTTTCGGACCCTGACCATAACTAACCCTAGAGTCGAGACTGAGAGTTATCGTCGCTTGCCTGTAATCCGGGCGCAATCCTGCGAGCGTCCGGAGCCGGTAGCGTTCGCCTCCCGGCACTCCTGCGAGCGGAAGGACTACGATGCACGACGACGAGACGACCGGCGACGGGCTGCGCGAGCGCCTCAGCCGCCAGGGCGAGGACGCCCTGGGCAGGATCGCCCAGGATCTGCTCGAGAATCCACTGGTCAGCGGTGCCCTGTCGCGGGCGTTCGAGGCGCGCGAGCGGGCCGGCCAGGCGCAGGAGGCCGCGATGGGGGCCCTGAACCTCCCCTCGGCGGCCGATCTGGAGCGCCTCACACGCCGGGTGCGGTCGGTCGCACAGCGCCTGGAGGGCATCGAGGACGGCGTCGATCGCCTCGACGAGCGCGTCGCGCGCCAGGCGCAGGCCGCCGGCGACGACCGCCTCGCCGCGATCGAGGAGCGCCTGAACGCGATCGACGCCGCGCTGACCGAGGTCTCGCGTGCCATCGCGGAGCTGGGGCCCGCGGCACGGGCCTCCACGCGCAGGGCGCCGGCGAAGAAGCCGGCTGCGCGCAAGCCCACGGCCTGACGCGCCGGCCGCCCCCGCGGAGACTCTGCACCGCGGGGCGCGGCGAAGCGCTGCAGAGCGCTCCGTAGGTCGGGGAAATCGCACGCCCGGTCCTACCTTTCTCCGCATCACCTCGGGCTTTTCTCCTGCTGCCGCCGACGAGGTGTTCTTCACCTCGACGTCGATCTCCCGCGCCGTTCGAGCTGCGGTCGCCACCGGCGACCTGCGGCAGGTCGGTCCGCGCCTGTATGCCCGCGTCGGCCCGGAACCGCTCGAGCGGGTCGTCGCACGCCATCGCTGGGCGATCCTGGCCGGATACCTGCCGGGCGCCGTCGTCGTCGACGCGACTGCGTTCACGCTGGCGCCGTCGCCCGACGGGTCGCTCTGCGTCGCCGCCGGCACGCACCGCACGATCGAGCTGCCGGGGCTGCGGCTGCGCGCGCGGCGCGGCCACGGGCCCGTCGACGGCGACACGCCGTTCATGGACGGGCTGTTCCTGGCGTCCGAGGCACGACGGTTCCTCGAGAACCTGCGCGACGCCCGCGCCCACGGCGGGTTTCGCTGGACGCTGCTGCGGCCGCAGGTGGTCGAGCGCCTGGACCGCGTCGCCGCGGTGCGCGGGCCCGACGGGCTGCTGGCGCTGCGCGAGGACGCCCGCCGCGCGAGCGCCGCGCTCGGGACGCCGACCGAGCTCGCGCGGCTCGAGGCGCTGATCGCCCGCCGCCTGCGCCCTGCATCCCACGGCGCCCGCACCGGCCACGACGCGCCCGCCGCGCGGATCGAAGGCCTGCCGTGCGACCCCGCGCGCGTCGAGCTGTTCGACGCGCTGCTCGCGGCGCTCGCCACCCACCCGGTCCCCGCGCGCCCGGCCAGCGCGTCGAGCGCGACCCCCCAGTTCGCCGCGGCCGAGCAGCGCCTCTCCGCGCGCGTCCCCGACGCCGAGCCGGCGGCCGGCCCCGTGGCGCCCGGTCTCGTGCGCGGCACGCTGCGCCAGGGCCACAAGCGCTACGCGGCGCTGCCGCCGGGCTTCCCGCGCGCGGCCTTCCAGGCGTTCCTGCTGTCCGAGGTGCGCCCGCTGCCCGAGGGCAACGACCGCGTCGCGCGGATGCGGATGAACGCCGAGCTCTCCGCCGTCGGCGAGCAGCGCATCATCATCACCGCCGACCACCGCGACGCCTATCTGGACGGGCTGCGGGCGCTGTCCTCGGCTGGCGACCCGATGCCGTTCATCGCGGCGCTCGCCGCGGCGCAGGCCGCGACGGCGTCGATCGACTGGGCCTCGGGCGCGGCCGGTGCGCAGGCGCTCAGGCCGACAGCGCCGCGAGCGCGACCGTCCCGAGGCGCCGGCTCGCCGCCTCCAGCGCCTCGGCGCTGATCCGCTCGCCGCCACCCGCGGCCGCGTCGGACACGGTCAGCAGGCAGGCCGCGCGGATCCCGCGCCGCGCGGCGACCGCCAGCACCGTCGCCGCCTCCATCTCGACGGCGAGCGCCCCGGCGGCGCGCCAGGCGTCGGCGCGCCCGGAGACCGGGTCGTAGAAGAGGTCGGTCGAGACCGTCGTGCCCGCGTGGTCGGCGCCGTCGCCCAGGATCTCCAGCAGCTCCGGGTCGGGCAGGAGCGCGTCGCCCGCCCCGAGCGCCCGGCTCGTCCCGTCGGCCGCGAGCACCCGCGTCGAGGCGACGAGGTCGCCGAGCCGCAGGCGCTCGTCGAGCGCGCCGCAGCTGCCGATCCGGATCGCCACCTCGAGGCCCAGGTCGCAGAGCTCCTCCAGCACGATCGCCGCGCTCGGCCCGCCCATCCCGTGGCTCATGATCGTCACCGGCTCGCCGTCGGGCGCGGTTCCCGTGTATCCCCACAGGCCGCGGTTGTGGTTGAACATGCGCGGCTCGTCGGTCAGCTCCTGGGCCAGCAGCAGCGCGCGCCCGGGGTCGCCCGGCAGCAGCGCGCGCGGCGCCAGCGGCGCCGTCGGATGGACGTGGCGAGGTTGCGGCGGCATCGGCGCGCGAGGATAGTCTGCGCCCATGGCCAAGTCCGAGAAGCAGTCCTCGAAGTCCAGCAAGTCCGATTCGCGCGCCGAGCAGGTCCGCTCGGCCGTCGACCAGGCCTTCCAGGTCGCGGGCTCGCAGCTGACGCGCGAGCGTGCCGAGCAGATCGCCGACGACCTGTCCTCCGCCGCCCAGCGCGTGCGCGAGGCCCTCGAGGAGCTGCGCCCGCCGACCGGCGACGAGCTGCGGCGCGTCGGTGAGCGCCTCGACGCGATCGAGAAGCGCCTCGCGGCGCTCGAGGCCAAGCCCCCGGCCGCCCCCGCGCGCCGTGCCGCGCCGGCGACCCCGCGCAAGCCGGTCGCCCAGCGCAAGCCCGCCGCCAAGCCGGCGGCGCCCAAGCCCGCAGCCGGCTGAGCGCGAGGAGCGCCGTGCCCGGGCGCCGCATCCTCATCACCGGCGTCTCGAACTTCTGGGGCTCGCGGCTCGCCGCGCGCCTGGCCGGGGACCCCGCGGTAGACCGCGTCGTCGGCCTCGACACGCGGCCGCCGGGCCGGCTGCTGCGCGAGCGGATCACGTTCATCGAGGCAGACCTGCGCACGCCGGAGCTCGGCGCGCACCTGCGCGCGGCCGCCGTCGACACGCTCGTCCACAACGACATCTCCCAGTTCCCCGAGCCGGGGCGCGCGGCGCGCGACCTGCACGAGATCAACGTCGTCGGGACGCTGCGGCTGCTCGCCGCCGCGGCGGCGCTGCCGGGCCTGCGCACGGTCGTCGTGCGCAGCGCGGCGGCGATCTACGGGTCCGAGCCGGCGGCGCCGTCGTTCATCACCGAGGACCAGGCGCGCAGCTTCCCGCTGCGCACGCCCTTCCAGCGCGACGTCGGCGAGCTCGAGCGGCTCGTCGAGGGCTTCGCGCACCGGGCTCCCGAGGTCACCTGCACGGTGCTGCGCCTGCAGCCGGTCGTGGGCCCGACGCTCGACACTCCGATCACGCGGATGCTGCGCGTCCCGGTGGTCCCGACCGTGCTCGGCTTCGACCCGCGCATCCAGCTGCTCGACGAGGACGACTCGATCGCCGCGCTGCAGCGCGCGGTCGCCCATCCGGTCGACGGCGCGGTGAACGTCGCGGCCGGCGAGCCGATCTCGCTGAGCCGCGCGCTCAAACGTACGCGGCGGCGGTCGGTGCCGATCGCGCACCCGCTCTACGGCCAGGTCGCGGGGGCGCTCGTGCGCGCCGGCGGGCTGCCGCCGCTCAGCGAGGACATCGTGCGCTACCTGCGCTACGGGCGCACGGTCGACACGACGCGCATGTCGCAGGAGCTCGGCTTCACGCCGCTGCGCACGACGCTCGCGGCGCTCGAGCGGGCCGCCGGCATCACCCCGGGGGTGGCGGCGTGAACGGCGTGCCGGCGCTGCCGGGCGAGGCGGCCGGCGCGGTTGCCGCGGCCCGGCGGGCGATCACCGGCGGCTACCGCGAGGACGCCTGGGGCTATGCGCCCCAGTTCGCCCGGGACGTGGAGCCGCTGCTCGACGTCCTCTACGACCACTGGTGGCGGGTGTCGGCCGTGGGCGTCGATCACGTGCCGGCGAGCGGCGGCGTGCTGATCGCCGCCAACCACGCCGGTGTCCTGCCATGGGACGCGTCGATGATCGCGATGGCAATCCGCCGCCGTCACGGGGCGGCGCGCCACCCGCGGTTCCTCGTGCTCGACTGGGCCTTCGAGCTGCCGTGGGCGTCGGTCGCGATCCGGCGCTTCGGCGGCGTGCCCGCCTCGCAGCGCGACGCCCTGCGGCTGCTGCGCGAGGGCCACGTCGTGATGGTCTTCCCCGAGGGCGAGAAGGGCACGGGCAAGGGGTGGTCCGAGCGCTACCACCTCGAGCGCTTCGGCCGCGGCGGCTTCGTCGAGCTGGCGCTGCGCGCGGGGGTGCCGATCGTCCCGGCCGCCGTGGTCGGCAGCGAGGAGATCTACCCGGCCATCGCCCGCGCGCCCGCGGCGCTCGCGCGGCTCGTCGGCGCGCCGTACCTGCCGATCACCCCGACCTTCCCGCTGCTCGGCCCATTCGGCGCGATCCCGCTGCCCTCGCGCTGGCGGATCACGTTCGCCCCGGCGGTCGACCTGCGCGAGCACGGCCCCGAGGGCGCCGACGACCGCGCGCTCGTGCTCGACCTCTCCGAGCGCATCCGCACGACGATCCAGGAGCAGCTCGAGGCGACGCTCGTGCGCCGCCGCGGGGCGTTCCTGTAGAAAGGGGGGCCATGGGTCTCGAGTTCGAGTCAGACAAGCAGTTCCGCGATGCGATGGACCTCGTCTTCCGGCTGATGGACGAGGACCCCGACATGGGGCCCAGGCTCCGTGACGCCGACGTCCCGCAGCGCTTCGAGTTCGACGACCTCGACATGGTCCTCAACGTGCGCTCCGCCCGGGAGGGCGAGCCGGGGAACCTGCACTGGGAGTGGAGCGACGACGTCGACTGGGAGCCGAAGGTCCGGATGAAGATGAGCGCCGAGACCGCGGTGCGCTATTTCCAGGGCAAGGAGAACATCCCCATCGCGATCGCGCGGCGACGGATCAAGACCGGCGGCGACGTGAAGGCATCGCTGGCGCTGATCCCGATCACGAAGCCCGTTAACGCGATGTACCGGGACGCGCTCGAGGAGCGCTACCCGCACCTGGTCGCCTGAGTCCCGTTCGGCGACCGCCGTGCTGCCGGAGCCGCCCGACATCCCGCCGCCCGGGGAGGCGGTCACGACCGCCGAGGCGGCGCGTCGCGTCGGCGTCGCACCCTCGACGCTCCGACGCTGGGTCGAGCAGGGCGTCTTCGCCGACGGCCCGGTCGACGGGGAGTGGCCACCGGCCGCCGTCGCGCACGCGCGGATCGTCGCGCGGCTGCGCGACCGCGGGCACTCGCTGCAGGAGATCCGCACGGCGACGCACGAGGGCCGCCTGGCGTTCGGCTACGTCGAGGAGCTGCTGCCCGACACCAGCGCGCGGTACACGCTGCGCGATGCATCGCGCCGCACCGGACTGGCGCCCAAGCTCATCGAGCGCATCTTCGCCGCCGTGGGGTTCCCGACCGGCTCGGCGGACCACCTCGGCGACTACGACATGGAGATGCTCGAGCACATCGCCGTCGTGCTCGGCGCGGGCTTCCCGCTGATGGCGCTGATGCAGCTGATCCGCGTCTACGGGCAGTCGGTCGCCCAGATCGCGGACGCCGAGGTCCGCCTCTTCCACCTCTACGTCCACGAGCCGCTCCTTCGCGACGGCGTCCCGGGGCTCGAGATGGCCGAGCAGATGAACGATCTCACCGCCCGTCTGCTGCCGCTCGCCTCGCCGGTCATGGACCACGTGCACCGGCGGTTCCTGCACCACTTCGTCGAGCAGGACATCGTCGGGCACATGGAGAGCGACCTGGGCCCGGCGAGCTCAGAGCTCGGGCGCCTGCGCGTCGCGATCGGGTTCGCCGACCTCGCCGGCTACACGCAGCTCACCGAGCAGCAGGGCGACCTCGAGGCGGCCGGCGTCGTCGAGCGGTTCGTCGCGAACGTCACCGACACGCTGCCCGAGGACGCGCGGATCGTGAAGACGATCGGCGACGAGGTGATGGTCGTCTCGACCGACCCCGCCGCGCTCACCGACTGGGCCGTCGGCTTTCAGACGCTCGTCTCCGACGCGGCGCTGCCGCGCATCGGCGTGCACGTCGGCGAGGTCGTCTACCGCGACGGCGACTACTACGGCCGCGAGGTGAACCTCGCTTCGCGCGTGGCGGCGCGCGCCGGGGCCGGCGAGGTCCTCGTGACGCGCGCGATCGTCGAGGCCTCCGGCCGGCACCTCGAGTTCGAGTACATCGGCGAGGTCAAGCTCAAGGGCTTCGACGAGGTGACCGAGCTGTTCCTGGCCGGGCTCCCCGAGGAGTAGGCCGGCATGGGCGACGAGCCGGCGGGCGTCCTGCTGGACCGCGTGCGCGAGGGCGGGCTGCTGGAGGCCGGGCGCCCCGTCGTCGTGCTGTTCTCCGGCGGGCGCGACTCCGTCTGCCTGCTCGACATGGCGGTGACGCTCGCCGGGCGCGGGCACGTGCGCGCGCTGCACGTCAACTACGGGCTGCGCGCCGACGCACGGGCCGACGAGCGCCACTGCGCCGAGCTCTGCGGGCGGCTGGAGGTGGGGCTCGAGGTCGAGCGCGCGAGCGCGCCGGCGGACGGGCCCGGCAACCTCCAGGCCTGGGCGCGCGACGTGCGATATGCCGCCGCGGCGCGCGCCGCCGCGGCCGACGCCGCGCGTGTGGCGGTCGGCCACACCGCGAGCGACCAGGTCGAGACGATCGTCTACCGCCTCGCTGCGTCACCGGGACGGCGGGCGCTCGTCGGGATGCCCGACCGGCGCGGCCTGCTCGTGCGTCCGCTGCTGCGCGCCGGCCTCACGCGCGAGGACACGGCCCGCTGGTGCGCCGCGCGGGGGCTGACCTGGCGCGAGGACCTGACCAACGCGTCGGATCGCTACGCGCGCGGGCGCGTGCGCCACACGGTGCTGCCCGCGCTGCGCGCGCTGCACCCCGCTGCCGACGACAACATCCTGCGCACGGCCGAGCTGCTGCAGGACGAGGCGGAGGTGCTCGACGTCGTCGTCGAGACCGCGCTCGCCGGGCGCGACCGGATCGCCGTCGGCCATCTGGCGGCGCTCCCGCCGGCGCTCGCGCGGCTGATCGTGCGGCGGCTCGCGGAGGCGGCCGCCGGCGGCAGCTGCGCCCGCGCCGCGCGCCGCCTCGACGAGATCCTGGAGCTCGGCTCCGGCGCGCGACCACGCGCTGCGCTCGACGTCGGCGACGGCGCGCGGGCCGTCGTGGAGGACGGGGTGCTGCGCTTCGAGCGCTCCCCGCCCCTGCCCGCGAGGCCTCCCGGGCCGGGCAGGCCGTAACCTGCGGCGCTCCATGGCAGACGCACCGCCGATCGGCGAGATCCTCGTCCAGCCGGACCAGCTCAAGGAGCGCGTGCGCGCGCTCGGGCGCCAGGTCAGCGACGACTACGCCGAGCGCGACCTCCTCCTCGTCGGCGTCCTGAAGGGCGCGATGTTCTTCCTGTCGGACCTCATGCGCAACATCACCGTGCCGTGCGAGGTCGACTTCATGGCGGTCGCCTCCTACGGGTCGGCGACCGACTCGAGCGGGGTCGTGCGGATCCTCAAGGACCTCGACACGCCGATCGAGGGGCGCCACGTCCTGATCGTCGAGGACATCGTGGACTCCGGCCTCACGCTGCAGTACCTGCTGCGCAACCTCGGCGCCCGCGACCCCGCGTCGCTGGAGGTCTGCGCGCTGCTGACCAAGCCCGAGCGGCGCAAGGCGGACGTGCCGATCCTCTACACGGGCTTCGAGATTCCCAACCGCTTCGCGATCGGCTACGGCCTCGATCACCGCGAGCGCTGGCGCAACCTGCCGTACGTCGCCGCCCTCGCCGAGGAATGAACGGTCCGTGACGGTCCGTCCAACCGGACGGGATCAGGCGCGTGTACTGGTACGCTGATCCCTTGATTTCCGCCTTCGATCCCGGCGCGCGACGCGCCACGGACATCTCCGCATGAGCAGGTTCTTCAAGAGCGCAGCCTTCCCGATCCTCATCGTGGTCGTGCTGGCCTTCTTCGCCCAGCGGCTGATCAACACCGGCAACCAGGCCAAACCGCCGACGTACAGCGAGTTCCTCACGCAGCTGAGCGCCGGGCAGGTGAAGTCCGTCGACATCAAGACGAAGGACAACACGCTCGTCGTCACGCAGAAGGACGGCAAGACCTACGAGACCGGCTACACCGACGGCGGCGCGGACCGCCTGGACGCCCAGCTGCAGGCGGCCCAGCAGCAGAACAAGCTCGACAGCTGGAACGTCGAGGGGCGCAAGACCAACGGCTGGATCTCGCTGCTCACGTACGTCCTGCCGTTCCTGATCTTCATCGGGTTCTGGATCTTCCTCATGAACCAGGTGCAGGGCGGCGGCTCGAAGGTCATGTCGTTCGGCAAATCGCGCGCCAAGCGCATGTCCGTCGACTCGCCGAAGATCACCTTCCGCGACGTCGCGGGCGCCGACGAGGCCGTGGAGGAGCTCCACGAGATCAAGGAGTTCCTCGAGAACCCGAAGAAGTTCCAGGCGCTCGGCGCGCGGATCCCGAAGGGCGTCCTGCTCTTCGGCCCTCCGGGCACCGGCAAGACGCTGCTCGCCCGCGCGGTCGCCGGCGAGGCGGGCGTGCCGTTCTTCTCGATCTCCGGCTCGGACTTCGTCGAGATGTTCGTCGGCGTCGGCGCCAGCCGCGTGCGCGACCTCTTCGAGCAGGCCAAGCAGAATTCGCCGTGCATCATCTTCATGGACGAGATCGACGCCGTCGGCCGCCACCGCGGTGCCGGCCTGGGCGGCGGGCACGACGAGCGCGAGCAGACCCTGAACCAGCTCCTCGTGGAGATGGACGGGTTCACGATGACGGACAACATCATCCTCATCGCCGCGACGAACCGCCCGGACATCCTCGACCCGGCGCTGCTGCGCCCGGGCCGCTTCGACCGCCAGATCGTCGTCGACCGCCCCGACCGCAAGGGCCGCGCGAAGATCCTCGAGGTCCACACGCGCGGCAAGCCGCTCGCCAAGGAGATCGACGTCGACGCCCTCGCCGGCCAGACACCGGGCTTCACCGGCGCGGACCTCGCGAACCTCGTCAACGAGGCGGCGCTGCTGTCCGCGCGCAGCGGCAAGCGCGAGATCACGCAGGTCGAGCTCGAAGAGGGGATCATGCGCGTGATCGCCGGCCCGGAGAAGAAGACCCGGGTCATGAGCGAGAAGGAGCGCCTGATCACGGCCTACCACGAGATGGGCCACGCGATCGTCGGGCACTACCTCGAGCACTCCGACCCGGTGCACAAGATCTCGATCGTCAGCCGCGGCCAGGCGCTCGGTTACACGATCTCGATGCCTCAGGAGGACCGCTTCCTCACGACGCGCGCCGAGCTGCTCGACACGATGGCGATGACCCTCGGTGGCCGCGCCGCGGAGGAGATCATCTTCGGCGAGATCACGACCGGCGCCTCGAACGACATCGAGAAGGTGACCGCGACCGCCAAGCAGATGGTCATGCGCTTCGGCATGAGCGAGCGGATGGGCCCGCGCGTCTTCGGCCACGATCACGGCATGCCGTTCCTCGGCCGCGAGTTCTCCTCCGAGCCCGACTACTCCGACGAGATCGCGCGCGAGATCGACGACGAGGTCCGGCGCATCATCGAGTCCGCGCACCAGCGCGCGCGCGACATCCTCACCGAGCGCCGCGATGCGCTGGAGAAGACCTCGCAGGCGCTGCTCAAGCGTGAGACGATCGAGAAGGAGGAGTTCCTCGCGCTGCTCGACGGGAAGTCCGAGGAGGAGGTCTTCGGCGCCGACGACTCGAGCGCGCCGCAGCTTCCGGGCGGGCCGCTCGAGCCGGCCGACGCGCCGCAGCGCGATGCGCCGCGGCCGCTGCCGCGGCCCGGGCTGGCAGGTGGTGGGCTCGAGGCTCGCGGCCTCGACCTGCCTGAGAAGCCTGAGCTGGCGTAGGGCTCTGCTGCTGTGACGCCGGTGGTCCGGGGGCCGGGTGTTCCCGGATGCTGAACCGGTCCCGGTCCTGGCGCGTAGGAGATGTATGGCTCGCTATGTCGCTTCGCTGAACACCGATCGCCCGCTGGAGGAGGTCTTCGACTACCTGGCGGACTTCTCGACGACGGCGGAATGGGACCCCGGCGTGGTGGAGGCCTCGCAGGTCGGTGACGGGCCTGTCGGCATGGGCTCGCGGTTCGACCTCGTGACGCAGTTCATGGGCAGGACGACGGAGCTGTCGTATGAGATCGTGGCCTTCGACCGCCCGCACCTCGTCACCCTGCGCGGCGAGAACGCGACGGTCGTCTCGCTCGACACGATCACGTTCGAGGCGACCGACACGGGGACGCGGCTCACCTACGACGCGGACCTCACGCTGAAGGGCGCGCTGCGCCTCGGCGACCCGCTGCTGAAGCTCGTCTTCGGGCGGATCGGCGACGCCGCGGTCGGCGGGCTCACGAAGCAGCTGGACGCCGTCGTCGCCGCCTGAGCGCCTTCCGGCCGCGGCATACTCCGTGGCGTGACGCCCGTCCCGCCCGCCCGGCACCTGCTCCGCGCGAAGGACCTCGCCGACGCCCGCTACGGCGACCCGCTGGACGTCGCGGCGCTCGCGGATGCCGCGAAGCTCTCGCAGGCCCATTTCAGCCGCGAGTTCCGCCAGGCGTTCGGCGAGTCGCCGCATCAGTACCTGCTGACGCGGCGCCTGGAGCGGGCCGCGGCCTTGCTCTGCACGACCGACCGCACGGTGGCCGACATCTGCATGACGGTGGGCCTGCGCAGCGTCGGCTCGTTCACGACGAGCTTCGGACGGGCCTACGGCATGTCGCCGACCGCGTACCGCGCCGCCCATCCGCCGGCCGTCGCGCGCGCCCGCGTCCCGACCTGCGTCCTGCGCGTCTGGGGCCGCCCGGCATCCAGCAGGTTTCGAGAAGACAGCGCGGCGCGGCCCGGGTAGCGTCGCCGGCGTCAGATCGATCCCCACCGGAGGACCATCACATGCACGCCACCCTCAGCCACGTCAACGTCTGGGTGCACGACCAGGACGAGGCGCTCGCCTTCTACACCGACAAGCTCGGCATGGAGGTGCGCGACGACGTCACCCTGCCCGAGATGGGCGGCTTCCGCTGGCTCACCGTCGGCCCGGCCGGGCAGCCGGACATCGCGCTCGTGCTGATGGCGATCCCCGAGCCGCCCGTCTTCGAGCCCGAGACCCGCGCCCAGATCGAGAGCCTCATGGCCAAGGGCGTCGCCGGCGGCCTCTTCATGGCGACCGACGACTGCCAGGCGACCTACGAGGAGCTCTCCGGCCGCGGCGTCGAGTTCGTCGACCTGCCGGAGCAGCGGCCCTACGGCCTCGACGCCTCGTTCCGCGACCCGTCGGGCAACAGCATCCGCCTCGTCCAGGCGACGGCGATGTGAGCCGTCGGGGTGGCGCGGGGCATCGGTCCGGGATACGGTGCGCCGATGTCCCCGCCGCAGCCCCGCGAACGCGTCGACGTGGTCGTCGTCGGCGCCCGTTGCGCCGGCGCCGCGGCCTCCATCGCGCTCGCCAACGCCGGCCGCAGCGTCATCGCGATCGACCGCTCGCCGTTCCCCTCGGACACGCTCTCCACGCACCTGAACTTCCCGTCGGCGGTCGCGGAGATGCAGCGGCTGGGCGCACTGACGCGCATCCGCCGCTCCGGCGCGCCGGAGTGCCGCGAGGGCATGGTCGCCACGCAGCGCGCCGAGTGCATCAGCCGCTTCGAGCCGGTCGACGGGATCGACTTCGCGCTCTGCAACCCGCGCCCGGCCTTCGACCTGGCGATGGTCGAGACCGCGCGTGACGCGGGCGCCGACGTGCGCGAGCGGACGGGGCTCGCGGACGTGCGCTGGAGCGGTGGGCGGGCGGTCGGCGTGCGCGTCCGCGAGCAGGGCGGGCACGAGTACGACATCGACTGCTCCCTGGTGATCGGCGCGGATGGGCGCGGCTCGACGACCGCGGTGAAGGTCGGCGCGGCGCGGCCCTACCGCGGCTCGCGCAACGGCCGCGGACTGGCGTTCGTCTACGCCGACGATCCGCAGGTCGGGACGGTCTGGCGCAACCGCGTGATCCAGCTGCGGGCGGGCGCGACGCACACCCTCGTCTTCCCGTGCCCGGAGGGCCGCATGCTCGTGCTCTTCATGGGGCCCGCCGAGGAGATCCCGCTCTTCCGCCGCGATCCGCAGATGATGTGGGACCGCCTGCTGGCCGAGAACCCCGTCGCAGCCGAGCGCGTGGGCGACGCCCCGAACCGCACGAAGGTCCGCAGCACCGGGAGCGTCTCGGCGTTCTTCCGGCGCTCGAGCGGGCCGGGATGGGCGCTCGCGGGCGATGCCGGCCACTTCAAGGACCCCGTCATCGGCCAGGGCATGCGCGACGCGATGCGCTTCGGGCGGCTCCTCGGAGAGGCGGTCGCCCCCGTCGTCGACGACCCGCGCCGCATCGACCGTGCCTGCCTGGCGGTCGAGCACCGGCGCGACGACGAGTGCCGGGCGAGCTACCACTGGGGCAACAAGGAGTCGCGCATCACGGCGCCCTCGGCGCTGGTCGACGAGGCGCTGCGCGCGTTCCATCGCGCCGAGCCGCCCCGCCTCATGCACATGTTCGACCGGGTGCAGGCGCCGCACCACGTCATGAACCCGGTCCGCGGCGCCCGGTTCGCCGCGCGCGCGGCGCTGCGCCGCGGGACCGACCGCAGGGCGCTGCTGCGGGAGCTCCGCGAGGAGCTGCGCATCGACGCGGACACCTGGCGCGAGGAGCTGACCCGCCCCTTCCGCCCGACGCGCGTGTGGGCCTCCGAGCGCCCCGAGTTCGAGGTGCCCGGCGCCGCCCGCGCCGAGGCCGTCGGCGCCGCGCCCGCCGTCTCCGCCGTGGCGGCGTGATGGGGGAGACGCGCAGGGTCGTCGCCGTGCAGCTCGCCGTCCGGCTGGGCGAGGTCGAGCGGAACCTCGCGCACATCGAGGACATCGTCGGGCAGGCGGCGCGCGAGCACGAGCCGGACATGATCTTCCTGCCGGAGTCCGCGACCACCCCGAACGTCAACCACCGGGCGATGGCGCGCTGCGTGCGGGCGGTCGACGGCGCGCCGCTGGCGACCTACCGGCGGCTGGCTCGCGAGTACGGCTGCATCGTGGGCGCCGGCGCCCTCTCGATCCGCGGGCGCGACGCACGCGGCACGTACTTCGTCTGCGAGCCCGATGGGGCCGTGCACCTGCACGACAAGGATCAGCCGACGATGTGGGAGAACGCGACGTATGCACCGGGCGGCGACCCCGGGCTGATCCGGCTCTCCGGCGGCGACGTGATCGGCTGCGCCAACGGCTTCGAGTGGGCGCGCTCGCGCACCGCTGCGCGCCTGCGCGGCCGCGTGCGGCTCGTCGCGGGCGGGATGTGCTTCCCGTCGTTCCCGGCCTGGCGGGCGACGAAGCGCTACTTCTGGGACCGCGAGCACGCGACGATGCTGCAGCTCGCGCGCGAGACGCCCGGCCGGATGGCCCGCGTCGTCGGCGCCCCGGCCGCCCACCCCTCGCACGTCGGCGACATCACGATGGAGACGCCGTTCGCCCCGGGGGTGGGCTGGCCCACGATCATGGTGGGCGAGACGATCATCACCGACGCCGACGGCACCATCCTCCGTCGTCTCGCCTACGAGGACGGCGAGGGCTACGTCTGCGCCGACGTGGCCTGGGAGGACCCCCGGCCGCGCGACCCGGTGCCGTCGACCTTCTGGATGACGTCGCTGCCGATCAGCGTGCACGGCGTCTGGTACGCCGAGAACGCGCGCGGCCGCGCGCACTACCTCCTCAACCACCGGCTCGGCCGCCACCCCTTCCAGCACGATCCCGCCTACGGGTCCGACCTGCCCGACGACGTGCCCGCGGACGGGACGCCGGCACCGACGACGTAGCATCCGCGGCCCATGGGCCGCCCGTTCACCGTCATGGGCGTCGTCAACGTGACGCCCGACTCCTTCTCCGACGGCGGGCAGTGGCTCGATCCGGCGGCCGCGATCGCCCACGGACGCGAGCTCGCCGCCGAGGGGGCGCGGATCCTCGACATCGGCGGGGAGTCCACGCGCCCGGGCGCCGAGCCCGTCGGCGAGGCCGAGGAGCTGCGCCGCGTCGTGCCGGTGGTCGAGGGCCTGGCGGACCTGGACGGCGCGGTGATCAGCGTCGACACGACGAAGGCGGCCGTGGCGCAGGCGGCGCTGGCGGCCGGCGCGAGGTACGTCAACGACGTGAGCGCCCTGCGCTCGGACCCCGGGCTGGCGGCGGTCGTCGCCGCAGCCGGCTGCGACTGCTGCCTCATGCACATGCAGGGCCGTCCGCGCACGATGCAGGAGCACCCGCACTACGACGACGTCGTTGGGGAGGTCGCGGCCTTCCTGCAGCAGCGCGCCGCGTTCGCCGTCGCCGCGGGCATCGCGCCCGAGCGCATCCAGGTCGACCCCGGCATCGGGTTCGGCAAGACGCTCGAGCACAACCTCGAGCTGCTGCGGCGCCTGGACGAGATCGCGGCGCTCGGCTTCCCCGTCGTCGTCGGCGTCTCGCGCAAGTCGTTCCTCGGGCGCATCACCGGCCGCGAGGTCGCCGGCGAGCGCGTGGCCGCGACGGTCGCCGCCAACGTCCTGGCCTACGAGCGAGGCGCGTCGGTCTTCCGCGTCCACGACGTCGGTCCGACGCTGGATGCGCTGCGCGTGGCGAGTGCTACGTTGCGCGGCGATGACGCCTGACGAACCGGTCGACCCCGACGAGGACTTCGACGAGATCGACGACGACGAGTTCGAGGACGAGGATCTCGAGCGCACCGCCGTCACCGTCGAGGTGACCGGGCTCTCGCTCTACACCCACCACGGAGTCACCGCCGCCGAGCGCGAGATCGGCCAGCGGCTCATCCTCGACCTGCGCTTCGACGCCGGCGCCTGCGACGCCACGGTCACCGACCGGGTCGAGGACACCGTCGACTACGGGCGCGTCTGCGACGTCGTCGCCCTCGAGGCCCAGCGGCGCTCCTACAAGACGCTCGAGGCGCTCTGCACCGCGATCGCGGACCGGCTGCTCGGCGACTTCGAGACGAGCGAGGTCTGGGTCAAGGCGACGAAGCCCGAGCCGCCGATCGCGCTGCCGGTCGAGTCGGTGTCCGTCGAGGTGTGGCGGACCGCCGCCAACGGCTGACGATGGGCGCGACGGAGTTCGACCGGGCGACCGCGGTCGCGGCGCTCGGGGCCGGCGCCTACAGCGCCGACAGCAGCCCCGACTGGTCGGCCCCGCGCGGGCCCAACGGCGGGTACCTCGCCGCGATCGTGCTGCGGGCGATGCGGGCGGAGCTCGCCGACCGGGCGCGGCCCGCGCGTTCCCTGACCCTGCACTACCTGCGCCCGCCGGGCGACGGGGAGCTGCGCATCGACGTGGCGATCGAGCGCGGCGGCCGGCGACTGTCGAGCCTGAGCGCGCGGGTCAGTCAGGACGGACGGCTGTGCGTGCTCGCGCTGGCGGCGTTCTCGGCGGGCTTCGACCGGACGGTCAGCTTCGGCGCGCGGATGCCGGACGCTCCGCCGTGGGAGTCGATCGAGCCGTACCCGCCGTTCCCGGAGATGCCGGCGATCGCGCGCCGCATCGAGATGCGCCCGGCAGTCGGCGCGCCGCCGTTCAGCGGCGCCGCCGAGGCGCTGACCGGCGGCTGGCTCCGTCTGCGCGAGCCACGCCCGCTCGACGAGGTCGCGCTCGCGCTCTACGCCGACGCCTGGCTGCCCGCGCTGTTCCCGGCTCTGCCGGGCGCGGTCGGCGTCCCCACGATCGACCTGACGGTCCACTTCCGCGCCCCCGAGGTCGCCGCGACCGCCGATCCGAACGCGCCGGTGCTCGGCGTCTTCCGCTCGACCGACGCGGCCGAGGGCTTCATCGAGGAGGACGGCGAGCTCTGGTCACCGGACGGCGTGCTGCTCACCCAGAGTCGCCAGCTCGCGCTCCTGCTGCCCGCCGGAGACGACGCATGATCGGGTACCTCGGGCTGGGCTCGAACGTCGGCGACCGGCGCGCGAACCTGCAGGCCGCCGTCGACGCGCTCGGCGCACGGGACGTGCGCGTGCTGGCGTCGTCCTCGACCTACGACACCGACCCGGTGGGCCCCGTGCAGGATCAGCCGGCGTTCCTCAACGCCTGCGTGCGGATCGAGACGGAGCTGGTCCCCGAGGCGCTGCTCGACGTCTGCAAGGCCGTCGAGCGCGACCTCGGCCGCGACCTGGAGGGCGGCGTGCGCTGGGGCCCGCGTCCGATCGACGTCGACGTCCTCCTGCTCGGGGACGTCGAGCTCGAGAGCGAGCGCCTGACGCTGCCGCACGCGCAGGCGACCTCGCGGCGCTTCGTCCTGATCCCGCTGCTCGAGCTCGACTTCGACCTCGCGACGCCGGGCGGCACGCGCCTGCGCGACGTGCTGGCCGCGATGACGCTCGACGAGGGCGTGCGCCGCGCGGGGCCGCCGCTGGTCGTCGAGGCCGCCTAGATCGCCGCGGAGGCCGGCGCCCTCAGCAGCTCCGCCGGGATCAGACCCGCCGGCGCGTCGCCCGGGAAGTCCGGGAACAGGCCGGAAGCCCAGACGCCCGCAGGCCGCGAGGCGATCAGCGGGCGCAGGTCGCCGAGCGTCATCAGCAGGCACACGCTCGGGGCGATCTGCAGGTCCGCGGCGTTGGGCTGCGCGCCACCGAGCGTGCCGTCGGCGAGCCAGGCCTCGATCCGGTCCAGGTACTCCGGCAGGCGCTGCAGGTCGGCGGGGTAGGTCAGCGGCGAGGCGTGGTTGGCGCGCATCTCGATCCGGGTGACGACGGGCGCCATGAGCTTCAGGACGGGCAGCGGGACGGGCGGGAGCTTGGAGCCCTCCGAGTAGCACGCCATCGCCTCGGGGTGCGCGGCGAAGGTCGGCCACAGCACGCGGCGCGCGAGCGGCTGGAGCACGTCGTCACCCCATGCCTCGGCGGCCTCGACCGCGGCACGGGCGGCGGGATCGGCCGGCAGCAGCGCGGGCTCGGGCACGAGCGCGTCGAGCCGGCGAAGGATCGCGCGCGAGCCGACGAGCTTCTCGCCGTCGATCGAGATCCCCGGCACGGTGCGCTGCCCGAAGCGCAGCTTCATGATCGCCATGTGCATCGGCGGCGGGAACTCGACGATCTTGTAGGGGATCCCCTTGAGCTCGAGCGCACGCTGCGCCGTGGCGCAGGGGTGGGAGCCGTGGACGACGTAGAGCTTGACGTTCATCGGGCGATCCTATGCCCGCAGCGCCGCGAAGCGGTCCGGCACCGGGCGTAGCGTTCACCGCGTGATCACGCCACAACCGATTCCCACGGCGCGGGACGGCTTCTTCAGCAGCCTGTTCGACCTCTCGTTCAGTCGCCTGGTCACGACCCGCGTCATCAAGGTCCTGTACGTCCTGCTGCTGGTCGTGATCGGCCTCGGCCTGCTGGGGTTCATCATCGCGGCGATCGCGAGCGGCGGGGCCGGCGCGATCATCGCGGCCCTGATCGCGGGGCCGCTGGTGGCGCTGCTGTACGTCGTCTACGCGCGCGTCCTCCTGGAGATCATCCTCGCGATCTTCCGCATCCTGGAGACGAACCGCGAGATCGCGTTCCTCCAGCGCCAGCAGGTCGCGCTGCTGCAGCAGCAGGTCGGCGGCAGCGCTCCCCCGGCCGCGCCCCAGCCGATCCAGCCCGCCCCGCAGTACCCCTCCCAGCCGCCGCAGCCGCCCGCCGCGTAGGCTCCGGCGGGCATGCTGCTGGTCGTCGACGTCGGGAACACGCAGACCCACTTCGGGACCTTCCGCGACGACCTCCTGCTCGAGCACTGGCGCTTCGCCACGGTGCGCACGTCGACGGCGGACGAGCTCGGCGCGGCGCTGCGCAACCTGCTCGAGCTGCGCGGCGTCGGTCTCGCGGACCTCAGCGCGTCGATCGTCTCCTCGACGGTGCCCCAGCTCGAACCGGAGTGGCTGGCGATGGCCCAGCACTACCTCGGGCACCGCATGCTCGCGGTCGGGCCCGGCCTGCGCACGAGCATGGCGATCCGCATCGACAACCCGCGCGAGCTCGGCGCCGACCGGCTCGTCAACGCGGTCGCGGCCTTCGAGCAGGTCGGCGGCCCGTGCGTCTCGGTCGACTTCGGGACGGCCGTGAACTACGACGTCGTCTCGTCCGACGGGGAGTACCTCGGCGGCGTGATCGCGCCGGGGGTCGAGATCTCGCTCGACGCGCTGACCTCGCGCGGGGCGAAGCTGCCGCGGATCGACCTGCTGCCCCCGAGGGCGGCGATCGGCAAGGGCACGATCGAGGCGATCCGCTCCGGGATCATCTACGGCTTCGCCGCCCAGGTCGACGGCATCGTCGCGCGGATCAGCGCGGAGCTCGGCGAGGAGCCGGCCACGATCGCCACGGGCGGCCTGGCGCAGCACATCGTCCCGCACACCGAGTCGATCGACGAGATCGACGACCTGCTCACGCTCAAGGGCCTGAAGCTCCTCTACGAGCGCAACACCTGAGCGCGGGCGGGCGGGGCCGGTCAGTGCGGGCGTGTCCCGATGCTCTCCAGGCTCTGCGCCCGGACCCCCCACGACGCTCAGCGCCGCCTGCACGTGGTCGCGCATGATCGCCGCAGGTCTCGCACCTGATCCGGGGGTACCCTGGAGGTCGTGCCGCAGGCCCCGCTCACCGACCCGTTCGACATCGGCACCGTCCGCGTACCCAATCGCGTCGTGCTCGCGCCGCTGGCCGGCATCGGCAACTGGTTCGTGCGCCTGCAGGCCAAGCGCCACGGCGCGGGCCTGGCGTTCAGCGAGATGGTCTCGAGCTTCGCGATCCACCATCGCAACGAGAAGACGATGGTGGAGCTGCTGCGCATCCGGCCCGAGGAGCGCGACGGCGGCCCCGTCGCGGTCCAGCTGTTCGGCCAGGACCCCGAGGTCATGCGCTCGGCCGCGGCGACCGTCGCCGAGCGCGGCGCCGACATCATCGACCTGAACATGGGCTGCCCGGTCCCGAAGGTGTGCAGGACGGGGGCGGGGGCCGCGCTGCTGAGCGACCCCGATCTCGCGGTGGCGGTCGCCCGCGCCGCGCGCGAGGGCGGCGGCCTGCCGGTGACGGTGAAGCTGCGCTCGGGCCGGCGCAGCGGCGCCACCGACGGCTACGACCTCGCCCACAGGCTCGTTGAGGAGGCCGGCGTCAGCGCGATCGGGTTCCACCCGCGCTCGGCACAGGTGCATCACAAGGGCACACCGGACTACGACCTCGCCGCGCGGCTCGTGGCGAGCCTGCCGGTGCCCGTGATCCTCTCGGGCGGCCTGCGCAGCCCGCAGGCGGTGCGCGAGGCCTATGCGCACACCGGCGCCGCGGCGGTGATGCTCGCGCGCGGCTCCCTGGGCAACCCGTGGCTGTTCGAGCAGGTGCTCGGCACGCGCGCCGGCGAACCCTCCGCGCAGGAGGTCCTCGACGAGCTCGACTGGGTCATGGACCGCGCGGTCGAGCACCTCGGCCCCGAGCGCGGCGCGCGCTACCTGCGCAAGTTCTACCCCTGGTATCTGGAGCGCCTGCACGCTCCCAGGCAGGCGCAGGCGGCCTTCCAGCAGACGGCGTCGATCGCCGAGGCGCGAGCCCTGCTGAACGGCCTTGCAGCCGTCCCGGCGGCCGCCTGACCGGCGCTATACTGCGCCGCTCGCGCCAGCCGGCCGGGTTGGCGTTTTGGTCCTCTCCGACCGATCGCGTGCAGCCATGCCCAAGGACGTCATCCTCACCGCAGAAGGCCTCGAGAAGCTCCAGGAGGAGCTCGAGACCCTGACCACCGACCGCCGCCGCGAGGTCGCCGCCCGCATCAAGGAGGCGCGCGAGTTCGGCGACATCGCCGAGAACTCCGAGTACGACGACGCCAAGAACGAGCAGGCGATGGTCGAGGCCCGCATCGCCGCGCTCGAGGAGAAGATCCGCTCGGCGCAGGTCATCGACGCCCGGGACCTGTCGACCGACAACGTCCAGGTCGGCTCGATCGTCCACGTCAAGGACGAGAAGACCGGCAAGTCGCAGAAGTTCACGATCGTCGGCTCGGCCGAGGCCAACCCGTCGGAGGCCAAGCTCTCCAACGAGTCGCCCGTCGGCCGCGCCCTGCTGGGCCGCAAGCGCAACGACGTCGTCTCCGTGCAGGTCCCGCGCGGCCCGGCGCGCAAGCTGAAGATCACGAAGATCGACGTCGGGGTATAGCCGACCTCCTCGGTCCGCCGGGCGCCCTGCCCGGCTCAGGTGCGCGATGATGGCGCGTCCGTGAGCGACCAGCCCGAACCCGACCAGCAGGCGACTGCCGGCGAGCACCTCTCGCAGGTCCTCGCCGATCGTCGCGCGAAGCTCGAGCGGCTGCGCGAGCAGGGGATCGACCCGTTCCCGCACGCCTACCCCGGCGTCGTCGCGATCGCCGACGTCCAGGCCCCGTGGGGCGACCTGGAGGACGGCGCCGAGACCGACAGCGCCCATCGCGTCGCCGGGCGCCTGGCCGCGCGCCGCGGACAGGGCAGGATGGCGTTCCTGGACCTCGTCGACCGCTCGGGCCGCATGCAGCTGCAGGCGCGCGCCGACGTGCTCGGTCCCGAGCGCATGGCGCAGCTCGTCGACCTGGACCTCGGCGACCTGATCGGCGTGGACGGGACCATCTTCCGCTCGCGACGCGGCGAGCTGACGCTGCGCGTCGACGACTTCGCGCTGCTCGCCAAGAGCCTGCGCCCGCCACCCGACAAGCACCACGGCCTGCAGGACGTCGAGACGCGCCTGCGCCGCCGCGAGCTCGACCTGATGGGCAACGCCGAGGCGCGCGAGGTCTTCCTCACGCGCTCGCGGATCATCAGCGCCGTGCGCCGCCACCTCGACGAGGCCGGCTTCGTCGAGGTCGAGACGCCGGTGCTGCAGCCGCTGTACGGCGGCGCGCTGGCGCGCCCGTTCGTCACCCACCACAACGCGCTCGACCGCGACCTGTACCTTCGGATCGCGACCGAGATCTACCTCAAGCGCTGCATCGTCGGCGGGCTGGAGCGCGTCTACGAGCTCGGCAAGGACTTCCGCAACGAGGGCATCTCGTTCAAGCACAACCCCGAGTTCACGATGGTCGAGTGGTACGAGGCCTACGCGGACTACAACGACGAGATGGTCCGCGTCGAGACGCTCGTCAGCGAGGTCGCCGCCGCGGCGGGCTACGCGGGCGAGATCGACTTCAGCCCGCCCTGGCGGCGCGTCACGCTGCACGACGCGATCGCCGAGCGCACCGGGATCGACGTGCTCGCCCATCGCGACCCACAGGCGCTGGGCGCCGCGATCGCCGCCGCCGGGCTCGAGGGTTACGAGCCGGCCGACCGCAGCTGGCCCCAGCTCGTCGACGACCTGCTGAGCCGCGAGGTCGAGCCGCACGTCACCGACCCGGTCTTCCTCATCGACTACCCGAAGGAGCTCTCGCCGTTCGCGAAGGACCACCGCACGGTGTCCGGGCTCGTCGAGCGCTTCGAGGCCTTCTGCTCCGGGATGGAGATCGCGAACGCCTTCACGGAGCTCAACGACCCCGATGAGCAGCGCCGGCGCTTCGAGGCGCAGGTGCGCCTGGCGGGGGAGGGCGACGAGGAGGCCCAGCCCTACGACGAGGTGTTCGTCGAGGCGCTCGAGCAGGGCATGCCGCCGACCGGCGGCGTGGGCCTGGGCATCGACCGGCTCGTGATGCTCATGACGGGGCGCCACTCGATCCGCGAGGTCGTGCTGTTCCCCGCGATGCGGGACTGACCAGGATTCGCCGCAGCGAGCGGGAACCCCGGTTCACACGGGGTTCACGAGCGCCCTTGGGCACCCTGACCCGCTGGTAAACTTGTTCATGCCCGCCGAATTCGACCGTTCGTTCATCCGATCTGCCGTCTTGGCCGAAAACTAGGGTGAGCCGAACGGGACGTCTTCGTCCCTGCAACCGATCCAGCAGCCGACCCACAGACCACCGATACGACCCACGCACAGCACCCGCCCGCAGGAAGGACGTAGCAGCACATGTTCGAGCGATTCACAGAGCGTGCCCGCCAGGTGGTCGTCCTTGCACAGGAAGAAGCGCGGACGCTCAAGCACAACTACATCGGCACCGAGCACATCCTGCTCGGCCTGCTGCGTGAGGAGGAGGGCCTTGCCGCCCGCGTCCTCGAGAGCCTCGACATCACCGTCGAGCGCGTCCGCGCGCAGGTCGTGCGGATCGTCGGATCCGGCGAGGAGGTCACCTCCGGCCAGATCCCGTTCACGCCGCGTGCGAAGAAGGTCCTGGAGCTGGCGCTCCGCGAGGCCCTGAGCCTCGGCCACAACTACATCGGCACCGAGCACATCCTGCTCGGCCTCGTGCGCGAGAACGAGGGCGTCGCCGCCCGCATACTGCTCGACTTCGACGCGGACTCCGAGAAGATCCGCAACGAGGTCATCCGCATGCTCTCAGGCCCCGGCGGCCGTCGCCAGGGCTCGGGCTCGGGCTCCGGCTCCGGCCAGGCCGGCGCCGCGGCCTCCGGCGAGGGCAAGAAGTCCTCGAAGCTGCTCGACCAGTTCGGGCGCAACCTCACGAAGCTCGCCGCCGAGGGCAAGCTCGACCCGGTCGTCGGGCGTGAGACGGAGATCGAGCGGATCATGCAGATCCTCTCGCGCCGCACGAAGAACAACCCCGTGCTGATCGGCGAGCCGGGCGTCGGCAAGACGGCCGTCGTCGAGGGCCTCGCCCAGCGCATCACGAACGCCGACGTGCCGGAGCTGCTGAAGGGCAAGCAGATCTACACGCTCGACCTGGCGGCGCTCGTCGCCGGGTCGAAGTACCGCGGCGAGTTCGAGGAGCGCCTCAAGAAGGTGATGAAGGAGATCACCCAGCGCGGCGACATCATCCTGTTCATCGACGAGCTGCACAACCTCGTGGGCGCCGGTGCCGCCGAGGGCGCGATCGACGCCGCTTCGATCCTCAAGCCCGCGCTCGCGCGCGGCGAGCTGCAGACGATCGGCGCGACGACGCTCGACGAGTACCGCAAGTACCTCGAGCGCGACAGCGCGCTGGAGCGCCGCTTCCAGCAGATCCGCGTCGACCAGCCGTCGATCGAGGAGACCGTGCAGATCCTCGAGGGCCTGCGCGACCGCTACGAGCAGCACCACAAGGTCGAGATCACCGACGAGGCGCTGCGCGCCGCGTCCGAGCTCGCCGACCGCTACATCGCCGACCGGCAGCTGCCGGACAAGGCGATCGACCTCATCGACGAGGCCGCTTCGCGGATGCGCATCAAGTCGATGACCTCCCCGCCCATCTACCGGGAGCTCGAGGAGGACATCGAGCGCACGCGCCGCGAGAAGGAGTCGGCGATCGAGGCGCAGGAGTTCGAGAAGGCCGCCGCGCTGCGCGACGACGAGCGCAAGCTCACGACGAAGAAGCGCGAGCTCGAGGACCAGTGGCGCGCCGGCGAGGGCGAGGGCCCGCGTCCGGCGATCGGCGAGGAGGAGATCGCCGACATCGTCTCGATGTGGACCGGCATCCCGGTCTTCAAGCTGACCGAGGCCGAGACGGCCAAGCTCATGCGCATGGAGGAGGAGCTGCACAAGCGGGTCATCGGGCAGCACGCCGCCGTCGAGGTCATCTCGAAGGCGATCCGCCGCTCGCGCGCAGGGCTCAAGGATCCCAAGCGGCCGACCGGCTCGTTCGTCTTCCTGGGCCCGTCGGGCGTCGGCAAGACCGAGCTCGCCCGTACGCTCGCCGAGTTCCTGTTCGGCGACGAGGACGCGATGACGCGCATCGACATGTCCGAGTACATGGAGAAGCACGCCGTGTCGCGGCTCGTCGGCTCGCCCCCAGGCTACATCGGGTACGACGAGGGCGGCCAGCTCACCGAGGCCGTGCGGCGCAAGCCGTTCTCGGTGGTGCTCTTCGACGAGATC
>DATCDC010000014.1:0-3839 GCA_036510915.1 Solirubrobacteraceae bacterium | reverse complement strand
TCCTCTACGGCCGCGGGAACCGCGACTAGGAGGCGCCCACCCGGAGCTCTCCGGCGCCCCGGCTACGTCGTCGCGCGTGGCCGGGGCGCCGGGCGTCCGGGCTCGGCGACGGTCGAGGCCCGCGGGATCACGAGCGCGGGGATGAGCGCGTGGCGCTCCGCCGGCTCGTCGTCCTCGATCAGCGTCAGCAGCAGTTCCAGCGCCTCGCGGCCCAGCCGGTCCGGGTCGAGGCTCAGCGCCGTGAGCGTCGGTCGCGCCTGTCGCGCGGCCTCGCTGTCCGTGCAGCCGGCGATCCGCAGGTCGTGCGGGACGTCGACGCCGCGTGCCTCGGCGGCGAGCAGCGCACCCAACGCGAGGCGATCCAGGGTGGCGTAGATCCCGTCGGGCGGGTCGGGGGACTCGAGCAGCTCCATCGCGGCCGCGAAGGCGCCGCCCTCGCTCATGTGCCCCGTGAGCTCGGCGATCACGGGCGCCTGGCCACGCTCCGAGCACCAGTCGACGTACGCGTTGCGGGCATCGAAGGCGTAGGACGACAGCGGCGGAGGGGCGATGAGCGCGACGCGCGTGGCTCCCGCCGCCGCGAGATGGTCGAGCACGTCGCGGGTTCCCGCCACGTGATCGTTGTCGACCCAGCAGGCCTCCGGCGGACCGTCGATGACGCGCCCGGTCGTCACCACCGGGATCTTGCGCGCCGTCAGGCGCCCGACGATCTGGTCGCCGGCGACGGGGTCGATGACAATCGCGCCGTCGAGCGGCAGCCCGTCGAGGACCTGCATGTCTCCGTCGGTCTGCAGCATCGTCAGTGAGAAGCCGCGCTGGAGGGCCGCCGATGCCGCACCGTTCATGAGCTGGAGGAAGTAGTCGAAGTCGCCGACCTGCAGCGAGAAGTCCTCGGTCCCGGAGATCACGACGGCGAGCATGCCCGTGCGGCCGCCCGCGAGCCCGCGGGCCATCGCGCTCGGCTGGTAGCCGAGCCGCTCGGCCACCTCGCGGACATGCCGGCGAGTCTCCTCGGAGATGCGGCCCTTGCCGTTGAGCGCGTGCGACACCGTCGTGGTCGAGACTCCGGCGGCGGCCGCGACCGTCTTGATGCCCACGGGTCGGCCCATAGCGAGGAGCGACTGTACCTGATCGCCCTTGACTTGCAAAAGCGCTTATGCAAGGGTCGCAATCGCGGGCCGAATAAGCGCTTTTGCAGTCCGAGGAACCGAGGAGTCGGCATGAGCACCACCCGGGAACCATCCGTCGATCGAACGATGTGGACGAGCCTCCTCCACGCAGGGCTCGCCGGGTCCTTCATGAGCTTCCCGCACGTGGCCGCCGACGAGCAGGCACTGCGCGACGCCGGCGCCCGGGCCGCCGTGTACGGCATCCCGTTCGATGCCACGAACATCAGCCGGACCGGATCGAACTACGGCCCGCGCGGCATCCGCGATGTCTCCTGCCAGTTCCTGACCTACAACGCGATGTACGACTTCGACGTCGCTGACGCGCTCGCCCCGGTCGACTGCGGTGACTGCAACGTGATCCCTGGCGATCCGGCCCGGACGTTCGAGCGCGCCCAGGCCGACCTCGAGACGATCCTGCGCGCGGGCGCGCTGCCCGTCACGCTCGGTGGCGAGCACTCGGTCACGATCCCGGCCGTCCGCGCGGTGCGGGCCGTCCACGAGAACCCCGCGCTGATCCTCGTCGACACGCACCTCGACACCGCGCCGGACGTCGGCGGCGAGCTGCTGAGCCACTGCTGCCCGATCACGCGAGCCGTGGACGCCGGGTTCGACCCCGCGAAGATCGTGCTGCTCGGCATCTCCGGCTGGATGAATCCGCGCACGGAGCTGGCCTACGCGCGCGAGCACGGCATCACCGTGATCTGGCTCGAGGAGATCTGGGAGCGCGGCACGGCATGGGCGATCGAGCGCACGAACGCCGTGGTGCGCAAGAGCACCGACGGCGTCTACCTCTCCTTCGACATCGACAGCATCGACGGGGCGCATGCCCCCGGCACCTGCTGCCCGACCCCCGGCGGCCTGACGAGCCGTGAGGCGCTCGAGCTCGTGCGCGGGGTGGCCGCCGGCGGGCTGCTCGGCGTCGACGTCGTCGAGGTCGCCCCGAGCCTCGATCCGACGCCGGTCACGGCGCTCATGGGCGGCCGGATCGCGCTCGAGGCCATGGCATTCCATGCGGGGTGCGGTCGCTGACGACATGGAGGTGCTGCTCGCCCAACTCGCCCCGGTCCCCGGGGATCCGATGGCCAACGCGGCCCGCGTCGCCGACGCGCTCGCCGCGCAGCCGGCCGCCGACCTCGCCGTCCTCCCGGAGCTGTTCCTGTCGGGATACGACCTGGCCCACGCACCCGGGCTGGCGCTCGACCCCAAGGCCCCCGCCCTGGAGCTCATCGGCCGCGCCGCCGGACAGGCGGGGACGGCGGCGCTTGTGGGATTCGCCGAGCGCGGCGCGGGCGGCGCCGTCCACAACAGCCTGGCGGCGATCGACGACGACGGCCGGCTCGTCTCGGTCTACCGCAAGGTGCAGCTCTTCGGCGGTGAGCGCGAGGTCTTCGAGGCGGGCGACCGGCTGCTCGTCATCCCGCTCGCGGGGCACCAGGTGGCCCCGCTGCTGTGCTTTGACATGGAGTTCCCCGAGCCGGCGCGCGCGCTCGCCGAGGCGGGCGCCGACCTGCTCGTGACCGCTGCGGCGAACATGGCGCCCTACTTCGACGACCACGAGCTCGCGGCGCGTGCTCGCGCGCTGGACAACCGCCTGCCGCACGTCTACGTCAACCGGGTCGGCGTGGAGGCCGGCCTGGAGTTCGTCGGAGGATCACGCGTGATCGGCCCCGACGGCGCGGTTCAGGTTCAGTGCCCGCGGGACGCGGCGTCGCTGACGATGGCCACCGTCGGGTTCCCCGAGCCAGGGGACGAGGCGGTCGAGTACCTCGCGCAGGTGCCGCAGCGGCTCCCTGTGCACCACATCCACGCCGTACCCGGAGGAAGCAGATGACGACCAGCTCCGCCCCGGGGCCTGCCCCAGGGCTCTTCACCCGCAAGGCGACCGGACTCGTCCGTGAGGCGCGCACCACCGACGCGCTCTTTTACAACGTGATGTGGGCGAGCGTTGCGCTCGCGTTCGCGTTCTACTGGCTGCTCTACGGATTCGCCTATCAGGGCTCGAACGCCTGGGTGGCGTTCCTGATCGCCGCGTGCCTGGGAATCCCGGGGGCGTTCCTCTACGCGATGCTCGCGCAGATCATGCCGCGCACCGGCGGCGACTACGTCTTCAACAGCCGCTCGCTCCACCCGTCCGTCGGCTTCGCCGGGAACTTCAGCTATTGCGTCTGGCTTGCCGTGATCTACGGCGTGTACACGACATACCTCGCGACCTACGGCTTCGGCGCCTTCGGCCGGATGATGGCGGGCTTCACCGGGTCGAGCACATGGCTGGACTTCGGCAATTGGTTCTCGAAGGACTACGCCCTGTTCATCACGGGCACCGTGATGCTGCTGCTCTCGGCCGCCGTCTTCATCGTCGGTGGCCTGACGCTGTTCCTGCGCCTCCAGGTCGTCGCGTTCGCGCTGTACATCGTCGGCGCCTTCCTCGTCCCGGTGCTCGTCGCCATCTTCCAGAGCAAGACCGGGTTCCTCGCGAACTTCAACGATTACGCGTCGAACCTCGGCACGAACAACGCGGTCGGCGCGCTCGCCGCCTCGGCGAAGAAGGCCGGGTACGCGCACACCGGCTTCAGCACCGAGACCACGCTCAAATCGGTGTCCGTCTTCTGGTACATCTTCGGCTTCCTCTACTCGAGCAACTACTTCGCCGGCGAGATCCGGCTGAAGAAG
>DATCDC010000013.1:0-37681 GCA_036510915.1 Solirubrobacteraceae bacterium | reverse complement strand
GCTGGAACCGGCCCCGCCGCCGGGCGCGTCGAACAGCCGCGGGTCGTTCGTGATGATCCCGGTGACGCCGAGGCGCTCGAGGTCGGCGATCCGCTGCGGGTCGTCGACGGTCCAGACGTAGAGCTCGCCGCCGGCGCACTCGACCGCCTCGTGCAGGCGAGGCGTCACGAACGCCCAGTGCGACATGAGCGCGTCGATGCGGCCCTCACGCAGCGCACGCGCGGCCATCGCCGGCAGCCGCCGGCGGTACCAGAGCACCATCGCGTAGGCCGGGTAGCGGTAGACCGGGTGCTTCGTGTAGTCCTGGCGCACGCGCGGGAAGGACCAGCCGATCCGCGCGTCGGGCGCGATCGCGCGCAGCACGCGCAGGCTGTCGGGCTCCATGGTCGAGATCAGCGCGCGTTCCAGGAGGCCGTGGGCGCGCAGCGCGTCGACGACGCGCTCCTCGTAGCCCGGGAGCTTCATGTCGACGTCCAGCTCGATCCCCGCGTAGGCGTCGTGCGCGAAGTGCGCGAGGCCCTCGTCGAGCGTCAGTGGCGTGCGGCGGCTCGCGTCCTCGTAGTCGTGGGCCAGCAGCAGACCGCCCGTGCCGTCGAGGCGCTCGGGGAGGATGTCGAACTCGATCATGTCGACGCCGTGGCCGAGCGCCGCCGCGAAGCTCTCGAGCGTGTTGCCCGGCGCGATGTGGTCGGCGCCCTTGTGCCCGACGCGCTTCGAGCGCCGGGGGGCGGTCAGGTCTGGCATCGCGGGCACCAGAACGTCCGGCGGTTGTCGTCCCCCTGGCCGCGCACGCGGATGACTTCGCCACAGCGCTCGCAGGGCCTGCCCGAGCGACCGTAGACGTGGTCCTGGCGGGCGCTCATCCCGAGCTCTGCGGTGCGCTGCATCCGCGGTCGCACGCCGCGCAGGACGGCGAGCACCTCGTCGTCGCCGACCGTGCCGGTGGCACGCCACGGGTCGATGCGCGCCTCCCAGCAGGCCTCGGACTTCCAGATGTTCCCGATGCCGGCGACGGTTCGCTGATCGAGCAGCGCGTCGCCGATGGCGCGCGTGGGGTCGTCCTCGCGCAGACGGCGCAGGATGTCGGCCTCGTCGAGCTCGGGCGCGAGGATGTCGGGCCCCAGGCCGGCGATCCGCTGGTCCCCGCTCGCACGGGCGTCGGTCAGCAGCTCGAGGACGGGCCCGTCGAACTCGACGATCTCGTGCTCGCCGGCGCGCAGCACGAGCCAGGCCCGGTGCGCCGCGCGCCGCCGGCGCTGCCCGGGGGCGTAGGTGCCCCAGGATCCCGTCATGCGCAGGTGCGAATGCAAGGTGAGCCCGCCCTCGAAGCGCAGGAAGAGGTGCTTGCCATGGGCGTCGACGGACCTGACGGCGCGCCCGGCGAGGCGCTCGGGCCAGCCGCTCGCGGCAACGCGCGGATGCGGGGTGCGGATCTCGTCCGGGACGCGGCCCAGGAGGAGCGGGCGGATGCGGTTCGCCGCGTGGTGGATGGTGTCGCCTTCGGGCACGGCGCTCCCGAGGGTACGCTCGGGGCGTGCACCGCGACCTCGCGCGCATCGTCGGAGAGGACTGGGTCCGCCCGGGCGACGACCCCGTCCACACGACCGACCAGACCGCGTTCAGCGCCGTCCGCGGCATCGCCGAGGCCGTCGTGCTGCCGGCCGACGTCGACGAGGTCGCCGCGGTCGTGGCCTGGTGCACGGAGCACGAGGTGGCGATCGTGCCGCGCGGCGGGGGCACGGGCTGGGCCGGAGGCGCCGTCCCCCGCGGCTCCGGCATCGTGCTCGGCCTCGAGCGCCTCACCCGGATCCGCGCGCTCGATCCGCTCCAGTGGCGCATGGAGGTCGAGGCGGGCGTGACGACTGCGACGGTGCAGCGGCTCGCGCGGGAGAACGGCCTGTGCTTCCCGCCGGATCCCGGCGCGGCCGAGTCCTCGCAGATCGGGGGTAACATCGCCACGAACGCGGGCGGGCCGCACTGCTTCAAGTACGGCGTCACGGGCGCGTGGGTGACCGGCATCGAGGCCGTGCTCGCCGGTGGAGCGATCGCTCGCTTCGGGGGCCCGGTGCGCAAGGACGTCGCGGGCTACGACGTGCGCAGCCTGCTCGTCGGCTCGGAGGGCACGCTCGGCGTGATCACCGCGGCGTGGCTGCGCCTGATACCCACCCCGGCGGCCGCGCTGCCCGTCGCGGCCTTCTACGCGAGCACGGCCGCGGGGGCCGAGGCGGTCGCGCGGCTGATGGCCGCGGGCCCGATCCCGGCGGCGATCGAGTACCTCGACGCCGGGGCGCTGCGGATCGCCGGGGGCGGCTTCCCGGGCGGGATGCCGGAGGGTGCGCAGATGCTCGTGCTCGCCGAGGCGGACACCAGCGTCGAGGATCGCGACGCGCTCGCCGAGGCGCTTGCCGACGACGCGCTCGGCGGGCCGATCGTCCCGGCCGACCCGGCGGCGCTCTGGCGCTGGCGCGACGGCGTCGGGCTCGCGGTCACGACGGAGCTCGGCGGCAAGCTCTCCGAGGACATCGCCGTGCCCGTCGACCGGCTCGGCGAGGCGATCGAGGAGACGCTCCGGATCGGGGAGCGCCACGGGATCGAGGCCTGCTCCTGGGGCCACGCTGGGGACGGCAACCTGCACTCGACCTTCCTGCTCGACCCGCGGGACCAGCTGGCCGTGCGCCGCGCGCAGGCTGCGGCGGCCGATCTGCTCGCGATGGCGATCCGCCTCGACGGCACGATCTCCGGCGAGCATGGAATCGGCGTGCTGAAGAACGGCTGGCTCCAGCATCAGTGGACGGCGCCCGCGGTCGCCGTCCACCGGGCGATCAAGGACGCCCTGGACCCCGACGGGATCTTCAACCCGGGCAAGAAGCAGCCGTAGCTACGCGATCGCGCGGGTGCGGAGGGCGGGCTGCTCGGCGTGGTCCGCGGGCGGCCCGGAGCCCTGGACCCAGGCGAACAGCGCCAGCCCTGCGGGGCTGTCGATGTCCGCGGAACGCTATGCCGGGGCCGGACGTTGTGCGCGATCAGGCGCGGCCTGCGACGCTCAGGGGGATGCGCCGCCGCCGTACGCAGCTCCTCCTCGTCGCCACGGCGCTCGTGGCGGCCGGCGTCTGGCTCGCCGTCGGCGAGGGCGGTGGGGGGCACCGCCGCTCGCTCACGTTCGGCATCTCCGGCGAGGACCCGCGGATGTTCGCCGACCCGCGCTTCGCGGCGCTCGGGCTGCGCGACGCGCGCGTCCAGGCTTCCTGGGATCTGGCCGTCCACACGGGGCCCGCCTATCCGGGCCTCGCGGCCGAGCGCGTGCGCCTCGCGCAGTGGCTCGTCGCCGCACGGGCGGCGGGGATCCGGCGCGTGCTGCTCGCCGTCAAGCCCTCGCGCGACCTGCCGGCGGCGCAGCCCGAGGCGGCCTACGCGAGCGCGCTCGCCGGGCTGCTCGCCTGGATCGACGCCCGCGGTGGCGGCGATCTCGTGACGGCGATCTCGCCCTGGAACGAGCCGGACATCGCGCCGTCGACGCGCGCCGACCCGGTCGCGGCGGGCCGGATGTACGCGGCCGTGCGCGCTCTGTGCGCGCTCCGCGGGTGCCGCGCGGTCGCCGGCGACTTCGCCGACCGCGGCATGACGCCGGCCTACCTCGCCGGCTACCTGCGCGGCGCGGGCTCGCCGGCGCCGCGACTCTGGGGCTGGCACGCCTACGAGGACGGCTGGGACCGGGCACGCGATCCGACGCTCCCGCGCCTGCGCGCCTTCCTCGCATGGCTGCCCGGCGCGGACGAGGTCTGGCTCACCGAGCAGGGCGGGATCGTGCGGCGCGTGCAGCCCGGCGACGACGGGCGCTCCACCCAGAGTCCCGCCGCCGCGAACGCCGACCTCGCCTTCCTGCTCGCCCGCGCGCCGCGCCTGGACCCACGGATCACGCGCTTCGACGTCTACCAGTTCCGCGGCGAGCCGCCGCCGCGCTGGGACTCCGGCCTGATCGCGCCGGACGGGAGCACGCGCGCGGCGTACGCGACGTTCCGGCGCGCGGTCGCCGGGGGGTGAGTCCGCGCCGCCGAGCACCTCGGTGTCGCAGCCGCGTTCTGCGCGAGGTGGAGGCCGGCGAGGTCGTGGAGATCACCGACCGCGGGAGGCCGGTCGCGCATCTGACGCCGGTGCCGCACATGGGCCCGCTGGCGCGCCTGCGGGCTGCCGGGCGCATGGCCGACGCCGCGACGGCGCTCGGCATGCGCGTGCGCACCCCCGGCCTCAGGCGCTGAGCGTCAGCCGGCGCGGACCCTGGCGGAAGCCGAGCTCGACGAGCAGCGGTTCCCAGGCGGAGCCGACGACGGCCTCGCCGTCCACGCGCTCGAGCCCGAGCTTGAGCTTCGCCCGCCCGGCCTCGACGAACGCCGTCAGCGCCTCGAGCGCCGGGCGCAGCCGCGGGTCGTCGGCGCCGACGAGCGTGGCGATTCCGCGGCCGCCGCGCTCGACGTAGACGATCGGCTCGGCGCCGACGAGCACGACGTAGGCGCCGGCGACGCGCTGCGGGCGCCGGGCTGCGGCGCCCGCGTCCTGGTCGGGGCGCTCGGGCCACTTGAGGACCGCGCCGTAGGGCTGCGCCGGGTCGGTCGCGGCGAGCACCGTCGCCTCGTGCTCAGACCCCTCGCGCTGCGCGCGCAGGCGCTCCACCGCCCCGGGCAGCGCGAACTGCGCGCCGCCCAGACCCTCGACGAAGTACCCGCGGCGGCAGACGCCGAGCGTCTCGAGGTCGCTGAGCGCGCCGTAGAGGGCGGCGAAGCCGCCGCTCACGCCCTCGGCGAGCACCTGCTCGCGCGTGAGGATGCCATAGCGCTCGAGCAGCAGCTCGGCCAGGACGCGCTGCTGCTGGCCGGCCGCGGGCGCCGGCTCCAGCAGCGCCCCGGTCAGCGACCAGCGGCCGGCGACCGTCGGCTGGGCCCCGCGACGCTGCGCGCCGAAACGTCGCGCCGCACCGGGCCTGCGCGCGTCGCGGGCGTCGGCGCGCCGTGCGCGGGCGAGCGTCAGGCGTGGCGCGCGCAGCGGCGCGAAGGCGTCGTTCGTCGCCTCGCCCGCCCAGACGAGGTCCCAGAGGCCGTCCTGGAGCTCCTCGGGCGCGAGCGGCAGCTCGCCGAGCAGGTCGGTGAAGAAGCACGGCGCCGCGCGCAGGCGCTCGCGGATCGCCTCGTGCACCGGCCCTGAAGGCAGGTCGGGCGCCGAGCCGCGAACGCCGGGCCGCCCGATCAGGGCGACGTCGTCACGGAAGTAGAGGGCGACCCGGCCGCTGTTGCGCCCGAGCGCGCCCGCACCGAGCCACACGACCTCGCCGGAGGCGCAGAGCTGGTCCATCCAGCTCGGCGAGTAGGCGCCGACGCGCCGCGGCAGCACGTCGCGCTCCCAGACCTCGGCCGGCAGCGCGAGCCCCTGGAGCGGGACCAGCGCCTCGCGCAGGCGGTCGATGCCGGCTCCCGCCGCCGGGTGGCGGTCGACCCCCTGCCAGCCCGGCAGGAACGCGGCCAGGGCGCTGCGGTCGGCGGCCTCGATCTCCTGGCGCAGGACGGCCAGCGAGGCGCGGCGCAGTCGCCGCAGCACATGGACGTCGCACCACTCGCGCTCTGACCCGCCGGGACGCAGCTCGCCGCGGACGACCGCGCCGTCGCGCTCCAGCGCCGCCAGCGCGCTCGACGGGTCGACGCCGTAGCGCTCGCGCGCCTGGGCGGTCGTGAACGGGCCGCGGGTCCGCGCGTAGCGGGCGAGGATGCGCTCGAGCGGGCGCTCGGCCTCTTCCAGGAACTCCTGCGGCAGCCCTCCTGGCGGCACCGCGCCGACCGCGTCGCGGTAGAGGCCGGCGTCGTCGGCGGCGACCCAGCGCTCCTCGGCGCCGATGCGCAGCACGATCGCGCGGCGCTCACGCTGGAGCGCCGTGAGCATCGCCGCCGCCTCCAGGCCGGGCAGCACGCGCTCCTGGGCCTCCTGCGCCGTCAGGTCGCCGAGGCGGCGCAGCACGTCGCCCAGGGCATCGGCGGATCCGGCGCGCGTGCGATCCGAGCGGTGCTGCAGGTCGGCCTCGACCTCGGCGAGCGCGTCCGCGTCGATCAGGTCGCGCAGCTCGTCCTGGCCGAGCAGCTCGCGCAGCAGGTCGCGGTCGAGCGAGAGGGCGGCCGCGCGACGCTCGGCGTTCGGCGTGTCGCC
Source organism: Solirubrobacteraceae bacterium (assembly GCA_036510915.1). Classification (GTDB taxonomy): domain Bacteria; phylum Actinomycetota; class Thermoleophilia; order Solirubrobacterales; family Solirubrobacteraceae; genus F1-60-MAGs163. The sequence goes on along the minus strand of DATCDC010000013.1, from coordinate 31,495 downwards.
CTCGTACATGTACGTCGCGATGTAGTCGAACAGCAGCGCGCTGGCGAACGGCGACGGCGAGTGCGTCTCGACCTCGACGAGCGACAGGTCGCGGCGGTGGAGCTTCGTCAGCAGCTCCTGCAGGCCGGGCACGTCGAGCACGTCGCGCAGGCACTCGCGGTAGGTCTCCAGGATGATCGGGAAGTCCGCGTAGCGCTTGGCGACCTCGAGCAGCGACTGCGCCTTCAGGCGCTGCTGCCAGAGCGGCGTGCGCCGGCCGGGGTAGGCGCGCGGAATCAGCAGCGCGCGCGCCGCGTTCTCGCGAAAGCGCGCGCCGAACAGCGCGCTGGCGCCGAGCTCGGCGACGATCTGGTCCTCGATCGTCTCGGCATCCAGGAGCACCAGATCGGCTCCGGGCGGCTCATCCGCGTCGGGCAGGTGGACGATGATCCCCTCGTCCGACCAGATCGCGTCGGACTCCAGTCCGAACTCGTCGCGCAGCCGCGCGCTCAGCGCCAGGCCCCAGGCGGCGTGGACCCGGCCGCCGTAGGGGGAGAGCACGCAGAGGCGCCAGTCGCCGATCTCGTCGCGGAAGCGCTCGACGACGATCGTGCGGTCGCTCGGGATGACGCGCGTGGCGTCCTGCTGCTCGCGCAGGAACTCGAGCAGGTTCTTCGCCGCCAGCGGGTCGAGGTCGTGCGTGCGCTCGAGCTCGCCGGCCGGCAGCTCGAGCGCGGTGCGGGCGAACGCGCCGATCTGTTCGCCGAGCTCCTTGGGGCGCCCCACGCCGTCGCCGCGCCAGAACGGGACCGCGCCGGGGACGCCCGGCGCCGGGCTGACGATGACGCGGTCGCGCCCGATCTCCTCGATCCGCCAGGAGGACGCGCCGAGCAGGAACGTCTGGCCGGGCCGGGCCTCGTAGACCATCTCCTCGTCGAGCTCGCCGACCCGCCGGCCGTCCGGCAGCACGACGGCGTAGAGCCCGCGGTCGGGGATCGTCCCGGCGTTCGTGATCGCCAGGCGCCCGGCGCCCTTGCGCGCGCGGATCGTCCCGCCGACGCGATCCCAGACGATCCGGGCGCGCAGCTCGCCGAACTCCTCGGACGGATAGCGCCCGTCGAGCATGTCGAGGACGTTCTCCAGCAGCTCGCGCCCGAGCTCGGCGTAGGAGTGCGTGCGCGTGACGAGCGCGAACAGCTCGTCGACCGACACCGTCTCGTCCTCGCCGGCGGCGGCGGCGATCGCGACGATCTGCTGGGCGAGGACGTCGAGCGCGTTGCGCGGGATCACCGTCGGCTCGATCGCGCCTTCGCGCATGAGCTTCGCGACGACCGCGCACTCCAGCAGGTCGGCGCGGAACTTCGGGAAGATGCGGCCCTTGCTCGTGTCGCCGACGCCGTGCCCGGCGCGGCCGATCCGCTGCAGGCCGCGGGCGACGGACTTCGGCGACTCGACCTGCAGCACGAGGTCGACGGCGCCCATGTCGATGCCGAGCTCCAGGCTGCTCGTCGCGACCAGGCAGGGCAGCTCGCCGCGCTTGAGCAGCTCTTCGATGACGGTGCGCTCCTCGCGCGCGAGCGAGCCGTGGTGGGCGCGCGCGATCTCCACGGGCGGCTCGTCGTCCGGGAGGCCGGCGTTCGCCAGCTCGTTGAGGCGCAGCGCGAGCCGCTCGGCGCCGCGGCGCGCGTTGACGAAGACGATCGTCGAGGTGTGCTCGCGGACGAGGCGCAGGATCTCGGGGTAGATCGCGGGCCAGATCGAGCGGCGCGTGGACTCGCCGCCGACGAGGTGCTCGAGGTCGGGGACGGTCTCGCCGGGCGCGGTTTGCCCGGGCTCCACCATCGACTCGACCGGCACATGGATCTTCAGGTCGAGCGGCTTGCGCACGCCCGTGTCGACGATCCGGCACGTGCGCCGCGGGCCGACCAGGAAGCGCCCGATCTCCTCGAGCGGGTTCTGCGTGGCGGACAGGCCGATGCGCTGCGGATCCGCGCCGCCCTCCTGGTTGGCGGCCAGGCGCTCCAGCGTCAGCGCCAGGTGCGAGCCGCGCTTGGTCGCCGCGACGGCGTGGATCTCGTCGACGATCACCGCCTCGACGCCGGTCAGGATCTCGCGCGCGCCGCTCGTGAGCATGAGGTACAGCGACTCGGGCGTCGTGATCAGGATGTCCGGCGGGTGGCGGCGCATCGCGGCGCGCTCGCGCTGGGGCGTGTCGCCCGTGCGCACGCCGACGCTGACGTCCGCCCCGACGCCGCGGATCGGCGTGACGAGGTTGCGCTCGACGTCGTAGGCGAGCGCCTTCAGCGGCGAGACGTAGACGATCCGCGTGCGCCGCTCCCCCTCGGCGAGCGGCTCGGCGACGAGTCGGTCGATGCCCCACAGGAATGCCGCGAGCGTCTTGCCCGAGCCGGTCGGGGCGCTGATCAGGACGTGCTCGCCGCCGGCGATCGCGGGCCACGCCTGCTGCTGGGCGGGCGTGGGCTCGGCGAACGCCCGCGTGAACCAGTCGCGGACCGTCGGGGTGAAGGCGGACAGCGGCATGCCGTCCGTCGAGCGTACCTGCCCGCGCTCACGGGCCCGCGAGGCCGACGAGCTCTCGTGCGCGCAGGAGGACGGCATCGAGCATCGCCGGCGTCAGCCGCCCGGTGAAGGTGTTCTGCTGGCTGGGGTGGTAGCAGCCGAGCAGTGCCGGGCCGTCGTCCGGGGCGGCGATCACGCCGTGCCCGAACGCCGGGCGCGGGCGCAGCGGCTTGAGCCCGGCGGCGACGCGCATGCGCAGCGCCGCGTCCCACGCGAACGCACCGAGGCAGAGGATCACGCCTGCCCGCGGGAGCAGCGCAAGCTCGGCGACGCTCCAGGACAGACAGGCGTCGCGTTCGACCGGCGTCGGCCGGTTGGCCGGCGGCGCGCACCGCACGGCCGCCGTCACCCAGGCGTCGCGCAGCTCCAGCCCGTCATCGCGCGCGATCGACGCGGGACGGCTCGCGAAGCCGGTGCGCCACAGTGCGGCGAAGAGGAAATCGCCGGAGCGGTCGCCGGTGAAGACGCGCCCGGTCCGGTTGGCGCCATGGGCGGCGGGCGCCAGCCCGAGCAGCACGACGGCCGCGCCCGGGTCGCCGAAGCCGGGGATCGGCCGGCCCCAGTACGTCTGATCCGCGAACGCCGCGCGTCGCTCGCGCGCGACCTGCTCGCGCCAGGCGACGAGCCGCGGGCAGCGCGTGCATGCCACGAGCTCCGCCTCCAGGGCCGCGAGCTCAGCCGGTGGAGGGGCGGGCGTCACCGGCGGAACGCTACGCTCCGCGGCCCATGCGCCCGCGCTTCGCCCTCGTTCCCGCCGCCGCCCTCGCCCTCGCCCTCGCCGTCTCCGGCTGCGGCGGTGCGACGAAGAACGACAACACCACCGCCAAGTTCACGGGCCAGCAGAAGGCGATCGCGCAGGCGGTGGAGGATCTCCAGACGGCGACCGAGAAGTCGGACGAGACGAAGATCTGCGGCGGCCTGATCACGACGGAGCTCCAGCAGCAGATCGCGGCGAAGGCCGGCGCCAAGGGATGCGCCGCGGCGGTCAACAGCGCGATCAAGAACAGCGATCAGGCCGATCTCACGGTCAAGTCGGTGACGATCGATCCGAGCGACGCCGCGAAGGCCACGGCGGTCGTCAGGGAGAAGACGGACAAGAACAAGAGCCGCCTGGTCACCCTGCAGTTCGCCAAGCAGGGCACCTCCTGGCGGATCTCCAGCCTCGGCTGAGCGGCTACCCGAGCGAGCTGCCGTACTGGCGCTCGTAGTACTCGCGGTAGGCGCCGGAGCGGATCGGCTCCCACCAGCCGGGGTTGTCGCGATACCAGGCGACGGTGCGCTCGAGGCCCTCCTCGAAGCGGACCTGCGCCTCCCAGCCGAGCGCGCGGACCTTCTCCGATCCCAGCGAGTAGCGCCGGTCGTGGCCCGGGCGGTCCTCGACGTACGTCAGCAGGGACTCGTCGGCGCCGGTCAGCGCGATGATGCGGCGCACCACCTCGATGTTCGGGCACTCGTCGGGGCCGCCGACGTTGTAGACCTCGCCGGCGGCGCCGTGGGCGAGCACGTGCCCGATCCCGGCGCAGAAGTCGGTCACGTAGAGCCAGTTGCGCACCTGCATCCCGTCGCCGTAGACCGGCAGCGGATCGCCGTGCAGCGCGTTCAGCACCATCAGCGGGATCAGCTTCTCGGGGTACTGGTGGGGCCCGTAGTTGTTCGAGCCGCGGCAGATCACCGTCTCCATGCCGAATGTGCGCGTGTAGGACTGGACGAGCAGGTCGGCCCCGGTCTTCGTGGCGCTGTACGGGGACGATGGCTCGAGCGGGCTCTCCTCGGTGAACGAGCCCTCGGCGATCGAGCCGTAGACCTCGTCGGTGGAGACCTGCAGGTAGCGCAGCCCGCGCTCACGGGCGGCCTCCAGCAGCACGAACGTGCCGAGGGCGTGCGTCCTGACGAACGCGTCGGGTTCGGCGATCGAGCGGTCGACGTGCGTCTCGGCGGCGAAGTTCACGACCGCGTCGACGCCCTCCATCGCCTGCGCGACCGCTGCGGCGTCCTCGATCCCGCCGTGGACGAACGTGTGCGGGACGCCTGAGAGGTTCTCGCGCCGCCCGGCGTAGGTCAGCTTGTCGAGCACGACGACCTCGTCGCCGTGCTCGCCCGCACGCAGGCGGACGAAGTTCGAGCCGATGAACCCGGCACCCCCGCAGACGAGCAGCTTCATCGCGGGCCTCCCGCGGTCGTGGTGGTGGATCCCGCGCGGTCCGCGAGGAAGCCGGCAAGGCCCTCACGCCAGTGGGGCAGGTGCACGGCGTCCTCGCCGCGCTCGCTCTGAAGGACGCTGAACGCCGGGCGCGGCGCGGGGCGCGGGAACTCCGCGGTCGTCGTCGGCTCGACGCGGCAGGTCGACCCCGTGGCGGCGAGCGCCTCGCGGGCCAGGTCGAACCAGGAGCAGTGCCCGGCGCCCGCGACGTGGAACACGCCGCTCACCGTGCCGGTCGCCAGCTGGACGAGCGCCGGCGCGAGATGGCCCGTCCACGTCGGGCAGCCGACCTGGTCGTCGACGACGCGGACCTCGTCACGCTCGGCGCCGAGCGTGAGCATCGTGTCGACGAAGTTCTTGCCGCCGGCCCCGTAGAGCCAGGCGGTGCGCGCGATCACGTGGTCGGGCGCAGCCGCCGCGACGGCCTGCTCGCCGGCGAGCTTCGTGCGTCCGTAGGCGCCCTGCGGCCCGGTGGGGTCGGATTCGACGTAGGGCTCGTGCGCGTCGCCGGGGAACACGTAGTCGGTCGAGACCTGGACGATGCGCGCACCCACCGCGCGGGCCGCGGCCGCGAGGTTTCCGGCCCCGTCGCCGTTGACGCGCAGCGCGCGGTCCTCGTGCTCCTCGGCGCCGTCGACGTCCGTCCAGGCGGCACAGTTGATGACGGCGCCGGGCGCATCGGCGGCGACGATCGCCGCCGTCGCGGAGGCGTCGGTGATGTCGATCGAGTCGATGTCGCGCCCGACCACCTCGTGGCCGGCGGCGCGGGCGGTCGGCACGAGCGTGTGCCCGAGCATCCCGGCGGCGCCGATGACGAGCAGCCTCACGCGATCCCGATCTCGGACTGGTCGCCGACGAGGAAGCGGTAGGCCTTGGGCTGGCCGAGCGAGCGCGCGATCGCGACGTCCTTGCCCAGCAGCGAGCTCTCCATGCGCGCGCCGAGGTCGCGGACGGAGCTGCCCTCGAGCAGGATCGAGTGCTCGACCTCCGCGTCCTGGATCACGCAGCCGTCGCCGATCGCCGTGTACGGGCCGATGTAGGCGTCGATCAGTCGCGCGCCGGCGCCGATGATCGCCGGCCCGCGGACCGTCGAGCGCTCGAGCATCGCGCCCGCCTCGATGACCACGCGACCCTCGCACGAGGACTCGGTGAGCGTGCCGTCGATGCGGCGCTCGATGCGGTCGAGCACGAGGCGGTTGGCCTCGAGCATGTCCTCCAGGCGCCCGGTGTCCTTCCACCAGCCCTGGACGATGTGCGGCTCGACGCGGCGGCCGGCATCGACGAGGTACTGGATCGCGTCGGTGATCTCCAGCTCCCCACGCGGGGAGGGCTCGATCGCGCGGGCGGCATCGTGGATGCCGGCGGTGAACATGTAGACGCCCACGAGCGCGAGGTCGGTCTTCGGCTGCGGCGGCTTCTCCTGCAGGCGCACGACACGGCCCTCGTGCAGTTCGGCGACGCCGTAGTGCTCGGGGTCGGGCACCGGCGTCAGGAGGATCAGCGCGTCCGGGGCGTCCGCGCGGAAGGCGTCCACCAGGTCGGTGATGCCGCCCTGGAGCAGGTTGTCGCCGAGGTACATGACGAACGGGTCGGTCCCGAGGAACGGCTCGGCGGTGAGCACCGCATGAGCCAGGCCGGCGGGCGCGTCCTGGACGATGTAGGTGATCCGCACGCCGAACTGCGAGCCGTCGCCGGCGGTCTCGCGGATCTCGTCGCCCGTCTCGGGCGCGATGATGATGCCGATCTCCTCGATGCCCGCGGCGGCCATCGCCTCGATCCCGTAGAAGAGCACCGGCCGGTTGGCGACCGGCACGAGCTGCTTGGCGCTCGTGAACGTGATCGGGCGCAGGCGCGTGCCCTTGCCGCCCGAGAGGATCAGACCCTTGAGGCGTTCCATGCGTCGGCGCAGGGTAACGGGCCGGGAGGTCGCGCGAGCACCCGGCGGACGGTGGCCCTAGTAGACGCCTCCGAGCTTGCGGTGGTCCCACGTGACGCGGCGGCGCTCGACGAACTGCAGCGCAACGCGCTTCTCCGCCTGCTTGGCCACCATCGCCGTGACCTCGTCGGCCAGGTCGCCCTCGACGCCGCCGGCGTAGCGGCGGAAGACGTCGAGGCCCGCGCCGAGCACGGTGTCCCGGTCGCGGTGCACGAAGGCGTCGGTCTCGAGCATCACGCCGCGCAGCAGGTGGTACTCCGTCCCCGCCTCGACCTGCAGGGTCGCGCGCGCGTCGCGCTCGAGGTTCTTCGTCTTCTGCGACTTCGTGAAGGTCCAGGCCCAGATCTCGGGCCCGCCCCCGGGCCCGGACGGGCGCACGACGAACCACAAAGGCATCAGGTGCGGCCAGCCGCTGCGGCCGTTGGTGGCGCAGGTGACCGTGCGGCTCTCGTCGAGGAACGCGAGCACCTCGTCGGGGGTCATCCTGATCTGGTCGCGGCGTCCGCTCATGGGCGCCGGACCCTATCGTTGCGCCTCGTCGGCCATGTCGGACCTCGCCCTCTCACACCGCCGGGACCTCGCCCGCCCGCGCGGGGCGCTCGCCGCGGGCGCACTCGCCGGTGCGCTCGCCGTCGGCCTCGTCCTGGCGATCGACGCGGCGGCCGGCACCCCGTTCCTCATCCGTGTCGCCCCCGACGCCTTCCCCGGCTGGCTGGCCGGCCCGTTTGCCGGGCCGGGCGATCACCTGACGCACCACCAGCTGGGGCTGCTGTTGGTGCTGTTCGCACTGTGCGCATACACGGCGACGCTCACCGCCGACGCGCTCCCCGCGCGCGTCGTGCTCGGCGCGATCGTCCTGCTGAACCTCGTGTTCCTGCTGGCGCCCCCGATCCTCAGTGCGGACCTGTTCGGCTACGTGACGTTCGGGCGCCTCGGTGCGCTGCACGGCCTGGACCCGTACACGCATGCGGCGATCGCCGCGCCGGACGATGCGGCCTACCGCTTCGTCGGCTGGCATCACTCGCGGAGCCCGTACGGCCCGCTGTTCACGGTGCTCACGTACGGGCTCGTGCAGCTCGGCGTCGCCGGGTCGGTCTGGGCGCTGAAGGCCGTCGCGTTCGCCGCGAGCCTGGGCATCGTGGCGATCGTCTGGCACCTGGCGCGCGCGGGCGGCAACGACCCGCGCCGCGCGGCCGCCATCGTCGGCCTGAACCCGATGCTCCTCGTCTACGCCGTCGGAGGCGGCCACAACGACCTGCTGATGCTCGTCGTGATGGTCGGCGCCGTCGCGCTCGTCCTGGCCGGGCGCGAGGGCGCAGGCGGGGCGAGCGCCGTCGCCGCGGCGGGCCTGAAGATCAGCGCGGTCGTCCTGCTCCCGTTCCTCGTGCTCGGAGCGCGCCGCCGCGGCCGGGCGCTCGCCGGCGCGGCGCTCGCGCTGGTCGCCGTGGCGCTGACGGCGGTGCTGGCGTTCGGCTCGCACGCCACGGGCTTCGCCGAGGTGCTGAGCGTGCAGCAGCGCTACGTCTCGAACTTCAGCGTCCCGAACGGCATCCGCGACGTCCTGGGGCTGCACAGCTTTGCGCCGTGGCTGCGCACGAGCCTCCAGGTCGCGCTGGTCGCGGCGGTCGGCCTGCTGCTCGTGCGCGTCTGGCGCGGCGCGGACTGGGTCGCGGCGGCCGGCTGGGCGCTGCTCGCGCTCACGGTGACTGCGACGTGGCTCATGCCGTGGTACACGATCTGGGCCCTGCCGTTCGCCGCGATCTCACGCAGCCGGCCGCTGCTCGCGGCGGCGATCGCCGTTCAGGTCTTCATGCTGACGCAGGTGGTCGCCGTCAGTCTGCTGCGCTGACGGCTACGCGCGGGCGCCGTGGTGCAGCCGGCGCACCGCTGCCAGCACGGCCGCGCGGGCGTCGTCGGGCTCGAGGACGGCGGCGTCGCCGGCCTCCTTGAGCACCTCGCGCACGAGCCAGTCCTCGCCAGCGAAGCTCAGCTCGACGATGAGCGAGCCGTCGGCGAGCTCCTGCGCGACGGGTCGCTCCTCGCGCGCCCAGCGGGCGCGCTCGGGCGAGATCCACAGGCGCGCGGTGCGCGAGGCGGGCAGCTCGCCGGTCTTCGGCCAGCCCTCGACGTCGGCGGCCGGGTCGACCTCGGGCCGCGGCTCGAAGGTCTGCGGCATCACCTCGGCGTGGCGCACGCGGTCCAGGCGGAAGTGGCGCACATCGTCCTTCTCGGGGTCGAACGCGCCGACGTACCAGCCCTCCTGGCCGTTGACGAGCGCGTAGGGCTCGACGATGCGCTCGGTGAACTCGTCCTCGTTGGGCTTGTAGTAGTCCAGCTTGACGAGCTTGCGGTCCGCGATCGCGCGCGAGACGACGCGGGCGATCTTCGAGTCGTCCGCGCCGGCGTCGGCGACCTGCAGACCCTGCTCGAGCGGATCGGCGCCGAGCGCCTGGACGATCTTCTCGCGCGCGCTGGTCAGCGCGCCCTCGGGCAGGTGGTCGCCGATCAGGTCGATCGCGGCGACGAGCGCCTTGGCCTCGACGGGCAGCAGCCGTGCGGGGCGGTCGAAGTTGTCCGAGTAGGGCTCGGGATCGACCTCGATCGTCCCGTCGTCGTGGATCTCCGCGTACAGGACGTACGAGCCGCCACCGAAGTTCACGACGTTCAGCACGTCGATGTCCTCGCGCAGCTCGGGCTCGGTGACCTGCACGCGCTCGCAGACGTCGGCGACGCGGATGCGCTCGCCGGCGCGGCCGGCGTGGATCAGGATCGAGGCGAGCGTCACGAGCCGGGCGAAGCGCTCCGGGCGGATCGCCGCGTCGCGGCGGCCGCGCCCCTCCGGGGCCTCCTCGGCCATCTCGCCGGGACGCAGACGGCCGTTCGCCGTCGCACGCGCCGGGTCGGCCAGGTCGGGGTCGCCGTCGTGGCGGCGCTCGATCAGCGCGATGCGCTCCTCCGCCTCGGCGACGAGCTCGGGCGGGCCGACGATCCGCGCGTGCTCGCCCAGGCCGAGCACCCACGAGACGAGCTGGCGCGCGGAGGCGTAGGGCGTGGCGATGACGATGTCGCCGGGGGCGTCGCCCTCGCCGGCGGGGCGGACCTCGCCGAAGCGGCCGAAATGGCGCTCGACCTGCCAGGCGAGCCGGTCGGAGACCCAGACCTCGGCGACGCCCGCCTGGTCGCCGAACTGCCACTCCGCGCGCGATGCATACGAGCGCGGGTCGAACGTGGCGTCGCGCTTGAAGTCGTGCTCGGCCTTCGTCGCGTAGGCGACCTTGCCGCGGATGCGCGAGAGGCGGAAGACGCGGATGCCCTGGCGCTCGTGCGAGTGGCCCAGCAGGTAGAACTGGCCGCCGCGGAACAGCAGGTGGTACGGGTCGACCTTGCGCGCCCCCGTCTCGTCGCGCTCCATCGTGTAGTAGTCGAACGTGACCGTCTTCTGGCGGAAGATCGCCGTCTCGACCTTCGCCAGGCGCTGGGAGAGCTCGTGCCCGCCGGCCGACGCGGTGATGCCGAGCGCGAGCGAGCCCTGGTCCGGTGCGCCGAGCGGACTCGGACGGCCCCAGCTGATCTGCTGCAGCGCGAGCCGCAGCGGCTCGGCGTAGGCGAACTCTCCGTCGAGCAGGTTCAGCGCGAACTGCAGCGAGGCCAGCTCCTCGTCGGTGAACTCGATCGCGGGGAGGTGGAAGTTCTCCGGGCGCAGCGAGTAGTTCTCCTGCTCTGCGGCGCCGTCGGCCGGGCGGTCGACGGTCAGCTGGATGCCGAGCGAGTCGAGCTCCGCGCGGTCGGCGTAGAACCGCCGCGCGAACGCGTCCTCGTTCATGCCGCTGTATCCCTCGACGTCGCGCCGGATCTCCAGTGCCGTGACGGGCCGTCGCTCGGCCATCAGGTAGGAGATCAGCGAGAGCTGGCGGATGAGCTTCTCGGTGTCCTTCGCCATCGGCGCTCCACCTTAGACGGGCATCGCCCGCGGCGATGCGGCGGTGCGCCTTTGCATCCGGACTTTGCGCACTTTCGGCGCGTGGCCGTGGAGGATCCGTCTACGCGGCGGCGCGCTCGGCGCCGTCCTGGGCCTGCGCGCCGAAGTACGCCCCGCCGCCGATCGCGCGGTCGAACGAGGACCACACGGCGCCCGGCGGCAGCTCCTTCTCGAGCCGGTCGAAGCTCCCGAGCCGCCCGCCGAGGTTGTCGATCATGTGGACGAGCGTCGCCTCGCGCGTCGCGGGGACGACCGGGCTGCCGTGCTCGAGCGAGCCGTGATGGCTGAGGATGATGTGCCCGACGGCCTGCGCCAGCTCGGCCGGGAAGCCGGGAATGTCCTCGATCTCGCGCCGGATCCGGTAGTAGCCCAGCGGGATCTCGCCCTGCAGGCGCCCGGGGTCGGTCAGGTCGATCGCGCTCGGGTCGGTCGTGTAGGCCTCGAGCTTGCCGATGTCGTGCAGCAGCGCGCCGGTGACGGCGACGTCGCGGTCGATCCCGGGGAACGTCGCGCTCGTGGCGCTCACGGCCTGGGCGACCGACAGCGAGTGCTCGAGCAGCCCGTGCTCGTAGGCCTGGTGGTAGTGCTTGGCGGCGGGCGCGCGGCGGTAGAGCGCCCATGTCCCGGTCTGCGGGCCGAGGACGCGATCCAGCAGCGCGCGCAGGTGCTCGTCCTGGATCGTCGCGACCAGCTCGCGCAGGTCGGACTCCATCGCCTCCGCCGTGCGCGGGGGGCCGTCGAGCAGCTCGGCGAGGTCGTAGGTCCCCGGCTGGGCGGGGCCCAGGCCGCGCAGCCGGAACTGCGGCCCGTACTTCGGGTGGCGCTCGTAGCCGGCGCGCACGTGCAGCGCGGTGCCCTGGGTGCAGACCTCGCGCAGGCGCGGGACGTCGTCCCAGACCATCGCGACCGCGGCGCCGGTGCGGTCCCCGAGCGTCAGGCGCAGGTAGGGCGCGCCGTCGGCCTTCGTGCGGACCTCGGCGGCGCGGACCAGGAGCACCTGATCCACCTCCATGCCGTCGGTGAGGTCGCGTACGAGCACGGCCGAAACCGTAGGGGCGAGAGCGGACGTGTCTGGAACGATGGGCATAGGGTGGGGATGCAGCTCCCTGGCAGTCGATCGGCGAGGACAGGACCTGACGCAATGACCCGCACCGCGATCATCACCGGTGGCACCGGCGGCCTGGGCGCCGCGGTCACCCGGCGCTTCCTGGACGACGGCTGGCGGCTCGTGGTGCCGTGGCTCGCCGAGCGCGAGCTGGAGCGCGTCGAGCGCCACGAGCGCCTCGAGCTCGTGCAGGCCGACCTCTTCGACGAGGGTGCCGCCGGCCAGGTCGCGGCCGTCGCCGGCGCCGGCGTGCGCGCGGTCGTCAACCTCGTCGGCGGCTTCGCGGCCGGCGACCGGCTCCACGAGACGCCCGTCGCGGACCTCGAGGCGCAGCTGCGCGTGAACCTCGTCGCGGCCTGGCTCGTCACCGGCGCCGCGCTGCCCGCGCTGCTCGCTGCGGGCGAGGGCGCCGTCGTCTGCGTGTCCTCGCGCGCAGCGCTGCGCCCGTTCTCCGGCGGCGCCGCCTACGCGATCGCCAAGGGCGCCGTGCTCGGCCTCGTCGACGCGCTCGACGTCGAGTACCGCGACGACGGGATCCGCGCGAACGCCATCCTGCCGTCGGTCATCGACACGCCGGCCAACCGCGCGGCGATGCCCGACGCCGACCCGGCCACGTGGGTCACGCCGGCGCAGATCGCCGCGACGATCGCCTTTCTCTGCTCCCCGGACTCCGCCGCCACCAGCGGCGCCCACATCCCCGTCTACGGAAGGGCCTGACCGATGCCGATCCGCCGCCGCGCCGAGGTCGATGGAGGGACGCCGCAGCTCGCGGACTCGCGCCGCCTGCGCGGCGGCATCGACCTCGGAGGGACGAAGATCGAGGCGCTCGTGCTCGACGACGCCCACGCCGTCGTCGGCCGTGCGCGCGCCGAGACGCCGCGCGAGGGCGGGCCGCCGGCCGTCGCCGAGGCGCTCGCGACGACCATGCACGAGGCGCTCGGCATCGCGGGCGTGGCGGCCGAGCACCTGGCGGGGGTCGGCGTCGGCTCGCCGGGCGTCGTCGACGACGCGGCGGGCACCGTCGCCGACGCCGGGAACCTTCCCGACTGGATCGCGCCCTACCCGCTCGCGGCGGAGCTCTCCCAGCGCCTCGCGGGCGTGCGCGTACGGCTGGGCAACGACGTCAGCGTGGCCGTCGACGCCGAGCGCCTGCTGGGCGCGGCGAGCGACCGGCGCAACGTGCTCGGCGTCTGGTGGGGGACCGGCGTGGGCGGCGGCCTGGTCATCAACGGCGAGCTCTTCCACGGCCGCGGATTCGGCGGGGAGTTCGGCCACACCGTCGTGCGGCGCGGCGGCGCGCTCTGCGGCTGCGGCAACCGCGGCTGCGTCGAGGCCTATGCCGGGCGCAAGTTCATGGAGGCCTGGGTGCACACGAAGGTCGCCGAGGGCCACGAGACGAGCCTCTTCAAGCTCATGAGCAGGCACGAGAAGGACCGCCTCACGAGCGGCATCTGGGAGCGCGGCGTGACGAGCTACGACCCGCTGGCCCTGCATGCCATGGAGCGCGCCCTGCGTGCGATCGGTGCGGGCATCGCCTCGGCGGTGAACCTCCTGGACCTCGAGGCCGTCGTGCTCGGCGGCGGGATGGGCGAGCGCTTCTTCGCCACCCACGGTCCGCGGATCGAGCAGTACGTCCACATGAACCTCTTCCGGCCCTCGGCCCCGCCGCAGCTGCTGCCGACCAAGCTCGGCGACGACGGTGGCGCGATCGGCGCGTCGCTGCTGGTGCGAGCGGCGTGACGACGCAGCACGAGGGGCATGCGCAGCACGCCGAGGCCGCGGCCGACCCGCGGCGCTGGTGGGCGCTGGGCGCCGTCTGCGTGGCGACGTTCATGCTGCTGCTGGACATCACGATCGTCAACGTCGCGCTGCCCGACATCGCGAAGGACCTGCACGCGAACTTCGGGGACCTGCAGTGGGTGATCGACGCCTACGCGCTCTCGCTGGCGACCTTCACGCTGACGATGGGCTCGCTCGCGGACCGCTTCGGCCGGCGCGCCGTCTTCACGGCGGGCCTCGTGGTCTTCACGCTCGCCTCCGCGCTCTGTGGGCTGGCGACCAGCTCGCTGTTCCTGATCCTCGCGCGCGGCCTGCAGGGAATCGGGGGCGCGGCGATGTTCGCCACGTCGCTCGCGCTGCTCGCCGCGAACTTCAGCGGCCGCGAGCGCGGGACGGCCTTCGGGCTGTGGGGCGCGACGACCGGCGGCGCCGTCGCCATCGGACCGCTCGTCGGCGGGGCGCTCGTCGAGGGCATCTCGTGGCAGTCGATCTTCTACGTGAACATCCCGATCGGCGCGCTGGCGATCGCCGTCACGCTCGCCAAGGTGCCCGAGTCGCGCAACCCCAGCGCCGGGCGCATCGACATCGCAGGCTTCTTCACCTTCGTGATCGGGCTCTCCTCGCTCGTCTTCGCGCTCGTGCGCGGCAACGCGGAGGGCTGGAGCAGCACGACGATCCTCACGGCGTTCGCGGTCGCGGCGGTGATGCTCGTCGCCTTCATCGTGATCGAGCTGCGCGTGCGCGACCCGATGCTCGACCTGCAGCTCTTCCGCACCCCCGCGTTCACCGGCGCGCAGATCGCTGCGTTCGGGCTGTCGTCCTCGATGTTCGCGATGTTCCTGTACCTCACGCTCTACATCCAGAACGGCCTCGGGTTCTCCCCGCTGCAGGCCGGCCTGCGCTTCCTCTCGATCACGGTCCTGTCGTTCATCGCGGCGCCGATCTCCGGCCGCCTGTCGGCGCGCGTCCCGACGCGCTGGCTGATCGGCGCGGGGCTGACGTTCGTCGGCGCCGGCCTGCTCGCGATGCGCGGGCTCACCGCGGACTCGGCATGGACGACGCTGCTCGTCGGCTTCGGGATCGCCGGCATCGGCATCGGCATCACGAACCCGCCGCTGGCCTCGACCGCCGTCGGGGTCGTCGAGCCGTGGCGCTCGGGCGTGGCGTCGGGCATCAACAGCACCTTCCGCCAGGTCGGCATCGCAACGGGGACGGCGGCGCTCGGAGCGATCTTCGCCTCGCGGCTGACCCCGAAGCTCGACGCCGCCTTCACGCAGGCCGGGCCCGCCGTCAAGCGCATCGCCGCCCGCGTTCCCGACACCGTGTTCCAGGCGGGCGGCAGCGGGCCCTTCCGGCGCGGCTCGGCCGGCCAGCACGCGGTGCTCACGGCCTTCACCGGCGCGCTGAACGACATCCTGCTCGTCGCCGGCATCACCGCGCTCGTCAGTGCGATCCTGTGCATGATCCTGATCCGTCCGCGCGACTTCGTCGCACCGCCCGGCGCGCACTGACCGCCGGGCCGTGGAGGAGAACCGAGGGGCTGTGAGAGAACCGCTGATCGAGCATCGCCTGGAGCTCGGCGGGTACCCGACGCGGGCCCTCGAGCTCGAGGGCGACGGGGCGCCGATCGTGCTCCTGCACGGCTATGCCGACTCCGCCGACACGTGGCGGCTGACGCTCGAGCGCCTGTCGCGCGCCGGCCACCGTGCGCTGGCGGTCGACCTGCCGGGCTTCGCCGCCGCCGGCGGCCTGGCCGAGGGCCCGATCCTGCCCCAGTACGACCGTTTCGCCGCCGCCGCGATCGAGCACGCCTCCGCGGACGGCGGGGGCGACGTCGTCGTGGTCGGCAACTCGCTCGGCGGGTGCGTCGCGCTGCGCGTCGCCGCGCGCGCGGACCTGCCCGTGCGCAGCGTGGTGCCGGTCGCGCCGGCGGGCCTGGAGATGCCGCGCTGGTTCTCGATCATCGAGCGCGACCGGCTCGTGCGCGGGCTGCTCGGCTCGCCGGTCCCGCTGCCCGAGCCGGTCGTGCGCACGATGGTCGGCGAGGTCTATCGCCAGCTCGCCTTCGCCCGTCCGCGTGCCGTCTCGCACGAGGTCGTGCGCATGTTCACCGGGCACCACGCGGACGCGCGCAGCGTGCGGCGCTTCCTGGACCTCGGCCGGCGCCTGCTGCCCGAGCTGACGCCGGCGGCCTTTCAGCTGGAGCGCATCGGCGTCCCGGTGCTGCTCGTCTGGGGGGACCGCGACCGGATGGTCAGCCACACCGGCGCGCGGCACGTCGTCGACGTCGTCCCGGATGCGCACTACGAGGAGCTCGCGGGCTGCGGGCACTGCCCCCAGCTCGAGGCGCCCGACGAGTTCTGCGACCTCCTGCTGGCGTTCGTAGACTGAACCGGCGTGTCCCCGGTCCCAACCCCCGACAGCATCGTCACCGCGGCCGCGAACACGTTCGACATGATCTTCCGCGGCGGTGTCGCGGACCTGCGCCGCACGCCGGCGGTGATCGTCGACGAGGCGCCCAAGCGGGTCGTCTACCGCTACCTTCCCAGCCACGACGCGCCCCAGCACGACCTGCCGGTGCTGCTCGTTCCGCCACTGGCGGCGCCGACGATCAGCTTCGACCTGCGTCGCGGCTGCTCGCTGGCCGAGCACTTCATCGCTATGGGCCACCCGACCTACCTCGTCGAGTACGGCTCGATCGCGTTCTCCGACCGCGACCTCGGCCTCGAGTTCTGGGTCCGCGACGTGCTGCCGAACGCGATCAGGACGGTCAGCGAGGACGCCGGCGGGCGCCCCGTGCAGCTGCTCGGCTGGTGCCTGGGCGGGATCATGTCGCTCCTGGCCGTCGCGGCTGATCCGTCGCTGCCCGTCGCCTCGGTGGCGACCGTCGCGGCCCCGTTCGACTTCACGCGGGTGCGGCTCGCCGCGCCGATCCGCGTCGCCAGCAACGTCACGAACGGCTTCCTCGGGACCGCGGTCTATCGCACGCTCGGGGGCGCGCCCGCGCCGCTCGTGCGCTGGGCCTTCCAGCTGACCTCGATCGACAAGTACCTGACCAAGCCGATCGCGATCGCCACGCACCTGGACGACCGCGAGTTCCTCGCGCAGATCGAGGCGGTCGACCACTTCATGGCGCACATGCACGCCTACCCCGGGCGCACGATGGGCCAGCTCTACCATCGCTTCTTCCGCGTGAACGACCTCGCCGACGGCGCGCTCGAGCTCGCCAGGGGCGACGGCGAGATCCGCCTGGCCGACGTGCGCGTCCCGGTGATGGCCGTCGCCGGGACGACCGACGTGCTCGCCCCGCGCGCCGCGGTGCACCACGTCGGGTCGCTGCTCGTGAACGCCCCCGAGGTCCGGCTCGAGACCGCGCCGGGCGGTCACCTCGGCGTGCTGACCGGACGCAGCGCCGCGAAGACGACGTGGGCCTGGGTCGACGAGTTCTTCGCGGAGACGGGCGAGCGCGCGCGGCCGCGGCTGCGGGTGGTGGCGTAGGGCCAGCAACACCCGGCGGAACCCCGCGCAACGGCCCTTGCGGGGGGCCACAGGAACGCGGGCTACCCTCGGGCGCCGGATGAATCCCTCTCGCTGTGCCCGCCGGCTGGCCGTCGCCGGCATTCTCGCCCTCGTCGTCCTGCCGGCGTCGACCGCCGTCGCGCAGGACGCGCCGCGGATCGCCCCGACCGTCTCGGCGGCCGGCATCGACCTCTCCGGCCTGACGGTCGACGAGGCGTTCGCGCGGCTGAACGCTCGCCTCGGCGCGGTGGTCGGGCGTCCGGTCGTCGTGCACGTCGCGGGCCGGCGCTTCGCGCTCGACGCGAAGACCGCGAAGCTCAGCTGGAACGCGCGCGCCATCGCCACGGCGGCCCTGGCCGTGACGCCGGTGCCCGTCACGCCCGGCGGCGGCGGCGCCGCTGCCGACGCGCTGATCGCGGTCCCGCTCAGGCACTCGAAGCTCGCGGTCAGGGCGTTCGCAGCGCAGGTCGCCGCCGGCGCCTCGCGCGCCCCGCGAGACGCCTCCGTCGAGCTCGGGATCCATCACCAGCGCCTGCGCCGCGCGCACACGGGCTTCACGGTCGACCAGGCGGCGCTCGCCGCGAAGGTCGACGCGGCGCTCGGCGACGCGAGCGCGCCGCATGCGCTCTCCCAGCGCGTCACCACCGTGTACCCCGCGATCAACGCAAACGACGTCCTGCGCACCTACGGGACGATCATCACCGTGGAGAAGGCGACGTTCCGCCTGCGCCTCTTCAAGCGGCTGAAGCTCAGCAAGACCTACCCGGTCGCCGTCGGCCAGCCCGCCTACCCGACGCCCGAGGGGCACTTCCACATCCAGGACAAGCAGGTGAACCCGGTCTGGTCGGTCCCGAACAGCCCGTGGGCCGGTGAGCTGGGCGGCACGACGGTCGCCGGCGGCAGCGCGGCGAATCCGCTCAAGGCCCGCTGGATGGGGATCGCTGACGGCGTCGGGATCCACGGGACGGGCGAGGACTGGTCGATCGGGAGCGCCGCCTCACACGGCTGCATCCGCATGCACGTCGCCGACGTCGAGGACCTCTACCCGCGTGTCCCGGTGGGGACGACGGTGATCATTCACTAGAAGTCGGGTGGGCACGCTCGTGCCCGCCGGGCGAGTGTGCTATTCCATACGTGTCGTGAGCATTCTCGAGGCACCTGAACCGCTCGATCCGGGCGCGATGCCGCGGAACGAGTACCTGAAGGCCTCGCCGCCGATGTTCCGGGCATCGTGGCTGGACCGCATCACGCGCGTGCACGTCAGCGTCGTGCCGGCGATCTTCGTCCCCGTGATCCTGGTCTTCGCCGTCTACGCGCTGCGCGAGATCGCGATCCCGGAGTTCCTCGGCTGGCTGCTCGCCGGCTACCTGACCTGGACGCTCACCGAGTACTGGCTGCACCGGATCGTCTTCCACTTCGAGCCCGAGCACCCGGTCGGGCGGCGGATCCACTGGATGATCCACGGCGTCCACCACGATCACCCGAACGACCCGATGCGGCTCGTGATGCCGCCGTCGGCTTCGATCCCGCTCGGGCTGATCTTCGTGCTGCTCTTCGAGGCGCTGCTGCCGTTCGCCCAGGCCTGCGCGCTGCTCTCCGGCTTCTTCGCGGGCTACCTCGCGTACGACATGACGCACTACTACGTGCACCATCGCCGGCCGAAGGGCCCGATCGGGCGCAAGCTGCGCGAGCTGCACATGCGCCATCACTTCCAGGACCACGAGCGCGGCTACGGCGTCAGCGCCCCCTGGTGGGATCGTGTCTTCGGCACGGCGCCGACCGCGCGCGACGACGAGTAGCGCTCTGTCCGGCGCGCCCCGCTTTGCCGGATCTTCACGCGATTCATACAGATCGTTCACGGACCGCTGACGGCGGGCGTCGAAGCTCAAGGTCGAGCGGGTGACGACCGAAGGAGCACAGCGGTGGCGGGACTCAGCCTGGTCGGGTGGGAGATCGACCGCAACGACGGCGGACGCATGCGCGGCACACAGCGCTGCCCCCGCTGCCATGTCGACGGGCTGTGGTCGACGGTCGAGGTGCGTCGTCGCCTGCGACTGTTCGGCACCGGTGTCGGCGGCTGGACCACGAGCGACGTCGTCGCCTGCCGCACCTGCGGCTGCGCCCTCCCGGCGGGCTGGCGCGCCGCGCAGGACGCCCCGGCCGCGGTCCCCGAGCCGGCCTGATCAGCGCTCCGGCGCGACGTGGGTCGCGTCGTCCGCGGCCCCGCGCCGGCGGGCCTCGGCCCGCGCGCGGTCGATGCCGCCGTGCTCGAGCGCGGCGAGCGGCGAGTCGCCCGCCCAGACCACCCGTCCGCGGCGGCGCACGACCACCCGCATCGCCCCGCCGAGATGCTCCAGCGCGCCCGGGACGTTGCGTCGCTCGGCCGGGAGCGGGACCGGCAGGACGTGCGCGTTGCCCAGCGGCGCGCTGCCCTCGATCTCGACGCCCCAGCGTGCACCGCGCCCGCGGATCGACCACGTCTCGTCGGTGACGGTCGCGCTGACCGGCGAGACGACCGGGTCGCCGAGGCGGATCAGCCGCCCGTCGGGCATCCGCACGACGATCGCGGTGATCTCCCGCCGCAGCGGGCCGGCGGTCACGACGCCGCCTGCGAAGGCGACGCAGACGCCGGGCTCGGCGAACCCCTGTGCCTGACCCCACCACCATGCGGGTGGGAAGCCGCCGCGACCCCAGTTCTTCTCGCAGTAGACGGTCGCGCCGTCGAGGTCCCACTCGTCCTCGCCGAGGATCGCGGCGCCGCCCACCCGCCCACCCAGCAGCCACGGGTGCCAGTACTGGTTGAGCGACGGGACCGCGTGGAAGACGCTGGAACCGCCGAAGCTGCGCCGCGTCCACGGGACCGGGTCCTCGATCCGCACGTCGAGCCGGGCGCGCGGCCCGAGGTCGACGACGAGCCGGTCGGCCCGCCCGCGGAACGCGTCGCCCGCGAAGGCGCCCATCCGCTCGTGGTCGGCGCCCGCCACCGGATGCGCGGCGGTCTCCAGGAAGGCGTTCGGGTGGCCGCCGAGCCCGAGCGTGGCCCAGTGCCCGCCGTCGCCGTCGCGGTTGACGCCGATCAGAGCGATGACCACGCGTCCGCGCGCCGGGTCGGTGAAGCGCCAGAAGTAGCCCTCCATCGCCACGCCGGCGTGGTAGGGGAGCGGATCGCCGAAGGGCAGGTCGGCGCCCGTCGAGCGGTACCGGCCAAGGAGCGAAGAGGGCACAGCGCGAGGGTATACGCGCGCGCTGCGGCCGCTTCGCCGTCGCAGCGGTGACGTCGCGCGGACGTGACGGCAAAGCCGCCACGGGAGCTGCGAAGACCGTCACCGAGCCCGCCACCACCGCGCCCGCCCAAACAGGCGCCGCAACGCTGATGGCGAGCGCGGCTGCGTCGCGCGCCACTCGTCCCGCGTCGGGAGACGCCCCGCGCGACGCGCCCGCAGGGCGCACTCGGTGTGCGCGTGGCGCCGGCCTGCGGGCCGGCCCTCGGGCAGCAGCAGCACGTGCTCGGAGAGCGCCGCGAGGTGGCGCCCGCAGAGCGGGCAGCGGTAGGTCACCGGCTTGCGGTTCTGCGCCGGGCGGACCTCCCACCAGCGGGCCTGCGTCCCAGGGTCGGCCATGATCGCGTCCAGCGTCGCACGTCGGCGCGCAACTCTCGCGTGGATGATGGGTTCGAACCGCTGACCCCCCTGGGAAGGATGGATGCACCATGCACGCACGACCGCGCCCCGCGCGCTTCATCACCCACGCCGTCGCGCTCCTCGCCGCGACCGCGCTCGTCCTCGCCGTCGCGGCGACCTCCGCGCTCGCGGCGGCGCCGTCGCTGTCCACCGGTGGCGCGACGAAGGTCAGCCCGCAGTCCGCGACGCTGACCGGCACGATCAACGCGAAGGGGAAGGCCACCGTCTACTTCTTCCAGTACGGCGCGACGGCCGCCTACGGCGCCCAGACGCCGGAGATCGGCGCCGGCTCCGCCACGAAGAACGTCGGCGCGGCCGCTGACGTCATCGGCCTCTCGCCCGCGACCACCTACCACTACCGCCTCGTCGCGCGCAACGCCGACGGGACGGTGACGGGCGGCGACCGCTCCTTCAAGACGAGCAACCAGCCGCTCGGATTCTCGCTCGGCGCGACGCCCAACCCCGTCCCCTACGGCGCGGGCGTGACCCTGCAGGGCGTCCTCTCGGGCACCGGCAGCGCCGGCCGCCAGGTCGTCCTGCAGCAGAAGGTCTTCCCGTACCTGACGGACTTCCAGACCGTCGGCAACCCGCAGGTCACGGGCAGCAGCGGCGCGTTCGCCTTCCCGCTGCTCGGCGTGACGACGAACACCCAGTACCGCGTCCTGACGACCGGCGCCAAGCCGGTGGTCAGCGAGGTCGTCACGCTCGGCGTCGCCGTGCACCTGACGACGCGCGTCACCTCGCACCACGTGCGCCGCGGCGGCCGCATCACGTTCTCCGGAACGATCCGGCCCGCCAAGGTCGGCGCGCTGTTCGCCGTGCAGAAGCAGAGCTCGACCGGCACCTGGGTGACGGTGAGCGGCGGCGTCGCTCGCGGTGGCGGGACGACGTTCACCCGCTACAGCAAGCGCGTGCGCATCCGCCGCGGCGGGACCTACCGCGTGTTCGTCGGCGTCGCCGACGGCCTGCAGGTCTCCAACGCCGGCAGCGCGATCCGCATCAGGACGCGCTAGTACAAGTGGCCCGAAGTTCTGCGTGGGATTCGGCGCGAGCGCGCACCGCCGAAATCCGCAGAACTTACGGCCGCGTGTACTAGCCGAGAAGTCCACTCGACCCGCGCGGGGCGCCGGCGACGGGCCCCGCGCGGCCGGCGCGCAGCGGGGCTCAAGGCGGCTCCGCAGGGCGCCGACATCATCGGCATGCGTCTTCGGATCGCACGCTTCCCGCTGCTCGGGCGGTTCAGCGCCCTCAGCCTGCTCGGCGTCGCCCTGCTCGGCTGCGCCGTCGGCCTCGCGCTCCACGCGCGCATCCAGCACCGCGCCGTCGCCGATGCCCGGCGCCTGGCGGTCGCGGTCGCCCGCACCGGCGCCCAGTCCGCGCTGACCCCCGCCGACCTGCGCGGACCGGTCGGGGCCGCGCGCGCCGATGAGCTCGACGCCCGCCTCGGCCGCCCGCTGGCCGCGAGCGGGGTGCTGCGCGCCAAGGTCTACAACGCCGCCGGACAGGTCGTCTACGCCGACGATCGGCGCCTGATGGGCGCACGCAACGTCGAGATCGCGCTGCTCGTGCGCGCGGGCGCCGTGCGGACGGAGACCGGCCGGGGCACGAGCGACGACGGCCACGGAGCGCCGACGCTGTCGGCCTACGTCCCGCTGCGGGTGGGCACGACCGGGCGCCCGAACGGCGCCTTCGAGCTGTACCTCCCCTACGCTCCGGTCGCCGCGGACATCACGAGCGACACGCGCACGCTGATCGCGCTGCTCGCGCTCGGACTGCTGCTGCTCTGGGCGAGCCTGTTTCGCATCGTCGCGAGCGCGTCGCGCCGGCTGCGCCGCCAGGCCCGCGAGGACCACCTGACGGGCCTGCCCAACCGTGCGCAGCTGCAGGCCGACGGGCGCAAGGCGCTCGCGCTGTCGGATCGCTCCGGGCGCCTGTCCGCGCTCGTGCTGATCGACCTCGATCGCTTCAAGGAGGTCAACGACACGCTCGGGCACGACCAGGGCGACATGCTCCTCTGCGAGGTCGCGGGGCGGCTGCGCGAGGTCCTGCGCCCGACCGACATCCTCGCCCGCCTCGGCGGCGACGAGTTCGCGATCCTCGTCCGCGACCTGCCCCATCGCGGCGCGACGGCCGAGCTCGCAGACCGGATCGGCACGGCGCTCGGGCGCCCGTTCGACCTGTGCGGCCTGGGGATCGAACTGGGCGCGAGCATCGGCGTCGCGCTCTACCCCGAGCACGGCCGCGACCTCAGCACGCTGCTGCAGCGCGCCGACGTGGCGATGTACGAGGCCAAGCGCGGCCGCGCGCGGATCGAGACCTACGACCCGGCGCGCGACCCCTACTCGCCCGAGCGCCTCGCCCTGGTCTCCGAGCTGCGGCGCGCGATCGAGCGCGACGAGCTCGTCCTGCACTTCCAGCCGAAGGTCGCGATCGACGGCGGCGCCGTCATCGGGGTCGAGGCGCTCGTGCGCTGGGAGCACCCGCGCCGCGGCACGATCCCGCCGGTCGACTTCGTTCCGCTCGCCGAGCGCACCGGCGTGATCGGCGCGCTCACGCGCTGGGTGCTCGACGCGGCGCTGGCCCAGCGCCGGCTCTGGATCGACAGCGGCATCGACCTGCCGGTCGCCGTCAACCTCTCCGGGGCGGACGTGCTCGATGCGCGCCTGGCGGACGACATCGCCGCCGCGCTGCGGCGTGCGGGCGTCCCCGGCGACCACCTGGAGTGCGAGATCTCCGAGCACACCGTGCTCGCCGACCCGGCCCGCGCGGTCGAGTCGCTCAGCCGGCTGCGCGCGATGGGCGGGCGCGTCTCACTCGACGACTTCGGCCAGGGCCAGTCCTCCCTGTCCTATCTGGGGCGCCGGCCGCTCGACGAGATCAAGATCGACCGCTCGTTCGTCATGGGCATGGCTGACGATGCCAGCGACGCGACGATCGTGCGCGCGACGATCGACCTCGGGCGCGGCCTCGGGCTGCAGGTCGTGGCCGAGGGCGTCGAGGACGACGAGGCGCTCGCCGGCCTGGCGCTGCTGCGGTGCGACGTCGCCCAGGGCTTCGGCCTCAGCCGGCCGCTCCCGGCCGACCGGCTCGAGCGCTGGCTCGCCGCGCGCGCCGCCGCGCGTGCCGGCGGTTGACCGCGCCGCGCGCGCGGCTGGCGGCATGGCTAGGGTCGCTGCGCGCAGGCCTTCGGGGAGGGCGTCTCGCGCAGGAACTTCTCGAAGGCGATCGGCCTGGAGGTCATCACGCCGTCGACGCAGTAGGAGAGCAGCGTGCGCCACGTCGCCGGGGTGTCCGGGTCGGTGTCGCCGAACCAGTTCTGCCAGGCGTAGCCCGCCTTGTGGGCGCGTGCGACGTTGTCCTTCGTCGTGACCGTCAGCAGGCTCCCGCCGAACATGTAGGTGATCGGGAGCTGGAAGGCCGCCACCCCGTCGCCGGGCGACTTGTTGCCCAGCAGGAAGTCCGCCGAGCCGTCGATGCCGGGGGCGACCGGGAGCTGGGGCACGAGCTGGTGGAAGAGGCCGACCGCGGGCTGCTTGAACGAGACGACGATCACGTCGTGGCGCCGCACGCCCTTGAGCAGGCGGGCGAGCGCCCGCGCGTTGGTCAGGTACTCCGAGATGTCCTCCGCGGGGGTGCGGCCCTTGATCTCGACGTTCGTCGGCGTGTGCGGGAACGTGCGCAGCACCTGGGCGAGCGTCGCGACCTTGAAGTCGTCGGCGGTGAAGCCCTTCGGGGGCCGCCGCTTCCCCGTCGCGATCCCGCGGAACGGGTAGGCGGAGGCGGGCTTGTCGTGGCTGTAGTGGTCCGCGCCGGGGGAGAACCAGTAGGCCGCGTCGAGCTTGCGGATCTGCGCGAGCGTGTGCGAGGCGATCGTCCCCGTGCCGTTCGTCGTGCGGTCGAGCGTCGTGTCGTGGCGCACGACGACCTGTCCGTCCTTCGTCACGCCGACGTCCAGCTCGAGCATGTCGGCGCCGCCCTGCAGCGCACGCTTGAAGGCGTACATCGTGTTCGAGGGGAACTCGTCCTCGCCGCCCTGATGGGCGATGTTCAGCGGGCGCGTGTGGCGCCACGGGTTGGCGGCGGCGCCGAGCGCCGGGCTCGCCGCGAACGCGAGCAGGGCGACGACGGCGGCGGGGATGCGGGCGAGCTGGAGCAGATGCTTGGACACCCGGCGAGGGTAGCGGCGGGGCGGGTGCCCGCGCGCCAGGTGCGGGCGGCGCGGCGGTCTGCGACGCTGACGCCGTGAGCGTCCACGACGTCGCCGGCTTCCTCGGGCGGTTCGCGCCGTTCGACGCGCTCGCGCCCGAGGCGCTTGCGGCCGTCGCAGGCTCCGTCGAGATCGAGTTCCATCCCGTGGGCGACGTCGTCTTCGCCCAGGGCGCGGCGCCGGCCGCGCACGTCTGGGTGGTGCGCTCCGGGGCGATCGAGCTCGTCGACCGCGACCGCGTGCTCGACGAGCTCGGGCCCGGCGAGATGTTCGGCCATCCGTCGATGCTCTCCGGGCTGCCGACCGGCTTCGAGGCGCGCGCGCGTGCGGACACCCTCTGCTACCGCCTCCCGGCCGACGTCGTCGCGCCCGTGCTCGGGATGCCGGCGGGCGTGCGCTTTGTCGCGCGCACGCTGCTCGCGCGCACGCAGGCGGGGCCGGGCGGCCTGCTGCGCGCCGACCTCGCCGTGGACCCCGCGCACCGCCGGGTGGACAGCTTCCTGCGCACCGCGCCGGTCCTGTGCGGGCCCGACACGCCGATCCGCGAGGCGGCGCGGCGGATGACCGACGCGGGCCTCTCGTCGGTGATCGTCGAGCTCGGCGAGGGCGCGCTGGGCATCGTCACCGACCGTGACCTGCGCACCCACGTCGCCACCGGCAGGGTCCCGGTCGATGCGCCCGTCGCACGGGTGATGACGCCGGACGCGTTCACCGTCACCCCCGATCGCCTCGGCATCGAGGCGGTGATCGACATGCTCGACCGCGGCGTGCGCCACGCGCCCGTCGTCGACGCCTCCGGACGCGTGCTCGGCGTCCTCGACGACGTCGACCTGCTGGCGGCCGAGGGCCGCACGCCGTTCCACCTGCGCCGCACGATCGCCGAGGCGCCGTCGGCGCAGGCGCTGCAGGAGGCCGGGCGCGAGCTCCCGGGGATGCTCGTCGCGCTGTTCGACGCGGGAGTCGCTCCGGGACGCATCAGCTCGATCCAGACGATCGTCATCGACGCGCTGACCCGCCGGCTGCTCGAGCTCGCGACCGCCGAGCTCGGGCCTGCGCCCGTCCCGTACTCCTGGCTCGCCCTGGGCAGCCTCGGCCGTCGCGAGGCCGTGCCGTCGTCCGATGCGGACACCGGCCTCGTGTGGCACGGAGACGACGCCGACCCGCACGTGCGCCACTGGATGGGCGAACTCGCCGCGCGCGTCGTCGCGGGCCTCGAGCGCAGCGGCCTGGCGCCCGACGACCACGGCGTGCGCGCCGACCGGCCGCTGTTCGCGCGCTCGGCCGACGCCTGGCGCACCGAGCTCAAGGCCTGGATCGACGACCCCGGGCAGGACAAGGCGCTGATCGCCGTCTCCGTGCTCTTCGACGGTCGCGTCGTGGCGGGCGAGGGCGTCGGCCGGCCGGTGGCGACGTGGCTGGCGCCGGAGGCGCGCCGCCGTGCGCTGCTGCGGCTGCTGGCGCGCCTGGCGCTGGCCCACCGCCCGCCGACCGGGTTCCTGCGCGACATCGTCGTCGAGCACTCCGGCGAGCACCGGGGGGCGCTCGACATCAAGCGCGGAGGCGTCCTGCCGATCGCCGACCTCGCACGCTGGGCGGGGATCACCGCCGGCGCGACCGACCCGGGGACCGGCGCACGGATCGCGCACGCCGCCCGGGCCGGTGTCCTGTCCGCCGACGACGCCCGGACGCTGGGCGAGGCGTGGGACCTCGTCTGCGGGCTGCGCCTCGAACATCAGGTCGAGCGCCTGCGCGCCGGCCGTCCGCCCGACGACCACCTGCGCCCCGACGAACTCAACCCGCTGAACCGCCGCTACCTGCGCGAGGCCTTTCGCGCCGTCGCCGCCGTCCAGAAGCACGTGTCGAACGAGCTGTCCTTCGGGACCGGCGCGTGAACCTCCGCGCGCGGCTGCGGCGGCCGGCCTCGCCCGCGGCCGCCGCCTACGCGAAGGCCGCGCTCCCGCCGCTCGGGGCCGACTGGCGCGCGGCGCGCTGGGCCGTCGTCGACCTCGAACTCACCGGCCTGGACGCTCGTCGCGACGAGATCATCTCGCTGGCCGTCGTCCCCGTCGACGGTGGGCGCGTGCGCGCCGGGGACGCGCTCTACCGCGTCGTGCGCCCACGGCGTCCACCGAGCCCCGAGTCGATCGAGATCCACGGGATCCTCCCCGGCGATCTCGCCGCAGCGCCATCGCTGGAGGAGGTCGTCGACGAGCTCCTGGCGGCGCTCAGCGGGCGGCGCCTCGTCGCGCACGCGGCGTTCGTCGAGCGCGCGTTCCTCGAGCCGGCGCTGCGCGCCCGCGGTGTCGGGCTGCGCGGCGAGATCCTCGACACGCAGCTGCTCGCGCGCGCATGGGTCGCCGAGCGCACGGGGGCGCGGGCGGAACGCCTCACGCTCGGCGCGCTGGCGGCCGAGCTCGGGCTGCCGGTCGAGCGCGCCCACCACGCACTGGGGGATGCGCTGACGACGGCGCAGGCCTTCCTCGCGCTCGCCAGCCATCTCGAGCATGCGGGCGGTCTCACGGTGCGTGCGCTGCTGGGCGCTCAGGCGCGGGCGCGCGGGCGCGCCTGACGCGGCGCCACGCTGAGCGTGGGACTGCGCGCGAGCTCGGTCGCGCCGTCGCGAAGCGTGAGCAGGACCCGCGCCGGAACGCCGCCGCGCGCGCCGACCACGAAGCGCGCGCGCGAGGCGGCGTCGAGGCGGCGGGTGATCAGCGGCCACCAGCCGAAGCGGTCACGCAGGCGCAGCTGCAGGACGACCGTCGCCCCGGGCGCGGCGGGCGTGACCTGCACCTGCACGACCGCGCGGCGCGCGCCGCGCACGACCGTCGCGCGGACGGCGTGGTCGAGCACGAGCACCTCGACCGGCGGCGAGGTGTCGCCCCCGGCCACGGCCCGGTAGCTCGCGCTCACGCTCGGCGTCAGTGCCGCCGTGAACGTCCCGTCGTCGCCGACGGTCGCCTGGGCCGCCGGCGCGTAGCCGCCGCCGCTGTCGGCCTCGATCGACACCTGGGCCCCCGCGGGCAGCGCTGCGCGCCCGCGCAGCGGATAGACGCGCCCGGCGCCCGCCGGTGCGCCGGGCGCGACGAGCAGGACGCGGTGCACGTCGACCTCGCCCCGCATCGACGGGTGCAGCGTGCAGAAGTACCGGTAGGCGCCCGGTGCGTCATAGGCGTGTGTGAACGAGGCGCCGAGACTCAGTCGCCCGGAGTCGTAGGCGCCGTCCTCGGCGGTCACCGTGTGCTGGCGCGCGCTGTCGTTCATCCAGCGGACGGCCTCGCCGGCGAGCGCGTCGACGCGGCTCGGCTGATAGGCCTCGAAGCCGATCGAGACCGTCGGGCCGCTGCCGCTCCCGCCCCCGCCCCCGCCCGGCATGTCCATCGCGGCGTGGGCGGCGAGCGGCATGGCGAGGGCCGCGGCGGCGGCGAGCGCGATGAGGAGCCGGGGCCTCACCGCGGCTTCACCCGGTAGATCCCGATCATCCCCGCGTTCATGTGGCTCTCGACGTGGCAGTGGTAGAGCCAGGTGCCCGGGCTCTCCTCGCGCCAGCGGATCCGGTAGGTCTCCGCAGGCCCGATCGACTGCGTGTCGCGCGGCACGCCGCCGGGGGCGATCCAGCGGTGGCCGTGCACATGGAAGGTGTGGTGCTCGGAGCCCATCGCCATGACGTCCCACTGCACGAGCTGGCCGACGGTCGAACGGAACACCGGGGTGTCGCCGACGAAGGCGCGCCCGTCGATCGTCTGGAACTGGCCCATCGGCGCGAAGACGACCTCGAACTCGCGGTCGGGCAGCGGGTCATGGCGCCCGAGGATCGAGAGCATCCCGTACATCCCGCCCGCGATCGAGGCGTCCATCGACGGCGAGTGGTCGTGATACGGCCAGACGCCGACCGAGTCGCGCCCCGCGGTCAGCCTGTAGGTCCACGTCCTCCCGTAGGCGACGTCGGCGTCCTGTCCGGAGAACCCGGGCAGGTAGGCGCCGTCGGAGCTCGGGCGGTAGTGGACGCCGTGGAAGTGCATCGAGTGCGGGCGCCGGAAGGCGCTGTCGAGGTTCTTGAAGTGCACGCGGATCCGGTCGCCCGCGCGGGCGCGCAGCAGCGGGCCGGGGATCAGGTCCTGGTTGCCGCCGTCGAGCGCGGCGTTGCGCTCCGGGTGCATCCAGCCCGGGCTGTAGCGGCGGTAGACGACGGTCGGCAGCACGGTCTCGGCCGCGGTGAACGACGTGCCGCCGAGCGCGTCGCGCTCGTTGGGGACCATGTTCCAGTCGACCGGGACGGCGGCGACCCAGTAGTCGCGTGTCTGCGCGTCCGCGGGGGCGGCGGCGAGTGCCGCCGCCCCCGCGACGAGCAGGGCCACGAGCGTGGCCCGGACGGTCACTGCACGACGACGGTGCCGTGCATGAACGGGTGGATCATGCAGTAGAACTCGTACGTCCCCGCGGCGGCGAACGTCACCTGGCTGGAGGCCGGCAGCGGCGACGCCGCGACCGTGTCCAGCGCGCCCGAGTTCCAGAAGCCGTTCCCGTGCAGGGTCGCCGTCAGCGCGGCGGGCGCCGGGGGCACGTCGCTCGGGTAGACGGCGGCCTGGTCGAACGCCGCTCCCTGCAACGACGCCGCCAGCTTGCCCAGGTAGGAGGACGGATCCTTCTCCGGGTCGCCGGGGCCGGTCGTCGCCGTGTGCACCTCGAGCGACGTCGCGGACATCTTGAACGTGACGGTCGTCCCGGGTGTGACGGTCAGCGTCGACGGGAAGAACGCGTAGCTCTCGACGCCGCCCGCGCCGGACGCGCCGACGCTGACGGTGTTCGCGGGCGCGGTGGTCTTGGCGAGCGCCTTGGCCACCTTCGTCACCTTCGCGATCTGCGCCTTGACCGCCGCCCTGTCCTGTGCGGCGGTCGGGATCTTCGCGCCCTTCGACTTCACGGTGACGACGCCCTTCATTCCGGGGTGGACGTCGCAGTAGTAGGTGAACGACCCGGCCTTCTTGAACGTGATCGTGAATGGCTTCGGCTTGGCGGCCAGCGGGAGCCCGCTCTCGATCGCCTTCGACCCGTCGTAGCGCACCTTCTTGCCGAAGATCCCAGGCGGCGCGAGCGCCGGGTTGAATCCGAGCGCGTCCTGACCGTTGAACCAGAACGGCGTGCCGGCCGCGTCGACGGCGCCGCTGATCTTCGCGCTGCCCGTCAGCAGCGGGAGGAACGTCCCGCCCTTCTTCGGCAGGTCGACGGTGTGGAAGTTCGTCGGCAGGAACTTCACGCTGTCTCCGACGTGGATCGTGATCCCATGCGGGAAGAAGTCGTTCGCGTCGGCTCCGTAGCGCTGCAGCGCCTTCTGCGCCGCGGCGGTGGTGCCGAGCGCCACGGATTTCGTCGCTGCCTGTGCAGTCACGGGAACGGCGACCATGACGGTCAACGCCGCGACGGCGACCACGACCGAGATCCTGGCTGTGCGTTGCATGAATCCCTCCCCAATTCGGTGCTCGGCCGGACCGCGCACGGTGACGCTGACAGTACGTGACCGACGGCCCAAAGTGCAAGCGCGGCAGCTTTCCCGCGGGTACCATGACCGCGATCATGAGCACGGCGGCCTGGAGCGCATACGACGAGGGGTACCTGCGGGCCTACCAGTGGGCCGGGTCACTGGCGGCCGGCGTCGCGCTGCCGCAGGAGCCGCCGACGATCCAGCTCGGGCCCGGCGAGGTCGTCCACGCCCACGTCACGCCCGTCTCGCTGTCGGGCTACTACGGCGAGGACGCGCAGTACCGCCGCTCGTTCCTGCTGCTCGGCGGGCCGGTCGGCCTGGCGGTCACGGGCGCGGCGAGCCTGGCGCACAACGCCGCCAAGAAGCAGCAGGCCGAGCAGGCCGCCATCCCGCGCTGGCACGCTCTCGGCGCCGCCGATGTCGTGCTCACGAGTCAGCGGCTCGTCGTGACGCGCGACGCCCAGGCGGAATCGCTGTGGTTCGCGGAGACCGGCGCGCCGCAGTGGGCGGTCGGCCCGAACAACATCCCGGCGATCCAGGTCCAGGCGCCCGGCATGCCGGTGCTGCAGCTCGCGTCCTCGTGGGCGCCATTGCTCTACGTCTTCGCGCATCATCTCCTCGAAGGGCGCCCCCCCGGCGTGCCGCTGCCGGACGGGCTGCTCGACCGCGCACGCGCCGAGGGCCGGCTCACGGCGTGATCGCGCGCCGGCTCCGCGCGCAGCTGCTGTCGGGCAGCCCGGCGCGCAGCGCGGAGGCCGTCACGCAGCGGCTGCTGGCGATCCAGGCTCAGGATCCGCGCGGCGCCCGGCTGGCGGTGCGCGCCCGCAGCCGCGGGTTGACGGCCGCGGACGTCGACCGGGCGCTGACCGACGAGCGCTCGCTGCTGATCACGTGGCTGAACCGCGGGACGCTCCATCTGATCCGCAGCGAGGACTACGGCTGGCTGCACGCCGTCACGACGCCGCCGCTCGCGCGCGGCAATGCGCGGCGCCTCGGGCAGGAGGGGGTGAGCCCGGCGGCCGCCGAGCGCGGCGTGCGGACGATCAAGCGCG
>DATCDC010000012.1:0-18338 GCA_036510915.1 Solirubrobacteraceae bacterium | reverse complement strand
CGCGAACGCATCCGGCAGCGCCCGGCAACGCCGCCGTCGCGGAGCACCCCGGAGCCTCGCGAGCACAGAGGCACCGAACAGCGGCACACCCTTGCATTCGCCAATGCGGCGTCTACTCGTACACGCGAACCGGGCCCCCAGCGCGACGCTCCTCGAGGCGCTTCCGGCCGTACACAGGTCTACGGCGCATTGGTAATGCAACTGTGTGCCGGGTTCTGGGCCTCGAATCTCGGTGGCGACCTGAGGCGGCGCGAGCACGGCGCTCTCTTGAGGGTGCAGAGGTGTGCCCCGGTCCCTGACGCCTGTGGCGACGTGATGTCCTGGGTGGCCTGTCGGTCGCCGTGTTGGTCGGAGGCAGCGATTCGATACCGATCCGGAGGGGGGGTAGATTCGGGTCTGGCACGACTGAGAGATGTGGGACATGCACGAACGGACACGACCGAGTCGCGGGAGCCGGCTGGAGAGCGCCGCGAGGTTCGGCTGCTCGCGCCGTCCGATGTGGCCGCACGCTGCGGGCTGTCGCGCCGTGCGGTCTACGACGCGATCCGCCGCGGTGAGCTGCCCGCAGTCCGGCTGTGCTCGCGCCTGCGCATCACGCCCGAGGCATTCGACGCGTGGCTGCGCGCGAACGCGGTCGACCCTGGTGGCACAAGCACTCCGGCCAACGACGCCGGTCCCCCTTTGATGCCCGCGACCGGCCACTTCCGGGCGCTGCTTCGTGAGAGCGTTCCGCGAGGCTCCTCGTGAGCGTGGAACGCGTTGAGCGCAAGGCCGGCGACGTCGTCTGGCGCGTGCGCTGGCGCGACGAGCAGGGCCGCAACCGCTCCAAGGTCCTCGGGCGCAAGCGCGACGCGGAGGCATTCGACGCCGAAGTCCGGCGCATGAAGCGCACGCGCGAGCTCGGACGCCTGGACGCCGGCAAGGAGACGCTGGCCGCGTTCGCACGCGAATGGTGGCAGCTGCACGCCGACCCCAACCTCGCGCCGAAGACCCTCGAGCTGTACGCGTGGCTGCTGGACACGCACGTCCTGCCGCGCCTGGGCTCCGCGCAGCTGCGCGACATCACTCCCGAGGCCGTGCGCCGGTTCCGTCTGGATCTGGAGGCCGACGGCGTCGGCCGGGTCTCGATCGCCAAGGCGCTGACGCTGCTGCACGGGATCCTGGCTCGCGCGGTCGAGTGGGGCCGGATTCCGTCCAACCCGGCGACCGGCGTGCGCAAGCCTCAGGCCGGCCGGCGCCGCTCCGTCACTCCGCTGCCGCCGACCGTGGTCGAGGCGATCCGTGCAGTGATCCTGGCTGACGGGCGGCTCGGTGACGCAACGCTGGTCTCGGTGCTCGCCTACGCCGGCCTGCGACCCGGCGAGGCGCTCGCCCTGACGTGGGAGCACATCCGCGAGCGCACGCTTCTCGTCGAGGCCGCGGTCGCGCTCGGCCACGTGGCCGAGACGAAGACGAAGCGCTCGCGCACCGTGCGTCTGCACGCGCCGCTGCGCGAGGACCTCGAGCGCTGGAGGGCGGCATCCCCGCACGCAGGAAACAGCGACCTCGTCTTCCCCGGCTACGACGGCGAACCCTGGACGCGGACCGCCTGGCAGAACTGGCGGCGGCGCATCTATGCCCCCGCCGCCGAGACAGCCGGCGTCACCCAGCCGCGCCCCTACGACCTGCGCCACAGCTTCGTTTCACTGCTCATCCACGAGGGGCGCAGCATCGTCGACATCGCGCGCCAGGCCGGCCACGCGCCGACGATGACGCTCGCCACCTACGCGCACGTTTTCGACGAGTTCGATGCCGGCGAACGCCTGCCCGCAGAGGAGCAGATCATGCGTGCTCGCGCCGAGCACGTACCCGTTTCGTACCTTTCTGAGCCGGGCCCGCAGGAGGCCGATTGGAAAATCCCTGCAGATGACGGATGGGCGGTCCCGGGCTCGAACCGGGGACCTCCTGCTTGTAAGGCAGGCGCTCTGACCAGCTGAGCTAACCGCCCCGCCGGCGGATGGTAGGCACAATCCCCCCATGCACATCGACACGCACGTCGCCCTGCGCGCGGCGATCGTTCAGGCGCTTGCCGTCGCCGCGCTGGCGATCGTCCTGGCGCTGACGCTCTCGCACAGCTTCTTCAAGGACTACGGGTTCATCGCGGGTCCGGGCGCGTGGATGCTCTGTGCGGCGGTCACGGCCGCCGTCCTGCGGCTGCCGATGCTGCTGACGCTCGCCGGCGCGGCGCTCGCGGGGATCCCGAGCGCAATCGCGACCGTGATCGGCATCCACTGGCTGGGCGCGGCGCTCGCCGTGATCGTCTTCGCGCTGTGGTGCGGCGGCGTCGCCGAGCGCCGCCGACCCACGACGAACGCGGAGGCGATCTGATGGACCTCGGGCTTAGCGGGCGGGTCGCGCTCGTCACCGGCGCCTCGAAGGGCCTCGGCAAGGGCATCGCCGCGCACCTCGCCGCCGAGGGCGCGAGCGTCGCGATCTCCTCCCGCGACCGCGGCCGCATCGACGCCGCCGCAACCGAGATCGGCGCGCACGGCTTCGTCCACGACAGCGCCGACCTCGACCACATCCCGGTGCTGGTCGCCGAGATCGAGGAGCAGCTCGGGCCGCTCGCGATCCTCGTGACGAACACCGGCGGCCCGCCCGCCGGGCCGAACGCGCTCGGCTTCACCGACGAGCAGTGGCGCCGCGCCTACGAGGATCTCGTCCTCTCCCCGCTCGCCTTCGTCCGCGCCGCGCTGCCCGGGATGCGCTCGCGCCACTGGGGCCGGATCGTGAACGTCGGGTCGACCACGATCCGTGAGCCGGCGCCCGCGCTGATGCTCAGCAACACGAACCGCGCGGCGACGCTCGCGGCGTTCAAGACGCTCGCCACGCAGGTCGCGCCCGACGGCGTGACGCTCAACAGCGTGCTGCCGGGGCGCATCGCCACCGACCGCCTCTACGACCTCTACGGCTCGCGCGAGGCCGCCGACGAGATGGCGCAGGGCTCGATCCCGGCCAGGCGTCTGGGCAGCGTCGACGAGTTCGCCGCCGCGGCGACGTTCCTGTGCTCGGCCCAGGCGAGCTACATCACCGGGACCACCGTCGTGGTCGACGGCGGGATGCTGCACTCGGTCTGAGCGCCCGCGCCGGGCTCAGACCTCGGCGGTGAAGTGGAACTTCTTGAAGCAGCGCCGCTCGTCGATCTTGCGGGCGGTCTGCATGATGCAGGCCAGCGACGCGCGGCGCCCGTCGAAACGGCCCGAGATCGTGCCGTCGTCGTTCAGCGCCTGGCGGATCGTCCCGTTGTAGGTCCACTGCTTGCCGTCGGTCCAGCGGGTCGTGCAGAAGACGACGAGGATGCTGCCGCTGCCACGCCGCGTGCAGCGCCCGAAGACCCGGCGGCCGGTGCGCCGCGTGCCCTTGCGGATGACGGAGGTCAGCGACGACTTCGCCTGCGCGAGCGTCAGGATCTCCGAATTGTCCTGCACGTCGACGGGCGTGGAGTCTGTGCCGGAACCGGTCGTGGGGGCGCCGACGACCACGCCGACCACCTGGGTCGCATAGACGAGCGCCGGCCCGCCGTCGCCGCCCGAGGTGCCATCGCACTTCGCGTTCGGGGCCACGCCCTGCCAGAAGTACGACCCCGGCGTCTGGAGCCAGGTCGCCGATGTCGTTCCCTCGTAGACGCCCGGTGTCGTCTCGGTGAGCGTGAAGGCGTCGACCTGCGCGCCTGGGATCAGCAGCCCGTCGGCGCCGGTGGTGCTCTGGTTGGCGACGACGACCTGCATCAGTTGCCCCAGGCACGGAATGCTCACGCGGAACCCCAGCGACGTCGTCGTGGGTGAGATGTTCGTGCTCTGCGCCGGGGACATGCCCGGCGTGCCGGCGAAGGAGGCAGCGGCCGACGCCGAGGCGGGAACCACGAGCGTGGCGAGAACGGCTGCGAGGACGACGAGACGGGCCATGGGACGCGACTCTAACCGCGCGGCGAGGCGTCGTGTTGCAGGTTGCCCGAGCGGGCCGCGAAGGTTTTTCCATAGCGGCAGGGCGCCGGGTTAGAGTCGCTCGCGGTCCAGACGGCCCGAGCCGTCAACAGGGTTCTTCAGGAGGAGACGTGCCCCATTACGCAGCGGCGCGCCGCATCTCGCGGCACGCCGGTTTGGCGACGATCCTTGTCGCCCTCTCAGCATCCGCAGCAGGCGTCGGTGCGGCGCCCGCGCTGGCCGACGGACCCGGCGCCGGCGCCGGCTCGGTCGTCAGCGTCGGCGACTCGTACATCTCGGGTGAAGCCGGCCGCTGGGCCGGCAACACGAACCAGAGCTCGTCGAAGATCGACGCGCTCGGCTCGACCGCGTACGACGACAATGCCTCGAACACGGCCGAGCAGATCAACCGCTGTCATCGCTCCAAGGCGGCGGAGGTGTACATCGGCGGCGGCCTGAACACCGTCAACCTCGCGTGCTCCGGCGCTCAGACCTCGACGTTCACCGACTCGTCGGGCAACTTCAAGCCGGGCCTGGACTTCTACAACGGGTCCGCAGGCCAGGGCCAGGCGCTGATGCTGCAGAACTACGCGGCGACGCACAACGTGAAGATGGTCGACGTCTCGATCGGCGGCAACAACTTCAATTTCGCCTCGATCATCCAGTCGTGTCTCACGGACTGGCTCACCTCGCCGTCGTGGTGGAAGAACTACTGCAACGACGACTCGTCGGTGACCGCGAACTTCACCTCCGCGAACGTCGCCGCGCAGACGACGAACATCAGGAACGCGATCCTCAACGTCAAGCAGGCGATGACGAACGCCGGCTACGCGACGACGCAGTACTCGATCGTCGTACAGGACTACGAGTCGCCGCTCCCGACGAGCTCCGGCTTCCGCTACGGCGAGTCGGGCTACACGCGCCAGAGCACCGGAGGCTGCGGCTTCTGGAACGGCGACGCGAACTGGGCCAACAGCACGGCGCTGCCGACGATCAACAACGCCGTGAAGAACGGCGCCGCCCAGGCCGGCCTGGCGAACGTGCAGGTCCTGGAGCTCCAGAGCGCGTTCAACGGGCGCCGGCTGTGCGAGAACACGGTCGGCCTGCTGGAGGAGAAGGGGATCTCGACGTGGCAGAGCGCCGGGGCGGTCGACAACACCGAGTGGGTCAACCAGATCCGCACCGTGTCGACGATCGGCTCCGACTACTACATCCAGGAGTCGCTGCATCCCAACTACTGGGGCGAGCTCGCGCTGCGCAACTGCGTGCGCCAGGCCTACAACGGGGGCACGCCGCGCGGCGGCACGTGCACCCGCACGGGCAACGGCCTCACCGCCAACGGCGAGCCGGTGATGAGCCTGCAGTAGCGCTGTGGCAGGGCGCCGGGCCCGCCGCTCAGGCGGCGGCCCGGCGGTCCGCCTCGTCCGCGAGGCGCTGCGCGACCGACGGGATCACGCGCCCCAGGAACGCGCCCATCCCGGGAACCTTGGAGTCGAACTCCGAGCGCCAGTGGATCTCGCTGCCGGTCCCGCTCGGCGTGACCCTCACGACGGAGTGATAGTCGCGGACCGGCAGCCCGGACAGGAGCTTGTACTCCAGCCGCGCCGGTGGCTCGAAGACGACGACCTCCTCGCGCGAGACGATCGGCTTCTTCGTGAAGACCCGGATCGCGCCGACCCCGTCCGGCTCCGGCGCGCCCTCGCGCTCGAGCTCCGCCGAAGTCCACGGACCCCACGTGTCCCAGCTGCGCGCGTCCGCGAGGATCGCCCAGACGGCGTCCGGCGCGGCGGCGGTGGTGACGGTCGCCTCTGCCACGTGCTTGACCATGGCCCGGAAGTATGGCTAACCGGCGGGCGTGACCGTGATCGTCCCGCTGGAGCGCAGGCCCTGCGTGCTGTCGACGACCTCGCCGGAGATCGGGACCGTCCCGCCGGTGACCGGCACGGTGAATGTGACGGGCTTCAGTGCGACGACGTTGACTCCCAGGAGCCCGGGGGAGTCGACGATGTACGGCGGGTCGGGGTTCGTGCACTCCAGCGTCCACGTAACGCGCGGGTTGGACCTGAAGTCGAGCGTCACCGTGATCTCGTCCGGCCCCGTCTGCTTGGCGTCCACGGTCCAGGCGCCACTGCTGATCGGGGCGATCAGGCTGCACTCGGGCAGGTCCGGCGACGCCTGACCGGTCAGCTCGCTCCAGGTCAGCGGGGCCGACGCGGTCCACGCCGCCGGGTCGCTCCCCGCGACGGGATCGAGGTGCAGCGTCGAGGCGAGGCGCCCGGCGGCGGTGTGCGTCGCGAACGTGCCCGTCTCGTGGTCGTCGAGCGCGATGTCGTAGCCCGGCTGGTCGCCGAGCGTCCCGTCGACGGTCTTCTTGCCGGCGCGGCTCAGCGCGACGACCTTCCAGCTCGCATGCGTCGGCGTCTCGTTGGGCGCGGTCAGCGTGAAGTCGAACGAGCCGCCCGCGGGCATCGTCATCGAGCCCGGCGTGAACGAGGCCACGCCCGAGGCGGTGAGATTCGTCTTCACCGGCGTCCCGTCGGCCGCCTTCGCGTTCTTCGTCGTGACCTTCGTCGTCTGCGCTGCCTTGAGCTTCGCCACCGCCGGCTGGCCGACGAGCTTCAGACACGCCTCCTCGTCGTACCAGTGCTTCTCGAGCCGCGGCGCGGCGATCCCGCGGATGTACTCGAGCGCGGCGATCGTCAGGTAGTCGGTCGCGATCGAGGTGACGATCATGCCCTTGAGGTTGCTGATCGACTGGATGTCCCAGGCCGTCGGGCCGGTCGACCACTTCACCGAGGTGTGGGGGCCGAAGATCCCGCCGGCGCTCGTGTCGAAGTGCGTCGCCTGCTGCGTGATCGCCTTCGAGAAGTCCGCGCCCGGGCTGAGCACGCCGTCGTGCTCGAAGCCGCTGCCCAGGCGCCGCGCGCGCCACGTCTCCGTGCCCTTCTTGGAGCCCCCGAAGGCGAACGCCGACTGCGCGTCGACCTTGTCGATCGTGTGCCAGCGCGCGTCCTCGCCGACGGTCAGCTCGTAGCTCACGTCCAGCGCCGCGGAGGCGAACTGCGTCTCGGTGCCGCTCGGCCCGGTGATCGTGATCGTCGCCTTGACCGACCCGGAGAGCTTGCCCGCGACCTTCCCGGCCGCGTTCGGGCATGCCGCCGGGGCGTCGTTGAATGCGAGCTCGAGCTTGACCTTGCCCGAGGTGCCGGGCGGCAGCGTTCCCGGCGCGAGGTCCTTCAGGCCCTCGGCGGTGACCCCGACCTCGAGGCTGCCGGTCGCCTGCAGCCCGAGCTTGCCGCCGTCGGTGACCGAGCCCGCGTCGAGCTTGACCGAGCCGGTCACGCCCTTGCCGCCGTCGAAGGTCTGGCTGAGGTGGATGCCGTCATCGGCGGCGGCGCGGGCGCGCGCGGAGGCGGTACCCGCGCGCGCCGACTGCGTGCGCCAGGAGCTGAGCGCCAGGCGGGTGAGCGCGCGGGCGCGCGGGGCGCCGACCCGGCGGCTGATCCCGCTGAAGGCGGCGGGGTTGACCGCGAGCGCCTGCGTCAGCTGATCGGCGGTCGCCGTCAGCTGCGAGGCCGGGGAGGCGGCCGGCCGGGTGAACGCCGACCGCTCGAGCTTCGCGGGCCGCTTGCAGCTGAGTCTGCGGCCCCTTCGGACGACCTTCGCCTTCGCGCCGCTGCCCTTGAGCACCGGCAGCGTGCCGCGCGGGCACTTCGCCCGCGTGGCGGCGGCGGCCGGACCCGCTCCGGCGACGAGCAGGAGCGACAGCACGGCGATGCACGCCGCGGCGGCGCTGGACCGAAGACTCATGCGCCGGAGTCTGGCACTCAGCGCGGCGCGTCCAGGCGCCGGTAGTACCCCCAGGGGGAATCGAACCCCCGCTACCAGCGTGAAAGGCTGGCGTGCTAACCGCTACACCATGGGGGCGGGGAGCTCCCGATTCTAGTTGCGGGGCCCCGGCGAGGCGGGCATGATCGCGGCATGCCCATCGCGCGACGCTCCTCACGACAGCTGACCAGCACGCGCCTCGGCGCGGCGGCGGGCGTCGGCGGCGCCGCCCTGGGCTCGGCGGGCGCCGTCGCCGTCGGGGCGCTGGCCGTCGGGGCGACGGCGATCGGGGCGCTCGCGATCGGCCGTCTGGCGATCGGCCGCGCCGTCGCCAAGCACGTGCGGATCGAGCACCTCGAGATCGACCGGCTCACCGTGCGCGAGCTCGAGGTGGTCGAGCGGGCGACGTACCCGCCGCCGCCTGCGGTCTGACGCCCAGGCCGCGGGATACAGTGGCCACGGGCCGCCGTAGCTCAGCTGGTAGAGCAGCGGGCTTTTAACCCGAAGCGCGCAGGTTCGAGTCCTGCCGGCGGCACTTCGCGCGCGCGTGCCGACGCGCCCGCCCGGTCAATATCCCGATCCCAGATAGGGTTTTGATAGTTTTGACATGGTGAGTCCGCCCAGCATCAGCGTCGAGCTGGACCCCGCGTCACCGCCCGACCTCGAGTCCGCGAGCGCCGGCGAGGTGATCGCCTGGGCGCTCGAGCGCTTCCATCCGCAGATCGCGCTCGCCTGCTCCTTCCAACAGGAGGAGAGCGTGCTGCTCGACCTGGTGTTCAGCACGCGCGCCGACGCCCGCGTCTTCGCTCTCGACACCGGCGTCCTCTTCCCCGAGACCTACGCGCTCTGGAAGCAGACCGAGACCCGCTACGGCACGGCGATCGAGCGCGCCGCGGGCCCGACGCTCGTGGAGCAGGCCGCGGCGCACGGCGACCGGCTCTGGGAGCGCGACCCCGCCGCCTGCTGCGGCATCCGCAAGGTCGCGCCGCTGCGCGACAAGCTCGCCGGGCTGGACGCCTGGATCACGGGCATCCGCCGCGAGCAGTCACCGACGCGCGCCGACGCGCGCAAGGTCGAATGGGACGAGCGCCACGGGCTCTGGAAGGTCAACCCGCTCGCCGACTGGACCGAGAAGGACGTCTGGCGGCGCATCAATGAGCGCGACCTGCCGTACAACCCGCTGCACGACCGCGGGTACGCGTCGATCGGCTGCGTCCCGTGCACGCAGCCCGGGGCCGGCCGCGAGGGCCGCTGGGCCGGCGACGACAAGACCGAGTGCGGGCTCCACGGCTGAGGCGTGATGACCCTGGCACCGATCGACCCGGCCACCGGCCCGGCCATCAGCGACCTCGACGCGCTCGAGGCCGAGGGCATCCACATCCTGCGCGAGCTCGCGGCCGAGCGCGAGCGCACGGTGCTGCTCTTCTCCGGCGGCAAGGACTCGATCGTGCTGCTGCGCCTCGCCGAGAAGGCCTTCCGGCCCGGGGCGTTCCCGTTCCCGGTCATGCACGTCGACACGGGCCACAACTTCCCCGAGGTCGTCGCGTTCCGCGACCGCCGCGTCGCCGAGCTGGGCGAGCGGCTGATCGTCGCCTCCGTCCAGGCGTCGATCGACGCGGGCCGCATCGCCGACGTCAGCGGCCCGGGCTCCTCGCGCAACCAGCTGCAGACCGTCACGCTGCTCGACGCGATCGCCGAACAGCGCTTCGACGCGTGCATCGGCGGCGCGCGCCGTGACGAGGAGCGCGCGCGGGCCAAGGAGCGGATCTTCAGCCTGCGCGACGCCTTCGGCGGCTGGGACCCCCGCGCCCAGCGCCCGGAGATCTGGGACATCTACAACGCGCGCGTGCGGCCCGGCGAGAACCTGCGCGTGTTCCCGATCTCCAACTGGACCGAGCTCGACGTCTGGCGCTACGTCGAGCGCGAGGGCCTGGAGCTGCCGTCGATCTACTTCGCGCACGAGCGCTCGGTCTTCGAGCGCGACGGAATGCTCTACGCGGACGACCCGGTCATCGAGCGCCTCCCCGGCGAGGACCCCTTCGTCACGAGCGTGCGCTACCGGACGGTCGGCGACATGACCTGCACCGGCGCGGTCCGCAGCGAGGCGGCCACGCTCGAGCAGGTCGTCAGCGAGATCGCCTCCACGCGCCTCACAGAGCGCGGCGAGACGCGCGCGGACGACCGCGCGAGCGAGGCGGCGATGGAGGACCGCAAGCGCGATGGCTACTTCTAGTCCGGCCCCGCCGGTCGCGACGCTCGTCCACGGCCTGCTGCGCGTGGCGACGTGCGGCTCGGTCGACGACGGCAAGAGCACGCTGCTCGGCCGGCTGCTGCACGACACGCGCCAGATCGCCGACGACCAGCTCGACCACGTGCGCGACGTCTCCGAGCGCCGCGGCACCGTGCTCGACCTGGCGCTGCTGACCGATGGCCTGCGCGCCGAGCGCGAGCAGGGCATCACGATCGACGTCGCCTACCGCTCCTTCGAGACGCCGCGGCGGCGCTTCATCCTCGCCGACTGCCCGGGCCACGAGCAGTACACCCGCAACATGGTCACCGGCGCCTCGACCGCGGACGCGGCCGTGCTGCTCGTCGACGCGCGTCACGGCGTCGTCGCCCAGACCCGGCGCCACCTGGCGATCACCGCGCTGCTGCGCGTCCCGCACGTGCTCGTCGCGGTCAACAAGATGGACCTCGTCGACTGGGACGGCGCGCGCTTCGCCGAGATCGCCGGTGACATCCGCGCGCTGGCCGAGACGCTCGGGGTCGAGGACGTCGCCTGCGTGCCCGTCAGCGCGCTCGAGGGCGACAACGTCGTCGAGCCCTCGGCGCGCACCCCGTGGTACGACGGCCCGCCGCTCGTCACGCGCCTCGAGGAGCTCCCGCCCGAGTCCGACGACCCCGACGGCCCGCTGCGCTTCCCCGTGCAGCTCGTCATCCGCCCGCTGGGCGGGGCCGGCGGCGGCCGGCGCTACGCGGGCCGCGTGGCGCGCGGCACCGTGCGCCCGGGCGACGCCGTCGTCGCACTGCCCTCCGGCGAGGAGGCCGTCGTCGCGGCCGTCGAGACGCTCGACGGCGAGCTCGCGCACGCCTCCGCGCCGCGCTCGGTGTCGATCGTGCTCGACCGCGAGCTCGACATCTCGCGCGGCGACGTCCTGTGCCGCACCGGCGCCGCGCCCGCCCTGACGCGCGAGCTCGAGGCCACCCTCTGCTGGATGAGCGAGCGCCACCTGCGTCCCGGCGCCCGGCTGCTGCTCAAGCACGGCACGCGCACCACGCGCGCGATCGTCGAGGACGTCACCGAGCGCCTGCACCTGCAGACGCTGCTCGGCGCCCCGGCCCCCGACGGGCTCGCGCTGAACGACCTCGGCCGCGTGCGCCTGCGCGTCGCCGAGCCGCTCGTCGCCGACCCCTACGCGGAGAGCCGCGCCGCGGGAGCCTTCGTGCTGATCGACGACGCGACGAACGACACCGTCGCCGCCGGGATGATCACGGCGACGACGGGCTGACGGCCCGCGCGACGCCAGCTCAGCGGCGCGTCAACGCTCGCAGGAGCAGCTCGACCGAGCGCTCGAGCTGCGAGAGCGTCGCGT
Source organism: Solirubrobacteraceae bacterium (assembly GCA_036510915.1). Classification (GTDB taxonomy): domain Bacteria; phylum Actinomycetota; class Thermoleophilia; order Solirubrobacterales; family Solirubrobacteraceae; genus F1-60-MAGs163. The sequence goes on along the minus strand of DATCDC010000012.1, from coordinate 6,955 downwards.
CGCCGACCTTCGTGACGCCCGTCTCGCGGTTGAGCCAGCCGTTGACCTCGGCGTGGCTCTGGCGGTCGCGGCGCGCCAGCTCGGCGACCAGCCGGTGGCGCTTGTCGCGCAGGATCGCGCGGCGCTCGAACGCCGGCAGCCGGTCCAGATCCGGCTCCGGCGCGACCGCCGAGGGGAACGCGGCCGGCGCGCGCACGACCGGCGCCTCCCCGGGCGCGGGACCGAACAGCGCCATCTGCGGCGCCACGTCGGCGGACACCGGGACGAAGTCGTGGACCTCGCCGGGCTCGCCGGCGCGGCGCACCTCGAGCTCGTCGAACGCCGCCGGATCCTCTTCGCCCGGCGGGCGCAGGACATGGCGCAGCTCGGACTGCACGTCGGCGGCGTGCGCGCGCAGCAGCGGGTCGGCGGGAAGGTAGACCCAGCTGGGCTCGATCGGCTGGCCCGGGATCGTGCGCACGAAGCGCCCGGCGATCTGCCGGAAGATCAGCGGCGTCTTGGCCGCCGTCGCGTAGACGCCGACGCGCAGCCGCGGGATGTCGACCCCCTCGCTGACCATGTTCACCGCGACGAGCCAGCGCTCGCGCGAGGTCGTGAACGCGGCGAGCTTCTCGGCGGCGCGGCCGTCGGTGTGCAGCACGACGACCGGCGCCCTGCCGGTGACCTCACGCAGGACCTTCGCGACGGCGCGCGCGTGCTCGCCGTCGGCGGTGATCGCCAGCGCCCCGGCGTCGGGGTGGCCGCCTGCACGCAGGCCCTCCAGCCGCGTGTGGGCCTCGGCCAGGATCCGCGGCAGGCCGTCGGGCAGCTCGACCGAGATCGCCGTGCGGTAGCGCCGGCCGGCATCGCGGCCGGTCAGCGCGTCGCTGAACGACGCCTCGACGACGTCCTCGCCGCTGCGCCACTGCAGCATCCCGTCGTAGGGGATGAAGGTGATCGGGCGGCAGATGCCGTCGCGCACGGCGTCGGCGTACGTGAACGAGACGTCCGGCACGGCGACGCCGTCCTCGTAGCGCACGCCCGGGATCGCGGCCTGGTCGGAGCGGAACGGCGTCCCGGACAGCAGCAGCCAGCGGTCGCGCACGGCCCCGAAGGCCGCCAGGAACCCGTCGCCCCAGGCGAGCTCGTCACCGAGGTGGTGGGCCTCGTCGGCGATCACGAGCGTGTCGGCGCCCACGCGCGGGGCCCAGCGCAGGCCGGCCTGGGAGACGCGTGCGTAGGTCACTGCGATGCCGTGGAAGTCCCCCGGCGGCCGGGGGTCGTCGGCATCGGGCTGGAGGTGGATGCCCAGCCGCGCGGCGGCCTGCGCCCACTGACGCGTCAGCGGACCCGTCGGGCAGATCACCGCGACGCGCCGCACGCGGCCGGCGGCGAGCTGCTCGCGCGCGAACTCGAGGGCCGGGCGCGTCTTGCCCGCACCCGGGGCCGCGGCGATCAGGAACGGACCTGCGGCGGAGTCCGCCCACGTGCGCATCGCCACGAGCGCCCGGGTCTGCCACCCCCGCAGCGTGGGAGCGGCGGGCTGGCGGGACGGCGGCGGCACGGACGCGGCATCCTGCCCCGCGCGCCGGACGGAGCGCGGGGCGGGCGCAGAACCCCTGCTCAGGCGCGGATCGCCTCGGCCTCGATCTCCACGAGCATCCGCGGGTCGATCAGCGCCGCCACCTGCACCATGCTCGTCACGGGCGGCGCCGCCCCGAACGCCTGGCCATGGGCGCGTGCGACCTCCTCCCAGCGCGAGATGTCGGTCACGTACATCCGCGTGCGCACGACATCCGCCAGCGTCGCCCCCACGCGCATCAGCGCCGCCTCGATGTTCACGATCGCCTGCCGCGCCTGCGCACCGGCATCACCGATCCCGGCGACCTCCCCATCCGGAAGCGTCGCCGTCGTGCCGGCGACCAACACCCGGTCACCCACCACCACCACACGCGAATACCCGGCAACAGACTCCCAAGGAGCCCCCGACCCAAAGCGCTCGATCACAGCCAGAGCATCCCACCACCAACGCCCCTGGAGCGAGATATCGGGGATGAGTGACGCCAAACGCCGGCGAGGTGCTGTGGCAGAGCCACTGCCCTCGCCAGGCGGATGGCGTCAATCGCCCCGAGATCCGCGACCCACGCTAGTGGCGGAAGTGGCGGCGGCGGGTGAACACCATCGCCGCGTCGCGCGCATCCACCGCGGCGATGACGTCGGCGTCGCGGATCGAGCCGCCGGGCTGGATCAGCGCCCGGACGCCCCCGTCCATCGCGGCCTCGGGGCCGTCGGCGAAGGGGAAGAACGCGTCCGAGGCGAGGACGAGGCCGCTGCGGTCGGTGATCCACTCGCGGCCGAGCGCGAGCCCCACCGAGTCGACGCGGCTCATCTGGCCGGCGCCGATGCCGAGGGTGGCCTCGCCGCGGGCGACGACGATCGCGTTCGACTTCACGTAGCGGCACACGCGCCAGGCGAACAGCAGGTCGCGCCACTCCTGCGGGGTCGGCTCACGCTTCGTGGCGACCTCCATCTGGTCCTCCGCGCTGAGCACCGCATCGCGGTCCTGCACGAGCAGCCCACCGTCGACCTGGCGCACGTCGGGCTCGCGGCTGGACTCGCGCCGGCGCTCCTCGTCCTCGAGCACGCGGATGTTCGGCTTGCGCGTGAGGATCTCGAAGGCCTCCTGGTCGTAGCCGGGCGCGAACAGGACCTCGATGAACTGCTGGGAGAGCGCCTCCGCCGTCGTGCGGTCGACGCGCCGGTTCAGCACGATGATCCCGCCGTAGGCGCTGACCGGGTCGCCCGCGAACGCGGCGCGGTACGCGCCGAGCAGGTCGTCCGAGAGCGCGACGCCGCACGGGTTGTTGTGCTTGACGATCACGCATGAGGCGCGTTCGTCGCCCAGTTCCGTGCTGACCGCGCGCGCGCCGTCGAGGTCGAGGATGTTGTTGAACGAGAGCTGCTTGCCGTGCAGCTGGCGCACGCGGCTGAGCACGCCGCGCCGCGCGCCGACCTGCGTGTAGAACGCCGCGCGCTGGTGCGGGTTCTCGCCATAGGGCAGGTCCATCGCCTTCTCGTAGGCCCGGACGAAGAGGTCGGGAAAGTCGTCGCGGCGCTCGGCGAACCAGCGGGCGATCGCGGTGTCGTAGCGCGCGGTGTAGGAGAACGCCTCCGCCGCGAGCGACTCGCGCGTGGGCAGGGACAGGGTCCCGCCCGCCGTGCCGAGCTCGTCGAGGATCGCGTCGTAGGACTCCGGGCTCGTGACGACCGCGGCGAACGCGAAGTTCTTCGCAGCCGCGCGGATCATCGTCGGGCCGCCGATGTCGATGTTCTCGATCGCCTCGGCCTCCGGCACGCCGGCGCGCGCGACGGTGCGCTCGAACGGGTAGAGGTTCACGCAGACGAGGTCGACGAACTCGATGTCGTGCTCGGCGGCCTGGGCGAGGTGCTCGGGGTTGTCGCGCAGCGCGAGCAGGCCGGCGTAGAGGCGCGGGTTGAGCGTCTTGACGCGCCCGTCCATGATCTCCGGGAAGCCCGTGAGGTCGTCGATCGCGCGGACCGCGAGGCCCGCGTCGCGCAGCGCGCCGGCGGTGCCGCCTGTCGAGACGAGCTCGACGCCCAGCTCCGCCAGGCCGCGCGCGAAGTCGACGACCCCGGTCTTGTCGGAGACGGACAGCAGCGCGCGGCGTATGCGCACGGCGCCCGGCTCGGTCAGGGACTCCTGGGATGCGGGGGCGTGGTCGGCGATGGCGCGAGGCTACCGAAGGGACCCGAGCGATCGCCGGCGGCCCGTCAGCCGGCACGGCACCGGGACTCGACTTGCGCGAGATGGCATCATCGCCTCCCGTGACCCCCGGAGAGCAGGACGTCGCCCGCGCCGCCGCCGAACTCGCCGCGCGCATCCCGCCGGCGCTCGAGCCGCTGGCCCGCGTGGCCTACGACTACCGCTGGTCGTGGCTGCCCGGCGGCGACGAGCTGTTCGCCGAGATCGAGCCGCATCGCTGGGAGCTGTGCGGGCACAATCCCGTGCGCCTGCTGCAGGAGGCCTCGCGCGCCATGCTCGAGCGCGCCGCCGGGGACGATGCGCTGATCGAGCGCGCTGCGGCGCTCGCGGCCGCGATCCGGCAGGACCGCGACCGCCCCGCTGCGCCGGCCGGCGAGCTCTCCCCAGAGCGCCCGGTCGCCTTCGTGTGCGCCGAGTTCGGCGTGCACCGCTCGCTGCCGATCTACTCCGGCGGCCTGGGGGTGCTCGCCGGCGACGTCCTCAAGCAGGCCTCCGACGAGGCGTTCCCGCTCGTCGGCGTGGGCCTGATGTACCACGAGGGCTACTTCCGCCAGCGGATCGACGCCGTCGGGCGCCAGCACGAGTACTGGGTGCCGACCGACCCCGAGCGCCTTCCGGCCGTCCTCGTGACCGGCGACGACGGGCTGCCGCTGACGATCAGCGTGCCGGTCAGCCAGGACGAGATCGTCGCGCAGATCTGGCGCGTCGACGTCGGGCGCGTCCCGCTGTACCTGCTCGACGCCGGCCGCCCCGAGAACACGCAGGTTGCGCGCTGGACCAGCGGGCGGCTCTACGTCGGCGACCCGCAGGTCCGCCTTGCGCAGTACGCGCTGCTCGGCGCCGGCTCGGTCCGGGCGCTCGCCGCGCTCGCGATCGAGCCCGGGCTCGTGCACCTCAACGAGGGTCACGGCGCGCTCGCCGCGCTCGAGCTCGCCAAGGAGGAGATCGGCAGCGGCATCCAGGTCGACCATGCGCTCGAGGGGGCCCGCAGGCGGGTCGTCTTCACGACCCACACGCCGGTGCCGGCTGGGAACGACACCTACCCGGCCGCCCGCGCGATCGGCGCGCTCGGCGCCTTTGCACGCGAGATCGGCCTGGAGGACGAGGAGCTGCTGCGCCTCGGGCGGACCGACCCGCTCGACCTCGAGGAGGACTTCGGGGTCACCCAGCTCGCGCTGCGCACGAGCCGCACGGCCAACGCCGTGAGCCGCCGCCATGGCTCCGTCGCACGCGCGATGTGGCGGGCGCTGTGGCCCCGCCGGGCGGTCGACGGGGTGCCGATCACGCACGTGACGAACGGCGTGCATCTCCCGACCTGGGTCGGGCCGGCGATGCGCGAGCTGCTCGACCGCCACCTCGGCGAGGACTGGACGCGGCGCTCGGCCGACCCCGCGGTGTGGGCGCGGATCGCCGACGTCCCCGCCAGCGAGCTGTGGGACGTGCGCCAGCGTCAGCGCGCGACGCTCGTCGAGCACGTGCGCCGCCACAGCATCGCCGACCGGCTCGGCCGGGGCGTGGAGTCCGTGTACGTCGAGGCGGCGGCGCGCGTCTTCGACCCCCAGGCCCTGACGATCGGGTTCGCCCGGCGGCTGGCGACGTACAAGCGCCTCGACCTGCTCGTCGCGGACGCCGCGCGCGGTCTGGGCCTGATCGGTGGCAGGCGGCCCGTGCAGGTCGTGCTCGCCGGCAAGGCGCACCCCAAGGACGAGGACGGCAAGCAGCTCGCCGAGCAGCTCTTCGCCAGTCGCTCCACGGGGGACCTCGGCGCGCGCGTCGTGTTCCTCGACGACTACGACATGGGCCTCGCCGCGCAGCTGGTCCAGGGCTGCGACGTCTGGCTGAACCTTCCCCGCCCGCCGCTGGAGGCCAGCGGCACCAGCGGGATGAAGTCGGCGGTCAACGGCGGCCTGCAGCTCAGCGTGCTCGACGGGTGGTGGGCCGAGGGCTTCGACCCCGACCGCGGCTGGGCGATCAGCGGCGACATCGACGACGACCACGAGGCGCAGGACGAGCGCGACGCGGCCGAGCTCTACCGGCTGCTCGAGGACGAGGTGCTGCCCGCCTTCTACGAGCGCGACGACGACGGGCTGCCGCCGGCGTGGCTCGCGATGATGCGCGCGTCGATCACCGCGCTCGCGCCCGAGTTCAGCGCGGCGCGGATGCTGGGCGACTACGAGCGGAAGGTGTACGAGCCGCCGGTGTGAGCGCGAGCAGCTCGTCGTAGGCCCCGCGGGTCTGCGCGGCGACGTCGGCCCAGTCGAAGCGCAGCACGTGCTCGGACGCCTCGGCCACGAGCCGCTCGCGCAGCGCGTCGTCGGTGAGCATGCGCTCGATCATGACGCCGAGGTGCTCGGCGTCGCCGCCGTTGAAGCGCAGGCCGACGCGTTCGCCGCCGGGCACGACCTCGCGCAGCCCGCCGGTGTCGGCGACGATGCACGGGCACCCGCTGGCCATCGCCTCGAGCGCGACCAGGCCGAACGGCTCGTACAGGCTCGGCACGACGGTGAGGTCGGCGATCCGGTAGAGCGAGTGCAGCACGTCGTCACCGATCCAGCCCAGGAACGTGCCGCGCTCCATGATGCCGAGCTCACGCGCCTGCGCCTTGAGCTGGTCCTCGTGCGTGCCCGACCCGGCGACGAGGAAGCGCACGCCGGGGAGGTCCTCGATGATCGGCCCCAGCGCCTCCAGCGCGAGCTGGAACCCCTTCTCGTACACGAGCCGCCCGACGAGCAGCACGAGCTGCTCGCCCGGCGCGGCGAAGCGCGCGCGCAGCGCGTCAAGGCCCTCCACCGGCTGCAGGTCGAGCGGGTCGATGCCGTTGGGGATCACGCGCACCTGGCCCGGTTCGACGCCGAAGATGTCGCAGACGTGCTCGCGCATGTAGTGGGAGCAGACGATGACGCGCTCGGCGCGGCGCGCCATCCACGACTCGACACCGTGGATGTGGGTCTGGGGGAAGCGCTGCACGTGGCCGTTGTGCCGGCCCCACTCGGTCGCGTGGATCGTCGTGACGTACGGGACGCCGAGGTCGCCGGCGAGCATCCCCGCGGCGGGCGCGACGAGCCAGTCGTGGCCGTGCACGAGGTCGTAGGACCGCACGGCGGCGCGCCGATGGACGGCGGCGAGCAGGTCGTCGTTCATCTCCTCGACCCAGCGCACGAAGGTGCGCAGGTCCTTCGGCGCGGGCGGCTC
>DATCDC010000011.1:0-35191 GCA_036510915.1 Solirubrobacteraceae bacterium | reverse complement strand
ACGGCCTGGCGCATCGCCCAGCCGACGCCGGTCGCGAACGTCCACAGCAGGTCGCGGTCGAACTCTGTGATCTCCTCGCCGCTGAAGAGGCGGTCGGCGTGCAGCAGGCCGATCGTCTGGCCGCCCTGCACGATCGGTGCGACGACGTAGCCCGCGGTGCGCGCGAGTTCGGCGACCTCGTGGTTCGCGCTCTCGAGGTCGCTCACGACGAGCGGCCGCTGCGTCGTGACCACCTCGAGCTCGGCCGGGCAGTCGACCAGTGCGACGCGCATCGACCGCCCGGTCTTCGCGAAGGCGGCGGCGAGCTGCGGATCGTGCTCGGTGCTCACCGAGGCGAAGGCGATCTGCCCGTCGCGCACGTGGGTGAGCATCGCGCGATCCATCCCGCATGCGGCGCAGGCCTCGGCGGGCGTGTCGAGCACGACCTGCCAGAGCGCCTCGGTGCGCGAGAGCTGGGCGAGCGACTCCTGAACACGGCGCAGGGACGACGCCGTCGTGAACGGCTGATCGAACTCAGGACGAACGGCAATCGACATGCTGCGGTGGACCCCCCTCTCCCCGCTGGACCCGGCGCGAGATTACCCGCCCCGGATGCTGCGCGTCAATGGACCGTACCTCAGAGCGAGCGACGGAGTGCCGACTGCAAGCCGGCCTTCAGGAGCTACTCCGCGGCCGCGGTGGGCGCCCACTGCGCCTCGGCGAGGTTGCCCTCCGGCATCCCCTCGGGCGTCGGGACGAGCGGGTTGTCGCGCAGGTACCACTCGGCGTCGAGCGCCGCCTGGCAGCCCGAGCCCGCGGCGGTGATCGCCTGGCGGTAGGTGTGGTCGACGAGGTCGCCCGCGGCGAAGACGCCGGGGACGCCGGTGCGCGTGGAGCGGCCCTCGGTGACGACGTAGCCCTCGGAGTCGAGCGGGACCTGGCCGGCGGCGATCTCCGACTGCGGCTCGTGGCCGACGGCGATGAACGCGCCCGTGGCCTCGAGCTCGTGGATCTCGCCGGTCTCGGTGTTCTTCAGCCTTGCGACCGTCAGGGCGGGCTGCGCCGGGTCGGCCGCGTGCAACTCCTCGACGACATAGGGGGTCAGCCACTGGATGTTCTCGACGGCCTGCGCGCGCTCGAGCATGATCTTCGACGCGCGGAACTCGCTGCGGCGGTTGACGATCGTGACCTTCGCGGCGAACTTCGCCAGGAAGATCGCCTCCTCCATCGCCGAGTCGCCGCCGCCGACGATCAGCGTGTTCCTGCCGGCGAAGAACGCGGCGTCGCAGGTGGCGCAGTAGGAGACGCCGCGGCCGGCCAGCTCCTCCTCGCCCGGCACGCCGAGCTTCTTGTGCTCGGCGCCCATCGCGAGGATCACCGTGCGCGCCTGGTGCTCCTCGTCGCCGACCCAGACGCGATGCACCCCGCCGGACCCCTGGGCGAGCTCGATCTTCGTCGCCAGGTCGGTGATGAAGCGCGTGCCGAAGCGCTCGGCCTGGTCGCGCATCGCCTGCATCAGCTCCGGGCCCTGGATGCCCTGCGTGAAGCCCGGGTAGTTCTCGACGTCGGTCGTCTGCTGGAGCAGCCCGCCCCAGAGCCAGCCCTCGATGACGAGCGGCTTGAGGTTCGCGCGGGAGGTGTAGAGCGCGGCGGCGTAGCCGGCAGGTCCGCTCCCCACGATGATGACGTTCTCGATGTCGGGCATGTCTGTGTCGTCCTCGTTCGATCCTCAGCGTTACCGGGCGCTGACCGGCATCACTTCACTTTGTATAGCAGCTTGCTCTCCGGCTCGCTCATCCTTCCAGCGCTGGACCGTCTTGCGCAGCTGGAAGTAGGCCAGCGCCCCGGGGATCGTGGGCAGCCAGAACGAGAACGCACGGTAGGTGAGAACGGAGACGATCGCCAGGCTGTCGGACACGCCGAACGCGATCAGCGCGCCGATCATGCCGCCGTCCACTCCACCGATCCCGCCCGGGAGCGGCAGCAGGTTCGCGGTCATCCCCACGAAGTAGGCCATGATGAGCACGGAGAAGGGTGGTGCGATGCCGAACGCCCGAAACGACGCCCAGAGGACCGCGATGTCGGCGTACCACCAGATGATCGCGCCGAACGCGCCACCGTTGCGCTCGCGCACGATCGTGATCGCCTCGCGCACCCCGGCCGAGACGGCAGCGGGCGCCTTGGAGAGCTTGGCGATCAGGTGCGCCGTGCGACCGGAGCCCTGCGCCCAGCGATCGATGCGCGCGTCGATCTGCGTCGGGACGAGCGTGAAGGCCAGCGAGATCGCGATCACGGAGCCGCCGAGGATCGCCGGGATCATCGTGATCGCGAACGCCCGCCCGCCGTGGAGCACGCCGGTGTACAGCCCGACGCCGAGCAGCACCATCGATCCCATGTAGACGCCGTAGAGGATCACGTACTGGGCGACCATCCTCGTCGCGACGAGGCGCGCGCGCATGCCGGACTGGCGCAGCGCCCAGACCGTCAGCGCGGCGCCGCCGGCGCCGGCGGCGGCGAACAGGCGCGTCGCCGCCAGGCCGGCCATCGTGATCTCGTAGGCGGCCCTCCAGTCGATGCGGTTGCTGCCGCGCAGGAACACGGTGCGGAACAGCCAGACGTAGCCACCGAACGAGATCAGCTCGAAGACCAGGCAGGCGAACAGCCACTTGGGGTCGCCGTCGCGGATCCGGACCCAGGTGTCGTGCAGGCCGGCGATCTGCGGCAGGCCGAAGTACAGGAAGGTGACCGCCGCGACGACGAAGACCCCGAGCACCGTCGCCTCGCGGCGCGTGAACCGCGTGCGCGGCATCTCCCCCGCGTCGGCGTCCTCCGGCTCGAGGTCGGGGGCGTCGATGGGGGCCCGCGTCATGCGCGCGCCCGGCGTTCGAGCGCCTGGACGGCGCGCGAGAACCCGCGCGCGAGCGGCGCGGCGCTCGGCGCCGCCCGCCGGATCCCCTCGGCGAGCGCCGCGCCCGCGAGCAGGTCGACGACGTAGTGCTCACCCAGGTAGACGAGCGCGAACCCGAGCGTGCCGGCGTACGCCCAGCCGATCGCGCCCTCGACGGGACCCACGTCACTGAGGACGTGCGCGGCCATCACGGACGTGGCGAAGTGCAGGGACGGCATGGCGGCAAGCGGGTTCCCGGCCAGGCCATCGTAAAGCGTGCTCCAGCGGTCCTTCCAGAACTGCTCGCCGTAGTCGAGCATCATCCGCCGGATCCGCAGCTCGTGGCCGGCGGCGTGCTCGCCCATGCGCCCGTGCTCGGCGGCGTACCAGGGCGGGGCCGTCGGGATCAGCCAGTAGCAGATGACGCCGAGGTCGAACGTGGCGTAGATCATCGTCGCGGCGCGCGGGAACTGCGCGCGGCGGCGCAGCAGCACGTACGTGACCGTCCCGTGCGGGACGAGGAACCAGACCCAGTGCGAGAAGACCAGCACCTTCTCGGGCCAGCGGATGTTCGGCGGGTCGGCGAAGCGCCGCTGCAGGCGCACGCCGGGGAGCTCGCCGGCGCCGATGAGCCGGTCGATCGTCACGGGATAGTCCACGTGCACGCGCGCCTCGAGCGCCTCCGGATCGTCGGCGGGCATCTCATACGTCGCGAGGTATGCCCACATCTGCAGCATGCACATCGCGATGTCGCGTCTGCGGCTGCGGGGCGCGGCGACGCAGAGGGCGATCGGCGCCGACCACGCGGCTGCGGCGACGGCGGGCTTGGGCACCGACACCCGCCGGCGCAGAACGGGTGCGGCGACTCCCGCGGCGACGAGCGCCCAGGCCGAAACACGGAGGGCTCTCGACAGGCGCACTGCGGGCCGAGTATAGGTTGCGGGATGGACCGCTCCCGGACAGTGCCGGCGCTCCCGGGCACGACGCAGGCGTGAGCGAGCTCCAGCCAGGCGACCACTTCGCCGGGCACCGCATCGACGCGGTGGCCGGGCGCGGCGGGATGGGCGTCGTCTACCGCGCGCTGCAGCTGGATCTCGACCGGCACGTCGCGCTGAAGGTCATCGCCCAGCAGCTCGCGCAGGACCAGACCTTCCGCGACCGCTTCGTGCGCGAGTCGCGCGCGGCGGCGTCGATCGACCATCCGAACGTCATCCCGATCTACTACGCGGGCGAGCACGAGGGCGTCCTCTACATCGCGATGCGCTACGTCGAGGGGCCGGACCTGCGCTCGCTCGTGCGCGCGCACGAGCGCCTGGACCCAGAGCGCGCGGCGCGGCTCGTCGCCCAGGTGGGCGCCGCCCTGGACGCCGCGCACGCGCGCGGGATCGTGCACCGCGACGTCAAGCCCGAGAACGTGCTGCTCGGCGCCGCCGACCACGTCTACCTGACCGACTTCGGCCTGACCAAGCGGGTCGACTCGCTCGGCGGGATGCCGACCCGGCCCGGCGGCTGGGTGGGCACGCTCGGCTACGTCGCGCCGGAGCAGATCCGCGGCGAGCGCGTCGACGCGCGCGCCGACGTCTACGCGCTCGGCTGCCTGCTCGTGTTCGCGCTCACGGGGCACGCGCCGTTTCGCCGTGAGACCGAGGAGGCGACGCTCTGGGCGCACCTCAGCGAGCCACCGCCGCCCGTCAGCGGCGACGTCCCGGGCGTCCCGCCGGCGTTCGACGCCGTCGTCGCGCGCGCGATGGCCAAGGACCCCGCGGAGCGCTTCCAGTCGGCGGGCGACCTGGGCAAGGCGGCGCTCGCCGCGGCGGGCGTGATCGTCAGCGATCCGGGTGAGCGCAGCGTCGCGACGGGCGCCGCCGCCTGGGAGGAGCGCTCGACCGCCGCCGAGGGCGAGGGCGCGACGCTCCCGGTCGCCCCGCCGCCGGGCTCGCCGCCGCAGGTGGCCCCGACGCCGGTCCGGCCCACGCCGGTCGCGCCGGCGTCGGCGCCGGCGGACCGGGCCGGCGGGCGCCGCACCGGGCTGCTGGTCGGCGGCGCGCTCCTCGCGGCGCTGGCCGTCGGTGCTGCGCTGGCCGTGCTCGTCTCCGGCGGCTCCGGCGGGGGCGGGAGTTCGGGCCCGGGCACGTCGGCGGCGCGCACGAGCGCGGCGGGCGCGCTGACGACCGTCGCGGTCGGCGACCGGCCGAACGGCATCGCGCTGGCGGGCGGCCTGGCCTGGGTGCTGCATCAGCCGAGCGCGACGGTCGCGACGATCGACCAGCGCACGGCCAGGCCCACGGGTGCCGCACCGAACGTCGGCGCGCGCCCGTCGGCGATCGCCGTCGGCTTCGGGCGCGTCTGGGTCGCCAACCCCTCGCTCTCCCAGCTCATCCCGATCGGGATCACGTCCCGCCGCCGCCAGGGCGCCCCGATCCAGCTGCCGCCCGGAAACCCCGTCGCGCTGGCCGTCGACGCCCACTCGATCTGGGTCGGCATGCGCAGCTTCGGCGGCGCGACGCTCGTCAAGGTCAACCCGCTGACCGGGACGTTCACGACCCTCCCCCTGCCCTACGGGGTGCAGTCGCTGGCGACCGGCGGCGGCGCGGTCTGGATCCGCGAGCGCCAGAAGCGCCAGGTGCTGCGGCTCGACGTCGCGGACGGGACGCGGCGCGGGTTCGTCGTCGGCAACGGGCCCAGCGCGATCGCGTTCGGCAGCGGCAGGGTGTGGGTCGCGAACAGGGCCGACGGCTCCGTCACGCGGATCGACGCGGGGTCGTTCAACACCGCGGTCATCCCTGTCGGCGCGCAGCCCGCCGGCATCGCCGTCGGGGCCGGCGGCATCTGGGTCGCCAACCAGCTCGCATCGACGGTCACCCGCATCGACCCAGCGTCCGAGCGCCCGGACGCCGCGCCGATCACCCTGCCGGCAAACGCCACGAACCCGTACGCGATCGCGGCCGACGGCGCCTTCGCCTGGGTCACGAGCCTGGCCGACGGCGTCGTGACGCGGATCCGCGCAGCCGCAGCTCGCTGACGCGCAGCTATACAGTGGCGCATAATGCGTCGTTGTATACTGCCTGCATGGCGGCAGACAACCCGTTCCGCTTCGGCTCGCTCGCCCTGGACGATGCCTTCACCGACCGCGTCGAGGAGCTGGACGAGCTCGTCTCCGACGTCCTGAGCGGCCAGGACGTCGTCCTCTTCGCGCCGCGGCGCTTTGGCAAGACCTCGCTGATGTGGCGCGCGGCACAACTCCTGCTGCGCCGGCGCGTGCTCGTGGCGCAGGTCGACCTGATGACGACGCCGACGAAGGAGAAGCTCGCCGAGAAGCTCGCGCAGGCGATCCACGACGACATCGCATCCCCTCTCTTTCGTGCCAAGGAGCGCCTGCGCGTCTTCCAGGGACTGCGCGTGACGCCCGTGGTGACCGTCGACCCCGACGACGGGTCGCTCGGGTTCGCGTTCGATGCCGGGCACCGCCGGCAGGACATCGACGCGACGCTCGAGCGCCTGCTCGAGCTGCCCGCACAGCTGGCGGGCGATCGCGGCCGCAAGGTCGCGCTCGTGCTCGACGAGTTCCAGGAGGTCGTGCACATCGACCGCCAGCTGCCGAAGCTCATGCGCGCGGTCTTCCAGACCCAGCCCGAGGTCGCTCACGTCTATCTCGGGAGCCAGCGCCACATGCTGGCACGGGTCTTCAGCGACGAGAACGAGCCGTTCTGGCGCAGCGCCAAGCGGATGGAGCTCGGCCCGATCGCGCCCGAGGCCTTCGCGCCGTTCATCGACGCCCGCTTCGCCGCGACCGGCCGCGCCGTGCCGCCGGAGGTCGTCGCGGCGATCCTCGAGCTGACGCGCGGTCAGCCCTACGCGACGCAGGAGCTCTGCCACTTCCTCTGGCAGGAGACGCGGGCGCGCTCGCGCGCGACGCCCGAGCGCCTCGATGCGGCGCTCGCACGGCTGCTGCGCTCCGAGCACTCGCACTTCAGCCTGATCTGGCAGCGGGCGACCGGGCCCCAGCGCCAGGTCCTCCAGGCGCTCGCCGCCGAGCCCGGCCCGGTCTACGGCGAGGACTACCGCCGGCGGCACGGGCTGCCGTCCGCCTCCGGCGTCCAGCGCGCCGTCGGGGCGCTCGAGGACCAGGAACTCGTCGCGCGCGGCCCGGCGGGCCACGAGATCTGCGAGCCGTTCCTCGCTGCCTGGGTGCGGCGTGAGCAGACCTGACCTGGCATACGGTGACGCGTAACGCGGTTCAGTATTGCCCGGTCAGAGCTCGCGCACGGTGATCTCGCCGGACTGCAGCGCGTCGGCGAGCAGGCGCGCGCGCTTCTGGTTCTGGGGCAGATCCTCGATCCCGAAGCTCCGGAACAGCGCTCGAAGGTGGGACTTCACCGCGTCGACGCTGAGGTGGAGCTCGTCGGCGATCGCCTGGTTGGTGGCCGGCGTCGCGAAGTCCTCGTCGCGGCAGGGCCGCGCGAGTGCGACGAGCACCGCGCGCTGGGCCGGGGTGACCGGCCGGCGGGCGCCCTCACCGCCGTCGGGGGCGCGCGTCGGCGCGGCCGAGCCATCCCCCGCGGGGCGCCGGAACGCGAGCCGCGTGCGGCCGACGCGCAGCACGTCGCCGTCGCGCAGGCGGTGGCGACCGGCGATGCGCAGCTCGTTGACGTAGGTGCCGTTGCGCGAGAGGCCGTCATCGGAGACCGTCCACTCCCCCGCGATCCGCTCCAGCTCGGCGTGCAGGCGCGAGACCTCGTCGTCCCACGGGAGCGGGACGTCGTTGCCCGAGCCGCGGCCGATGCTCAGCCGCTCGCCCGCCAGCGTGACGATCGCCTGCGCCGCGCGTTCATCCCTGTAGACGAGGAACGGCTCACCGACGCGCTCGGCGGCGATCCGCTCGCGCAGCTCGGCGGGCGAGGCGGTGTGCGGCTGGAGCGGGGACCCGGTCACGCGCCCCCAGGGTGCCAAACGGCGGGGACGCAGGTGGCCTGTCGTTCACACCAAGGGTGGGTGGGCATCGCTCCGTGCATGCCCGAAGCTCGATGCATGAGCACCATCGACCTGCATTCCCGCCGCTGCGACGCCGACCTCGTCGCGCTCGTGCGCCGCGGCGACGACGCCGCCTTCGGCGCGATCGTCGCCCGCCACCGCGCCGCGCTCGTCGCGCATGCGCGCCGCATCGTCCGCTCGCCCGAGGATGCCGAGGAGGTCGTCCAGGACGCCTTCGTCAAGGCCCACGCAGCGCTGCGCGCCGACGGCCGCGAGATGGCGCTGAGCGCCTGGCTGCACACGATCGTGCGCAACCGCGCGCTCGACACGCTGCGCCGCAGCCGCCCGCAGGTCGGCCTCGACCTCGTCGCCCCGTTCCTCGCCGACCCGGCCGGCGGGCCCGAGGAGCTGGCCGAGCGCCACGCCGAGCTCGACGGGCTGGCCGTCGGCCTCAACGCCCTCCCGCACCGCCAGCGCGACGCGCTGGTCATGCACGCCTTCGACGGCGCCTCACACGAGGCGATCGGCGACCGGCTCGGCGTGTCGGCGAATGCGTCGAAGACGCTCGTCTGCCGCGCACGGTCGGGGCTGCGGCGGGAGCTGGCGGCCGCGTAGATCGACGCTAGTGGATCTGTCCGGAAGTCCCGTGGGTTATCCGGCCGATGCGCCGCCGGGAACCCGCCGGACTTGCGGATGGGTCCACTAGGCCGTCCGTCCAGCCCGCGCCGCCGCGCACTCCGCCACGAACGCGGCGATCAGCGTGCTGTCCGGGTCGACCTCCGGGTGCCACTGGACGCCGAGCACGAACCGGCGGCCGGGCAGCTCGATCGCCTCGGGCAGCTCGTCGAGCGCCGACCAGCCGGTGACGAGGAACCCCTCGCCGACGTCGTCGACCGCCTGGTGGTGGTGCTGCTTGGTGCTCTCGTGCTCGCCGCCGTTCGCGCGCGCGGCCAGCGAGCCGTCCTGCAGCCGCACGTCGTGCTCGGAGCCCTCGAAGGATCCGGGGTTCGGGCGGTGTCCATCGTGTCCGTGGACCTCCGGCAGGTGCTGGATCAGCGTCCCGCCGCGGGCCACGTTGAGCACCTGCATCCCGCGGCAGATGCCGAGCAGCGGCAGGTCCTGCTCGATCGCCGCCTGCGCCA
Source organism: Solirubrobacteraceae bacterium (assembly GCA_036510915.1). Classification (GTDB taxonomy): domain Bacteria; phylum Actinomycetota; class Thermoleophilia; order Solirubrobacterales; family Solirubrobacteraceae; genus F1-60-MAGs163. The sequence goes on along the minus strand of DATCDC010000011.1, from coordinate 26,212 downwards.
GCGCGACCTCCGCCGCGTCGCGTGCCGGAGCGACGCCGCTGGTCGCCGGATGCGGCGTCGCGCCGTAGATCGCGGGGTCGACGTCGGAGCCGCCGGCGAGGATCAGCCCGTCGATCAGTGCGAGCACCTGCTCGGGGACCTCGCCGAACGCGGGATCGGGCGGGATGATCAGCGCGATCCCGCCCGCGTCCTGCACCGCCTGCACGTACGCCAGCGGCGTCAGGACCGACGGCGAGTCCCAGACGCCCCAGCGCGCCTGCTCGAGCCCGCCGCAGATGCCGATCACCGGACGGTCATGAGCCATGCCCCAAGCATAGGATCCGGGCATGACCGCGTTCGAGCTCGACACACAGCATGAGACCGTCAACCTCTGGCGCGCCGGCGGCGCCGCCAAGATCGAGCTCAACCGCCCCGAGCTGCTGAACGCGTGGAACCGGCAGCTCAGCACGGATCTCATGGCCGCCTACGAGACCGTGCGCGACGACGACGGGATCCGCGCGGTGCTCGTGACGGGCGCCGGGCGGGCCTTCTGCTCGGGCGCCGACCTGACGGACATGCAGTCGCGCGAGCTGACGCCGGACGGCCGGCCGGACCTCCAGCGCTCCCTGCGCGAGCGCTACCACCCGGTGCTCACGGGCCTGCGCCGGCTGCCCAAGCCCGTCGTCAGCGCCGTCAACGGGCCGAGCGTCGGCGTCGGCATGTCGCTCGCGCTGACCGCCGACCTCGTCTACGCGAGCCCCTCGGCCTACTTCCTGCTCGCCTTCGTGAACATCGGGCTCGTGCCCGACGGCGGCTCGTCGGCCTTCGTCCCGGCCCGTATCGGGATCGCCCGCGCGACGGAGCTCGCGATGCTCGGCGAGCGGCTTCCCGCAGACAAGGCCGCCGAGTGGGGGCTCATCAACGGCGTCTTCGAGGCCGAGTCCTTCGAGGCCGAGGTCGAGGCGATCGTCGCGCGGCTCGCCGCCGGGCCGACGAGCTCCTACGCCGGAACCAAGCGCCAGGTCAACGCCTGGGCCTACGACAGGCTCGACGAGCAGCTCGAGCTCGAAGCGGCGCTCCAGCAGGAGATGGCGGGCACCGCCGATTTCATGGAGGGCGTGCTCGCATTCGCGCAGAAGCGCCAAGCCTCGTTCACTGGGCGCTAGCGGAGCACCCTTCCCGCCGGTTCCCCGATAGGATCCCCGCCGCCTTGCGAGTTCACGTTCGTCCTCTCCGTGCCCGCAGCGCCATTGCGCTGGGCCTCCTCACCGCCGCGGCCGTCCTGCTGCCGGCCACCAGCGCCTTCGCGGGCGTGATCGCGCCGGAGGGCGGCGGCTCGCCGAACGCCGACGCGATCCGCCAGCTGTACCTGATCATCTTCGGGCTCGGCTGCATCGTCTTCTTCGGCGTCGGCGGCCTGTTCCTGGTCACGATCTACCGGTATCGGGCCCGCAAGGGCGCCGTCCCCGCCCAGATCCACGGCAACACGCGCCTGGAGATCGGCTGGACGCTGGGCGCCGCCGCCCTGCTCGTGGTGATCGCCGTCGTCACCTTCATCAAGCTGCCGACGATCGAGAACCCGCCGAACTCCGGTGCCACGGGCCTCCCGGTCACCTCGAACGGCTCGTTCATCGCCCAGGGCGCCTCGCAGAACCTGCCGCCGAACGGCAAGTCGCTCGCGATCGACGTCAACGGCCAGCAGTACGTCTGGCGCTACACGTACGCCGACAACGACAAGATCAACCTGAACAACGTCTTCGCCTACCAGGAGATGGTCGTCCCGATCAACACGACGGTGACGCTGTCGATCCGCTCGCAGGACGTCGCGCACTCCTGGTGGATCCCCAAGCTCGGCGGGAAGTTCGACGCGATCCCGGGCTACACGAACTACACCTGGTTCAAGATCTCCAAGCCCGGCCTCTACAGGGGCCAGTGCGCCGAGCTGTGCGGCCGCAACCACGCGAACATGACCGCGCAGGTGCGGGCGGTCACGCCGACGCAGTTCGAGGCCTGGTACGCCAACCAGAAGCAGAACATCATCGCGGCCGACAAGCTCGCGGCCGTCCAGCGGACCGCGCTGAACGCCCAGGCCGCGAGGCTCGCCGCCAGGGCGAAGGTGCAGAACGCGGCCGCCAACGCGGGCACGAGCACGACGATCGCCCCCGCCGCCGCCGCAGCGGCCGCCGGCAAGACCCTCTTCGTCGCGGGCAACCCGGCGACCGGCGCGCTCGCCTGCGGCGCCTGCCACACCCTCAGCGCCGCCGGCACGGCCGGGCAGACGGGCCCGAACCTCGACAACGTGCTCAAGGGCAAGCCCTCGTCCTTCGTCCTCAGCTCGATCGTCAACCCGAGCAAGAACATCGCCAAGGGCTACGCGGACCACATCATGCCCAACACGTACGGCAAGACGCTCACGAAGAACCAGATCGCCGACCTGGTGACGTACATCGACACCAGCGTGAACGGGAAGTAGTCAGATGGCCACCACGCAGACCGCACCCGCCCCGGCCGTCAGCGCCGTTCCCGAGATCGTCGCGCACGGCGTCGAGCGTCCCGGCAGCGGCTGGATCTCCTGGCTGACGACCACCGACCACAAGCGCATCGGCCTGATGTACATGGTCGCCTCGTGGATCTTCCTGATCGTCGGCGGCGTCGAGGCCCTGCTGATCCGCCTGCAGCTCTCCCAGGCGGACAACACGCTGATCTCACCCCAGACGTACAACGCGCTCTTCACGATGCACGGGACGACGATGGTCTTCCTGTTCCTCATGCCGATGATCGCCGGCATCGGCAACTACCTGATCCCGCTGATGATCGGCGCGCGGGACATGGCCTTCCCGCGCCTCAACGCGCTCTCCTTCTGGCTGTTCATCGCCGGCGGCCTGGTCTTCTACGGTTCGGTCCTCTTCAGCCCGCCCGAGTGCGGCTGGACCTGCTACGCCCCGCTCTCGGAGACGACGTACTCGCCGACCGGCGGCGTCGACGCGTTCATCTACCTCGTCCACCTGACGGGCATCGCCTCGTTCCTGGGCGCGCTGAACTTCTTCGTGACGATCGCGAACATGCGCGCGCCGGGCATGGGCTGGGGCCGGATGCCGCTGTTCGTCTGGACGATGCTGACGCAGGCCATCCTGCTGATCATCAGCATCCCGGTCGTCGCCGCCGCCGTGACGCTGCTGCTCACCGACCGCCACTTCGGGACGCACTTCTACGACCCGACGAACGGCGGCTCACCGCTGCTGTGGCAGCACCTGTTCTGGTTCTTCGGACATCCCGAGGTCTACATCCTCGTGCTGCCGGGCTTCGGGATCATCTCGGAGATCCTGCCGGTGTTCTCGCGCAAGCCGATCTTCGGCTACAAGGCGATCGCCGCCGCGACGCTGGGCATCGCGTTCATCGGCTCGCTCGTCTGGGCCCACCACATGTTCACGACGCCGCTGCCCTACGCCGTGCTCGTGTTCTTCTCGCTCATGACCTTCCTGGTCGCGATCCCGACCGGCGTCAAGATCTTCAACTGGATCGCGACGATGTGGCGCGGGACGATCGAGTTCCGCGTGCCGATGCTGTTCGCCTGCGGCTTCCTGGGCACCTTCCTGCTCGGCGGCGTGACCGGCATCTTCCTGGCCGTCTTCCCCGTCGACTGGCAGCTGCAGGACACCTACTTCGTCGTCGCGCACTTCCACTACACGATCATCGGCGGCGCGGTCTTCCCGATCTTCGCCGGGATCTACTACTGGTTCCCGAAGTTCAGCGGCCGGATGCTCAGCGAGGGCATGGGCAAGACGAGCTTCTGGCTGATGCTCGTCGGGTTCTGGACCACGTTCCTCGTGCAGCACTCGATGGGCCTCAGCGGCATGCCGCGGCGCGTCTACGAGTACGCCGACGTCGGACACCTGCAGCTCTACAACGAGATCTCGACGGTCGGCTCGTTCATCCTCGCGCTCGGCATCTTCGTGACGCTCGTCAACGTGCTGCGCAGCGTCCGCAACGGCGCGGTCGCCGGCCCGGATCCGTGGCAGGCCAACACGCTGGAGTGGTTCACCACCTCGCCTCCGCCGGTCAACAACTTCGACACCGTCCCGCGTGTGCGCTCGGTCGAGCCGATGAAGGACATCCGCCGGCAGATCGCGCGCCAGAGCCGCGAGCTCGCCGGATCGTCCGCGCGCGCGGACTCCTAGACGGCCGGGGGCTGGGAGCCGCGATGGAAGCCTCACGCGTCACGACGGTCCAGGAGACCGCGTACGCCGGCGCGCGTCAGGTCGTGGCGGACTACGTCGCGCTGACCAAGCCCAAGGTCCAGAGCCTCCTGCTGTTCACGACGGTCTGCGCGATGTTCATCGCGGGCACGCCGTCAGCGGTGCTCGTGCTGGCGACCGTCATCGGCGGGTACCTCTCCGCCGGCGGCTCGGGCGCGATCAACCACTGGTACGACCGCGACATCGACGCGCGGATGGGCCGCACCGCCAATCGCCCGGTCGCCTCGGGCCGGGTCTCGCCCCGCGCGGCGCTGACGTTCGGCCTCGTGCTGGGCGCGATCTCGCTGGTCTGGCTGACCGTGCTCGTCAACCCGCTCGCCGCGGCGCTCTCGTTCGCCGGCTTCCTGGGGTACGCCGTCGGCTACACGATGCTGCTCAAGCGCCACACCTGGCAGAACATCGTCTGGGGCGGCGCGGCCGGAGCGGTCCCGCCGCTCGTGGGCTGGGCGGCCGTCACCGGCAGCCTCAGCGGCCTGGCGCTGTACCTGTTCGCGATCGTCTTCTTCTGGACGCCGCCCCACTTCTGGGCGCTCAGCCTGCTGATGAAGGACGAGTACGCGAAGGTCGGCATCCCGATGCTGCCGGTCGTGCGCGGCGAGGACGAGACGCGCAGGCAGATCCTGCTCTACACGATCCTCCTGTACGCCGTCTCACAGCTGCCGTTCTGCGCCGGCGGGCTGGGCGGCCTGTACCTCGTCGCCTCGCTCGCCCTGGGGATCCCCTTCATCGCGCTCGCCGTCCAGCTGCGCCGCCGCAAGGACCGGCGCGCCGCGCTGCACGTCTACCTCTTCTCGCTCGGCTACCTGGCGGCGCTGTTCGCCGCTATGGTGGCGGACGTCCACCTGTTCTGATCCGCGACCACGCTGGGACCATGGACCGCAACCTCGCCAAGAAGAACATCCGCTCCGGCCTGATCATCACCGCCATCGGGTTCTTCATGTTCGGCATCTCCTTCGTCGCCGCGGCCCTCTACATCTCATGAGCGGGCTCGACGACACCACGCCGCCCGTCGGCGAGGAGATCCACCTCCCCGGCCCGAGCGTCCTGCCGGCGCTGATCGCCTTCGCGATGATCCTGCTGCTGCTCGGGCTGACCGGCAAGTGGTACCTGTCGGTCGCGGGTGTCGTGCTGCTGCTGGTCTGCACCGTCCGCTGGATCCGCGACACGCGTCGCGACATCCGCGGCCTCCCCGTCGAGCACTGACGCGTTAGCGCCGGCGGGCGCCCGCAGGACCGCTCAGACCCGCAGGCCGCGCCGTGACTCGACGTGCGCAGGCCCGGCCACGGCGGCGGGCAGCTCGCAGCTCGATCCGTCGTCGGTCCAGCAGCGCACGACGTCGCGCATCGACAGCACGCCCGCCATCTCGCCGCCGTCGACGACGAGCAGGTGGCGGAAGCCGCGGCGCACCATCGTCACCGCCGCCTCCTCCAGCGACCAGGTCGGCGCGGCGTAGACGATGTCCGACGCCATGTGGTCGGCGACGTGCTCGGCATCGGGGTCCTCGCCGGCGCCGAGCGACCTGGTCAGGTCGCGCTCGGTGATGATGCCCGGCCCCGGCATGTCCGGATCCATGACGACGGCGGCGCCGACGCCGCGCTCGGCCATCAGCCGTGCCGCGTCGCGCAGCGTGTGCCCCGGGCCGACCTCGAGGACCACCCGGCTCATCCCATCGCGAACCTGCATCTCCGCTCCCGCATTGTTTGTGACGAATGGTGCAAACTAGCTTACGCGGCTGCGTCTGTCCACCGCGGCGGCAGAGCTTCAACGCGCCACGTTCGGGCCACAGCGCGGCCGATTCATCCGCAGCCTCGCGCGTCCACGTATCCCCTGCACGATGCAGCGTGACGCGACCGTCCAACTGAGAACGAGCCTCTACGAGGACGCGACCGCGATCGTCGGCGCCGAGTTCGCGCACGACCTCGCGCTCGACGACATCGCGCGCCGCGTGGCTTCCTCGCGGCGCCAGCTCCAGCGTGCCTTCGCCGAGATCGGCGGGACGACGTTCCGCGAGCATCTGACCGCCGTGCGGATGGACCACGCTGCCGAGCTGCTGGCGCATCGCGACGTCACCGTCCGCGAGGTCGCCCACCGCGTGGGCTACCGCCAGCCGGCGCAGTTCGCCAAGGCGTTCCGCCGCCGCCACGGCCTGGCGCCGTCGATGTACCGCAGCCAGGCGCGCTTCGCGGCCGCGCGCGGCGCCATAGCGGCGCCGGCCTACCAGGCCGCCTGAGACCCGCCGCCGGCGCGCCCGCGCCGCGCAGCGAGATGGCCCGCGCGCCGGGCTCCGGAGGCTGATTGCGCCGTGTCTCCGCCCACGTGTAATGTGCCGCCGCGATGGGAGAGGACACACGACGGGGCTCGGTCACGGGCCGGATGTGGGCGACCCTGATCGCGATCGGCCTGGTGGCCTCCGCGATCGGCATCGCCCTCGGGCTTTCGATCCGCTGGTTCCCCGTGGCGGGGTCCACGATCGCGCACAAGATCGACACGTTCTGGGACGTGCTGATCATCGTCTCCGTGCCGATCTTCGTGGGTGTCACGACGATGGTCCTCTTCAGCATCTGGCGCTGGCGCCAGCGCCCCGGCGAGGAGCTGCTCGACGGCCCGCCGATCCACGGCAACACGAAGCTCGAGGTCGTCTGGACCACGATCCCGACGATCATCATCGCCGGGCTCTGCGCCTACGCGACGATCCTCCTGCTCGACATCCAGAGCGCGCCGGCCAAGGGCACGCGCATCATCAACGTCACCGGCCAGCAGTTCGCCTGGACCTTCTCGACCGTCGAGAACGGCAAGAAGATCCAGACGAACGAGCTCTACGTGCCGGTCGGCGAGCCGATCAACTTCAAGGTCCGCTCGCTCGACGTGATCCACGACTTCTGGGTGCCCGAGTGGCGCCTGAAGGTGGACGCCGTCCCGGGCATCACCACCGGCTACTCGCTGACGCCCAGCAGGGTCGGCAACTACCAGGTCGTCTGCGCCGAGCTCTGCGGGCTCGGGCACGCCTTCATGCGCGCCAACGTCCACGTGCTCCCGGCCGCCAAGTACGCGGCCTGGGTGCAGAAGGTCACGACGCCGGTCGGCGCCGCCGCCGTCGGCGCCGCAAGCAACGGCTCGGCGTCGGTCGCCACGCTCGGCAAGCAGCTCTTCGTCGCGGGCAACCCGTCGACCGGCACGATCGCCTGCGGCACGTGCCACACGATGAAGGCGGCGGCGACGAGCTCGGCCACGGGGCCGAACCTCGACAAGGCGCTGGCGCACGATCCCGCGTCGGCGATCAAGGACTCGATCGTCAACCCGAACACGGAGGTCGTGCCCGGGTACGCCAAGGGCGTCATGCCGGTCAACTACGGGAAGACGCTGAACACGCAGCAGCTCGACGCGCTCGTCGCATACATCTACAAGAGCGTGCACCGGAGGTAGTCGCATGGCCGCGAAGCTCACCAGCCCAGGGTGGTACAGAGCCCTCCTCTACACGGTCCTCGGCGTCGCCTTCGCGCTCGGGCTGAGCGCAGGCCTGCGGGCGATCTTCAACCTGGACCCCGTGTACGCGTGGCAGTCGTGGGTGACGATCGCGCTGCTGATGACGCCGCTCTTCTTCCTCGCAGGCATCGGCTGCTTCGACTACTGGTGGCGCTGGGCGCGCGGCCGCAAGGTCGTCGACGACCACGCCGACCACGGCGCGCACAGCTGGCGCGACTACTTCAAGGTCAACACCGATCACAAGGTGATCGGGATCCAGTACATCTGCGTCTCGTTCTTCTTCATGTTCGTCGGCGGGCTCATGGCGATGCTCGTCCGCGCCGAGCTCGCCCAGCCGGGCCGCCAGTTCGTCGACGCGAACACCTACAACGGCCTGTTCTCGATCCACGCGACGCTGCTGATCTTCCTGTTCGTCATCCCGGTGTTCGCGGGGATCGCGAACTACGTGCTGCCGCTGATGATCGGGGCGCCGGACATGGCGTTCCCGCGGCTCAACGCGCTGTCCTTCTGGATGCTGCCGCTGGCCGGCATCATCATGCTGCTGTCGTTCCTGGCGCCGGGCGGCTCGTTCGCGGCCGGCTGGACGGCCTACGCCCCGCTCTCGGTGCACCAGCCGCTGGGCGCCACGTTCTTCACCGTGGCGGTGCAGTTCGCCGGCGCGTCGTCGATCGCGACCGCGCTGAACTTCCTGGTCACGATCATCACGATGCGCGCGCCCGGCATGACGTTCTTCCGCATGCCGCTGCTCGTCTGGGCGAACTTCTCGACCTCGCTGCTCGTGGTCATCGCGACGCCGTTCATCGCCGCCTCGCAGTTCATGGTGCTGCTCGACCGCGCGCTGGGCTTCAACTTCTTCAACCCGGCCGGCGGCGGCGACGTGCTGATGTACCAGCACATCTTCTGGTTCTACTCGCACCCGGCGGTCTACATCATGATGCTGCCGGGCTTCGGGATCATCAGCGAGGTGCTCGCGACGCGGGCGCGCAAGCCGATCTTCGGCTACCGCATGATGGCCTTCTCGCTGCTGGCGATCGTGGTGCTCGGCTTCACCGTGTGGGCGCACCACATGTTCGTCTCGGGCATGCAGAACTGGATCCGCATCCCGATGATGATCACGACGGCGATCATCGCGATCCCGACGGGCATCAAGATCTTCTCCTGGGTGGCGACGCTCTGGCGCGGCGTGCTGAAGATGGACACGCCGATGCTGTGGGCGGTCGGCTTCATCACGATGTTCACGCTCGGCGGGATCTCCGGCGTGATGCTCGCGATGGTGCCGCTCGACATCCACGTCAGCGACACGTACTTCATCGTCGCCCACATCCACTACGTGCTGTTCGGCGGCTCGATGTTCACGATCTTCGCCGGGATCTACTTCTGGTTCCCGAAGATGACCGGGCGCATGTACAACGAGCGCCTGGGCAAGCTGCACTTCTGGCTGACGTTCGTCTTCTTCAACCTGACGTTCGCCCCGATGCACCTGATCGGCGTGCAGGGCATGCCCCGCCGCGTGTACGACTACGCGCAGCAGTTCGCGACCTGGAACCTGATCATCTCGCTGTCGTCGTTCGTGCTCGGGCTCTCGTCGCTGATCTTCCTCTACAACATGATCGTCTCCTGGCGCGCGGGCACGCGCGCCGTCGCGAACCCCTGGCGGTCGCTGACGATCGAGTGGCAGGTCTCCTCGCCGCCGCCGATCTTCAACTTCGACGCGATCCCGTCGGTCGTCGGCGGGCCGTACGAGTACGGCGTGCCGGGCGCGGTCCATGCGGTGTTCAAGGGCGCCGAGGTGCCCTCCCCCGTCCCAGCCGGCGTTGACGCGTCGCCGACGCCCGCCACGGAGCACTGAGCCCGATGCGCACCATCCTCGTCGTCGCCAACGAGACGCTCGCCGGAGCGCGGCTCCTGGAGCGCGCGCAGGAGGAGGCCGCCAAGGGGCCCGTGCGCGTCGTGCTGTGCGTCCCGCGCAAGAACCCCAGCCGCGGCAACGTCATCTACGCCGACACGGTCTACGAGGCCGCGCAGGTCCGCGTCGACCTCGCGCGCGGCGTGCTGCGCGAGCGCGGCATCGACTGCATCGGCGAGGTCGGCGACCCCGACCCCTACTCCGCCACGATGGACGCGGTCGCCGAGCACCACCCGGACCACATCATCGTCTCGACGTTCCCCGAGTCGACCTCGGGCTGGCTGCGCCGGCACTTCGTCGAGCGCATCACCGAGGCGGTCCAGGTGCCGGTCGAGCACATCGTGACGGACCTGGCGGAGGGCTCGCCCTTCGACATCACGCTCGTCGTCGCCAACCGCACGACGAACAGCGACGTGCTGATCGGCGAGCTGAAGTCGATGGCCGAGGCCGAGCCGTCGGGCCGCGAGCGCCTGTTCATCTTCGTCGTGCCGCTCGAGGGCGGCGAGGGCATGGCCGTCAAGCGCGCCCAGGCGCGGCTCGCCCAGGTCATCGACCGCGCCCGCGCGGCCGACCTGCAGGCCGCGGGCATGACCGGCGACCCCGATCCGTACACGGCCACCATGAACGCGCTCGAGCTCTTCGACGTCGACGACATCGTGATCTCGACGTACTCGGAGACCCGCTCGGGCTGGCTGCGGGCCGACCTGATCGAGCGGGCCCGCAAGAGCTCGCAGAAGCCGGTCAAGCACATCACCCAGCCCGAGGACGCTCAGGCCACCGCCTGAGCAGGAGAGCCGCCATGGAAGCCGCCGCGATCCCCGCAGCCGTCGCCCACGACGATCATCACCACGGGCCGCCCGCCGCGAACCGCAGCTCGAAGGTCGAGCCCGAGGTGCTCGGGATCCTGCTGTTCATCATCTCCGAGCTCATGCTCTTCGGGGCGTTCTTCGCGGCCTACTTCTTCATCCGCGTCGTCGCGAAGTCCGACTGGCCGCCGCACGGCAGCCTCCCGGTCGAGGTCGCTGCGACGAACGCCGTGATCCTGCTGTCCTCGTCGCTGACGATGCACTGGACCGACGTCTCGGCCAAGCGCGGCAACACCTACGCGATGCGCGTCGGGATCGTCACGACGTTCCTGCTCGGCGCGACGTTCCTGTTCGTCCAGATCAACGAGTACCTGAGCCTGGGCTTCAAGCCGACGACGAACGCGTCGGCATCGATCTTCTTCGGCCTCACCGGCCTGCACGGGGCGCATGTCGTCATCGGCCTGCTGCTGCTGCTCATGTCCGCGGTGCGGATCTTCAAGGGCAGGGTCGGGCCCGACCACCACAAGGGCCTCGAGGTGCCGGGGATCTACTGGCACTTCGTCGACGCGATGTGGATCATCGTCTTCACGACGATCTACATCCTCTGATCGCCCCCGCGTCGTGCTCAATCCGTTCCGCTCCGAGCCGGAGGCCTTCCGGTTCCTGCTGTGGGTCGCGGCGGTCTGCGCGGTGATCGTGGTCGCCGTGCTGCTCGCGCGGGCGCTGTAGGCGCCCGGCACGCCCTGGATAGCCCTGTGCGGCCCTGCGCAGCCAAGCACCGCTGAGGTCGATCGGGGCGAGGAGGAGCTGATCTGCGGCGTACTACGGGCAACGTCGGCCCGCGTGCGGTGTTCCACCGGTATGAGCACCATGCGATGTGCTGTCGTCCTCGCCGCCGTTCCGGCGATTCTGGCCTCGGCCGCGCTGCCCGCGGCCGCCGGCGCGATGGGTCTGCCCCGGACCTTCGCGCGAACCATCGTCATCACCGGAACCAGGCAGCACGTGCGCGTCGCGCGCTTCCAGGTTGCGACGCGCACGCAGGGAACGCGCATGCGCGTCACGGTCCGGGTCACGGCGACAAGCCTCGCCGGCCCGCAGCCGCTCCTGATCGGCGTGGGTCCGTGCACCGGCGGCTCGCTCACCAGTCCCTCGTGCGTGCCGCGCGCGAGCGCGGTGCTGAAGGTCGGGCCGCAGGCGCTCAGCGCCACGCGGACATTCGTCGTGCCGCGTCCGGCGAAGCGCACCGACGCCGTCCGCGTCACGCTGACCGTCGGTCGTCGCGTCAGCGTCATCCCCTCCCGAACCTCGAATGTCGGCGGCGGCGGGGGAACGGCGGAGATCCTGCTCAACGGCGGCACGTGGCGCTTCCGGCAGGGAACACTCTGGGGCATGGTCGCCGCGCCGCCGGCAGGGTTCACCGTCGACCGGGTCTGGTTCAACAGCCGCCGCTACGAATGGGGCGGAGTCTCGGACAGTGGTGCCGCGGTGACCACGAGCTTCGGATACCAGGATGCGGCCCCCGCATGGACATTCGGCAACACCATGCGGCCGGGCATGCCGTACGCGTTCTACCGCACCCCGTCGCGACCGATTCAGGATCGGCGCACGGCTCCGCGCCCGTTCCTCTACACCGCTGCTGTGGCGGCAGGGCGGCTGTTCACGGTGCGCCTGCCGCTCCCGGCGTACGCCGGTCGCTGACGACCCAGAGGGCGGGCGGTGCTACTTGACCGTCAGCTTGCCGACCATGCCGGCCTGGCGGTGCCCGGGGACTTCGCAGAAGTAGGTGTACGTTCCGGGCTTCAGCGTCCCGGTGGCCTTGCCAACGCCGGTCTTGATGATCGGCGTCTTGATCGAGGTGCCCTCGATCGCGAGGTTGTGGTCGATCCCCGACTGGTTGGGCATCTCGATCGAGATCGGGCCGGCGGTGGCCGTCGCGGTCTTGGAGACGTAGGCCAGCTGCCCGCCCGGATCGGCGGCGATCGAGAGCACGCCGTTCTTCTCGACGGCGGGCTTGCCCGTCCCGGCCGCCTTGACGGCGGTGGCGAGCAGGCCGGCGTCCTGGCCGGGCTTGGCCACGACGGCGGAGACGTAGGCCGCGACGTCCTCGGCGTCCTGTCCGGTCACGAGGTTCGCGGGCATCACGCCGCCCTTGCCCGGGTAGCCGATCTGGCCGAGCACGACGCCGCGGATCGAGTCGTCGCCCCACCGCTCCTGGCGGGCCACGCGGAAGGCGTCGTCGAGGTTGGGCCCGACGTTCCCCTTCGTGCCGGCGCGCGCCAGCGTGTGGCAGGAGCCGCAGTTCTTGACGAACAGCTGCTTGCCGGCGATCGGGTCGGACGTCGAGGCGCTGCCCGCGTTGGTGCAGCCCGAGACGGCGACGGCGGTGGCTGCGAGCGCAGCGATCCCCGCCGCGCGCGCCACATGACTGAACGTGCACTTCCTGCCCATGAGCGGTGCAATCTACATCGGCGGGCGGATCGGATGCCACCCGCCTGCCTCAGAACCGGCGCCCGGGCGCTCCGGGCCGACGAGCGCCCGCGACGCCCGGTACGATCCGCGCATGGCGTCCGGTCAGCTCTACCGCCTCCGCAACCCGTCCAGCGGGCAGGAGTTCCTGCTCGAAGCGCAGCCTGACGTGATCTATCGCGATCAGGAGACGGGCGAGGAGCTGGAGATCGTGGGCAAGGTCCTCCCGCTCCCGCCCTCCGCATCGCGGCTGCCCTGGGCGGTCGAGAACCTCCGGTTCTGCAACTGGTGCGGGCAGATGGCACAGAAGGACCTGAACGAGTGCCCGACGTGTGGGCGCCGTATGGCGCCGCCGTCCTGAGTGCCCGTTACTCTGGAACCGATGCGCTGCGCGCTCGTCGTCCCGAGTTGTGCCCTGGCCCTCGTGAGCAGCCTTGCGCTGTCCGCGTGCGGGGGCGACAGCCGCCCCTACGACAAGGTGCCGACGACCACGCCGGCCCTCGTGCCCCCGGTCGACGCGAACACGCTCGCCGGCTCGGGCAGCGGGACGGGCACGTCGGCCACCACCACGACGCCGACGACCACCACGTCGACGGGCACGACCGGCGGCGCCTCGAGCGGCACCAGCGGGACGACGACGCCGAGCACCGGCGGCACCGCCGCCCCCACGGGCGGGACGACGACGCCCCCCGGCACCGGCGGCACCGGCGGCACGCAGACGAGCACCCAGAACCCGGGCGGTGCGACGCCCGACCAGAACGCCGGCGCCGGCGCGTTCTCGAAGTTCTGCCAGGACAACCCCGGCGCCTGCTGAGTCACAGGCGCCGGCGGGCGAGGACTACTTCTTCGTCGTCGTCGTCTGCTTCAGGGTCGTCTTGGTGGGTGTCGTCGTCGGCGCGACCGGGTTCGTGATCAGCGTGGCGCTGTAGTTCACGCGGGCGGTCGGGTAGATGCAGTAGTACTGCGTCAGCTGGTTGGGCTGGATCTGGGCCGTCTGGGTCGCGACGTCCGAGCACGAGCCCTTCGCGCGGCTGGCGCGCCAGGAGGTGTCCGTGGCCAGGCCGGTCGCGAGGATCGGGGCCCAGGTCGTGCTGGTGACCGCGACGATCTGGCCCTTCTTGACCGCGACGGACTTCGTCAGCGGGAACTGGACGACCGTGCCGAAGTAGGGCGTGACCGGGAAGGACTCGCTCTGGGCGACGGCGCGCGCGCGCAGCTTGCGCTTGGGGTCGAGGATCGTGATCTGGACCGACGGCGCGCCGAACTTGTTCGTGCCGTTGGTGAAGAAGTCGATCTGCTTGGGGCCCGGCTTGCCGAGGCCGACCGTGAAGGCGACGATGCGCCCGTCGGCGGGCACGGTCATCAGGCCGCGGGTCGTGCCGACCTTCGCCTGGTAGCCCGTCGCACGCACGAAGGCGTAGCACTTGGGCACCGGACCGGGGCAGCTGGACTTGACGTTGGGGTCGAGCTTCCCGATCTCGACGACGTCGGCAGAGGCGAGGGAGGGGATCGCGGCGAGGGCGCAGATGACTGCGCCCGCCGTCAGAAGGCGTCGTTGCATCACGTCCATTGAACACACTCGGACCGTGATTTGTTGCGGTACGAGATACAGCTTTCTGGTACAAAGCGTAGAACAGCGGCATTCGCGGCTCGGGCACGCAACGGCGCTCCCGTCTCAGACGCCCACCGGCTGCGACGACGCGAGGTGCTCGAGCAGCGCGCCGACGACCGCGTCCTCCGCGTCGGTGAGCATGACGTGGCCGGCGCCCGCGATCGGCACAAGCCGCGCCCCCGGGATCAGGCGCGCCAGCTCCCGCCCGCGCGCGGGCGCGATCAGGGCATCCTCCTCGCCGTGCACGATCGTCACCCGGAGCCCGTCGAGCTCGGCCAGGCGCGCACGGGTGTCGTGCGCGGAGATCGCCCGCATCTGCCCCATCAGCGTCGCGGCGGGCGTCGCCTCGCGGGCGCGCATCGCGAAGTCCTCGCGGATGCGTTCCGGCGCTCCGGCGCGCGTGTGCGCGCTGTACAGCGCGGGCGCGAGCAGCTCGAACGCGCGGCCCGGCGCGATGTCGCGCAGCGCCGCGGCGGACAGCAGGCGCCACGAGGGCAGCCCGGCGCGCGCGTTCGCCGTGGTGCAGCCGAGCACGAGCGAGCGCACGCGGTCGGGGTGATCGAGCGCGAGGTGCTGGGCGATCATGCCGCCCATCGAGACGCCGAGCACGTCGGCGCGCTCGACCCCCGCGGCATCGAGCACGGCGACCGCGTCCGCCGCCATGTCGGTCACGCCCAGCGGGCCCCGGATGCGGTCGGACTGGCCGGTCCCACGGTTGTCGAAGGTGATCGCGCGGGCGTGCCCGCGCAGGTGCGGCAGCAGCCGGTACCAGGCGGCCGAGCTGCCGCCCAGGCCCATGATCAGCAGGAGCGGCGGCCCCTCCCCCGCGTCGTCGAAGTGCAGGTGGACGCCCGCGTTCTGCGCGCTCGCCATCCTCAGCGCCCCGCGTAGGTCGCGTTGCCCGGGCCGTCGGCGAGGAACGAGCGCACGGCGTTGCGCAGGTCCTCCGTGGCGAAGAGGTCGCCCGCCACCTGCGGGACGATCGCGTCCGCGGCACGCGCGCCGCCCTCCTTCTGCGCCCGCACGATCGCCTTCGTCGCCGCATGAGCGCGCGTCGGCCCCTCCGCCAGGCGCAGCGCGAAGCTGCGGGCCGCGTCGTCGAAGCCCGCGTCGGGGAGCACGCGGTTGACGACCCCCCAGCGCTCGAGCGTCGCCGCGTCGAAGAGCTCGCCGGTCATCACGAGCTCACGCGCTCGGGCGGGCCCGGCGCGCTCGGCGATGCGCTGCGTGCCGCCCATCGCCGGCGTCAGACCGACGACGGTCTCGACGAGCCCGAAGCGCGCCGATTCGGCCGCGAGCAGCAGGTCGCACGCGAGCGACAGCTCGAACGCGGCGGTCAGGCAGAGGGCGTGCGCGGCGAAGACGGTCGGCAGCGGCAGCTCCTCGACGACGTGGATCAGGTCGAGCAGCTCGCGCCACAGCTGCGAGCCCTGCGCGGCACTGAGCCCGTCGAACAGGTGCACGTCGACGCCGCCGCTGACGACGCGGCCCTCGGCGCGGATCAGGAGCCCGCGCGGCTGCTCGCGCGCCACCGTCGCGATCGCAGCGCGCACCGCGTCCATCATCGCCTCGTCGAAGAGGTTCAGCGGCGGCGCGTCGAGCGTCAGCACCATCAGGGCCCCGTGCGGCTCCAGGCGGACCGGGGCGCTCATGCGTCGCCACGCAGCCTCGCGGCGGCCGCGGCGATCTCGTCCATGTCGCCCGCGCCCGGGATCCACGGCAGCCGCAGCGGGTCGTCCGCGTACCGGGGGATCACGTGCACGTGGTAGTGGAACACCGTCTGCCAGGCCGCCGGCCGGCACGCGGTGAGCAGGTTGACGCCCTCGGCGCCGAGACGGTCGCGGATCCGCAGCGCCAGGCGCTGGGCGGCGACGGCGGTGGCGGCGACGTCCTGCGGAGCGGTCGAGTAGAGGTCCTCGCCGTGGTCGCGCGGGATGACGAGCGCGTGGCCGCGCGTCGCCGGGTTGATGTCCATGAACGCGACGGTGCGCTCGTCCTCGTCGACGATCTGCGCCGGCAGCGCACCGTCGAGGATCTTGCAGAACAGGCAGTCCGGATCGTGAGCTGGCATGCCTGAAGCCTATGGCGCGCGGCGCGCACCGGTAGGCTGCGCGCATCGCCGCCACCCGACAGTCCGCGGGCGACGCCTCCGCGCACGTCACGGACGCCGCGCTGCTCGAGGTCGCGCGCGAGGCCGTCTTCCACCTCGCCTCGTTCGAGCGCCCGTCGGCCTCCGAGGGCGAGCGGCGCGCGGCCGAGTGGATCGCCGAGCGTCTCGAGGCCGAGGGCTGCGCGGTGCGCGTCGACGAGGAGCGCGCCCACGGAACCTACTGGTGGCCGCTGGGACTGATGACGCTGGGCGCCGGCCTGGCCGGGCTGCGCGGGGGGCGCCTGACGCGCGCGCTCGCCGGCGGGCTGGCCGCCGCCGGCGTCGCCGACGACATCTCCGGCGGGCGGCTCTGGTTTCGCCGGCTGCTGCCGCACAGGCCGACCTGGAACGTCGTCGCGGAATGCGGCGATCCGGACGCCGAGCACATCGTCGTCTTCGTCGCCCACCACGACGCCGCCCACTGGAGCCTGCTGTTCGCCCCGCAGGTGCCGGAGTTCGTCGGTGAGCGCTTCCCGCACCTGCTCGAGCGCTCGGACACGACGCCCCCGGTGATGTTCCCGGTCTTCGGCGGCCCGCTGCTCGTCGCGCTCAGCGGGCTGACCGGCTCGCGGCTGCTGCGCCGCGCGGGCGCGACGCTGGCGCTGGGCACGGCCGCCGTGATGGCCGAGATCGGCTCGCGCTCCGTGGTCCCCGGCGGGAACGACAACCTCAGCGGCGTGGCCACGATCGTGGGGCTCGCGCGCATGCTGGGCGAGCAGCCGGTGCGGGGGCTGCGCGTCCTGCTCGTCTCGACCGGCTCGGAGGAGTCGTTCATGGAGGGCATGCACGGGTTCGCCGCCCGGCACTTCCCCCTGCTCCCCGTCGAGCGCACGCACGTGGTCTGCCTGGACACCGTGGGCTCGGACCGCCTGATGGAGCTCGAGGGCGAGGGCATGCTGCGGATGCGCGACTACCCCGCCGCCTTCAAGGACCTCGTCTCGGCCTGTGCGACGCAGGCCGGCGTCGAGCTCGTGCGCGGTCTGCGCTTCCGCAACGCGACCGACGGCCTGCTCGCGCTGAAGCGCGGCTATCCGACGGTGATGATCGGGTCGATCAACCGCTACAAGGCGCCGGCGAACTACCACTGGCCCACCGACACCGCCGAGAACGTCGACTACGACACCGTCGTCGGCGCGGTGCGCCTCTGCGATGCGGTCGTGCGGCGGATCGCCGCGGATCCGTCAGCCGGCCGCTGAGCCGGGCTCGTCGAGCAGGCGGCGCGCCTCGGCGACGGCCTCCTCCGCCGTCGTCGCCTCCCCGGCGTAGCGCGCCTCCTCGATGCCCGCAAGCAGCTCCCCGAGCTGCGGCCCGGGCTCGATCCCCAGCGCGCGCGCCAGCTCGTCCCCGCGCACGAGCGGCTCCTGGTCCCGCGCGGCCACCCGCTGCTCGAGCGCCGCGTCGAGCATCGGCAGCGCGAGCTCCATGTGCCGCGCGATCGCCTCGTCGGCCTTGCGCCCGCGCGTGGCGAGGCGGTCGGCGATCCCGAGCAGCGTGACGTCGGCGGCGACCGGATCGCAGGCGACGAGGTAGCGGTACACGGCGCGTCGCGAGAGCGGCTGCTCGTGCACGAGGAACCCGAGGCGCAGGTGGTGGCGCGTCAGCGCGGCGACGTGCGCGCGCAGGCGCTCGCTCGCGCGCATGCGGGTGAGGATCTCGCGCGCCATCGCGGCGCCCTCGCGGTCGTGCCCTGGGAAGCCGACGCGCCCGTCGTCGAACGTGGTGCGGGTCCGCGGCTTGGCGATGTCGTGCAGCAGCGCCCCCCAGCGCAACGCCCCGCCGCGCGTCAGGCCGTCGGCGAGCGGCTCGGCGAGCAGGGCGCCCGCCGCCGCCGCGCGCTCCGGGCCGAGTGCCGCGCCCGGGTCGGCCTGCAGCGCGATCGTCTCCTCCAGGACCTCGAGCGTGTGCCCGTGGACGTCACGATGGTGGTAGACGGTCTGCTCGACGCCGCGCAGCGCCTCGAGCTCGGGCAGCACGATCGCGGTGGCGCCGGCGTCGTCGAGCAGCGCGAGCCCGCGGAGGGCCGCGTCCGCGTCGACGATGCGCCGCAGCTCGCCGAAGACGCGCTCGCCCGCGACGGCGCTCAGGCCGCCCGCGCGCTCGCGCGCCGCCGCGACCGTCGCCTCCTCGGGCTCCAGGCCGAGCTCGACCGCCAGGCGTGCGAGCCGCAGGACGCGCAGGGGATCGGCCGCGAAGGCCTCGGGCGCCACCATGCGCAGGCGGCGCGCGAGGAGGTCGGCCGCACCGCCCGTCGGATCGACGAGCTCGCCGCCGCCGAGCGGCTCGGCGATCGCGTTGACCGTCAGGTCGCGCGCGCGCAGATCGGCCTCCAGGCCGCCCTCGTGCAGCGGCGTGAGGTCGACCTGCCAGGCCCGGCCGGGCCCGACGACGCGCCACCCGCCGAAGGCGTCCGACAGCGCGAAGGCCGCCGCCGGGGGCGATCCGGCCCGGCGGATCCGCTGCGCCGCCGCGGCCGGGTCGCCGGCGACCACGACGTCGAGGTCCAGCGCCTCGGCGGGGTCAGCGCGCCCGAGCAGGCGGTCGCGCACCGCCCCGCCGACGAGCCAGGCCTGCTCGCCCTCGAGCGCGCGGCGGACGAGCCCGAGAGGTCCGCTCGCCGCGCTCACCGGGGCTCCGTGTCCGCGCCGTCGCGATGGTGGCGGCGCGGGACGCGGGCCGTCAGCGCGCACGTCACCTCGTAGTTGATCGTCGCGAGCCGCTCGGCGATCGTCTCGGCGAGGATCCGCTCGGTCCCCTGCACGCCGATCAGGACCGCGTCGTCCCCCACCGCGACGCCGCTGCCGTCGGGGCCCAGGTCGAGCGTCACGTTGTCCATGCTCACGGTCCCCACGAGCGGGAAGCGCCGCCCGCCGACGAGGACCTCCGCGGCGTTCGTCAGGCCGCGCCGCCAGCCATCGCCGTAGCCGATCGGCACCGTCGCGATCGTCGTCGCGGCCGACGCGATGAAGCGCCGCCCGTAGCCGGTGCTCTCCCCCGCAGCGCACGGCTTGACCTCCGCGACGTAGGAGCGCAGCTCGAGCACGGGCTCGAGGCCGTGGGCCGCCGGATCCTCACCGAACGGGTCCATCCCGTAGATCGCGATCCCCGGGCGGACGAGGTCGAAGTGCGCCGCGGCGTCGCGCAGCGTCGCCGCGCTGTTGGCCGCGTGCAGCAGCGCCTGCGGGTGGGCCTCGCGCAACGGCAGCGCCCACGCCGCAAAGCGCGCGAGCTGCTCGTCGAAGAACCGGTCGCCGCGCTCGTCGGCGGTGGCGAAGTGCGTCATCAGGCCGGCGAGCGTCGTGCCGGGAGCGGCCGCCGCGACGGCCGCGACGCGTGTCGCCTCGGCCGGGTCGCGCGTGCCCAGGCGACCCATCCCGGTGTCGAGCTTGGCGTGGACGCGGCCGCCGCCGAGCGCCGCCACCCGCTCGACGAAGCGCTCGCGCCAGGCGACGACGTCGGCGCCGGCGCCGAGCGCCACGGGCAGCTCCTCGTCGCTGAGGGCGCCCAGCACGAGCAGCGGGCCGTCGATGCCCGCGACCCGCAGGCTCGCGGCCTCCGGGGCGGTCGCCACCGCGAGCCAGGTCGCGCCCCCGGCCTGTGCCGCGCGGGCGGCCGCGGGGGCCCCGTGTCCGTACCCGTCGGCCTTGACGACGGCGCAGAGCGCAGCACCCGGCGCCGCGCCGCGCAGGCGCGCGACATTGCGCTCGATGGCGGCGACGTTGACCGCTGCGAGGGCGCGGACCGTCACCGCAGGTCCCGGTCCCCGGCCCCAGTGCTCATCGCCCTGAGCCTACCCTGCGCCCCCGTCAGGGGCGTGCGCCGGGGAGCGCCGCGATGACGTCGCGCGCGATCACGCCGTCGGCCCCGACCTCGGCGGCGGCGCGCACCCCCGCGCGGGCGTGCAGGCGCACCGCCGCGCAGGCGGCGGTGAAGGGCTCGATCCCGCGCGCGAGCAGCGCGCCGGTGACGCCGCTGAGCACGTCCCCCGTGCCGGCGGTCGCCAGCGCCGGGGTCGCCCCCGGGCTGACGGCGACCGTCCCGTCGGGCCGGGCGACGAGCGTGTCGTCGCCCTTGAGCACGACGACCGCACCGCTCACCTGCGCCGCGCGGCGCACGTGCTCCAGGCGCCGCGCCTCGACGTCGGCGGACGGCACGCCCAGCAGCCGGCCGAGCTCGCCGGCGTGCGGGGTCAGGACGGTCGGGGCGCCGCGCCCGGCGAGCGCCTCCAGGTGGCCCGCGTGGGCGTTGAGCCCGTCGGCGTCGAGCAGCAGCGGGAGCTGCGCGCCGGCCGCCAGGTCGCGTGCGAACGCCTGCGCACCGGCCGTGCGCCCGAGCCCCGGCCCGAGGACGAGCGCTCCGCCACGGCGCGCGGCCTCCTCCAGGACCGCGGCGACGCCGTCGGGACTGTGGCCCCCGTCCTCCTCGACCAGCGCGAGCTGCATCACCTCGACGAGGTGCGCCGCCACGACCGCCTGCTGCGAGCCGGGCACGCACGCGCTGACATAGCCCGCGCCGGCGCGCATCGCCGCCTCGCTCGCGAGGACGACGGCGCCCGTGAGGCCGCGCGAGCCGCCTGCGACCAGCACGTGCCCGCTGGTGAACTTCGTCCAGCCGACCGCGCGCGCGGGCAGCAGCGCGAGCAGCAGATCGTCGTCGATCAGCCCGATCGCCCCCGGGCCGACCGCCTCGGCGGCCGCGCGGGCGGGGATCCCGATGTCGATGACCCGCACGCGGCCGGAGCGGGCCTTCCCGGGGTTGATACACAGGCCCGGCTTCGGGGCGTGGAAGGTCGCGGTGGCGACGGCGCGGACGGCCGCGCCGGCGACCTCACCGGTCGACGCGTCGACCCCGCTGGGCACGTCGGTGGCGACGACCGGGATGCCCGCTGCCTCGATTGCGGCGATCGCGTCGCCCACGGCGCCGCGCGGCACGCCGGAGAAGCCGGTCCCGAGCAGCGCATCGACGATGACCGTCGCCCCGTCGAGACCCTCCGGGGTGAACGGGCGCGGCGGCTCGCCCGGCAGGCGATCGACCTGCACGCGAGCGTCGCCGCCGAGCCGCTCGACGGGCACGGCGGCCAGCACGCGGACCTCGCGCCAGGCCGCGCGCAGCAGGCGGGCCGCCGCGTAGCCGTCGCCGCCGTTGTTGCCACCGCCGCAGGCGACGGCGACGACCCCGTCGGGCGCGACCTCCCCGACGAGCGCGGCGAGCCCCTCGGAGGCGCGCTCCATGAGATCGAGCGAGGCGATGTGCAGGTCCTCGATCGCGTGGCGATCGGCCTCACGCGAGGCCTCTGCGCCGGGCAGCGCCCGCAGCCAGCGAAGCGGCCGGCTCACGCGGCCACCACGACCGCGCCGGCGGTCTCGCGCGAGTGGGTCAGCGACAGGTGCAGCTCGACGCCGAGCTGCGCGGCGCGCGCGGCCGCTGCGCCGTGCAGGACGACCGACGGGGCGCCGCCCGGGCCGTGCACCACCTCGATCTCCAGCGGCCGCAGGACGTCCAGGCCCAGCGCCTTCGTCGCCGCCTCCTTGGCGCAGAAGCGCGCGGCGAGGTGCTGGCCGGGGCGTGCGCGCGTGGCGGCGTAGGCGCGCTCCTGCGCGCAGAAGAGGCGCTCGGCCAGGCGTGGGCGCCGCTCGAGCGCGCGCTCGATGCGCTCGATCTCCACCAGGTCCAGGCCGACGCCGTGCACGCGCGCTACTCGACCGTGACGGTCTTCGCCAGGTTGCGCGGCTGGTCGACGTTGAGGCCGCGCAGCCGCGCGATCCGGTAGGCGAGCAGCTGCAGCGGGATCACCGCGAGCAGCGGCTGGAGCGTCCAGTCCGTCGCAGGGATCGACACGACGGACTCGGCGTGCTCGGCGATCGTCGGGTTGCCCTCGGTGGCCACCGCGATCACGTGGGCGCCGCGGGCGCGCACCTCCTGCATGTTCGAGATCACCTTGTCGAGCAGCGGCGAGTCGGTCGCCACGGTGACGACCGGGGTGCTCTCGCTCAGCAGCGCGATCGGCCCGTGCTTCATCTCGCCCGCCGCGTAGGCGTCCGTCGAGATGTAGGCGACCTCCTTGAGCTTCAGCGCGCCCTCGTCGGCGACGGCGACGCCCGCGTGGCGCCCGAGATAGAGGAAGAAGCCCGCGCGCCAGTGCTGGTCGGCGATCGCGTCGACGACGGGGTCGACGGTCTCCAGCAACTCGTCGATCAGCCGCGGCATGCTCTTGAGCTCGCGCACGAGCAGCGCGCGGCGTTTGGTCTCCATCCTGCCGTGGAGCTCGGCCAGGCGCAGCGCCAGCAGGTACATGACGGCGACCTGGCAGACGAACGTCTTCGTCGCGGCGACCGACACCTCCAGCCCGGCGCGCGTGTAGAGCACGCCGTCGGCATCGCGCGTGGCCTGCGAGCCCATGATGTTCGTCACGGCCAACACGGTCGCTCCGCGCTCCTGTGCGATCCGCATCGCGGCGAGCGTGTCGGCGGTCTCGCCGGACTGCGTGATGCCGATCACGAGGTCGCCCGGCCCGACGATCGGGTTGCGGTAGCGGTACTCGGAGGCGATCTCGACCTCGACGGGCACGCGCGCGTACTCCTCGATCGCGTACCGGCCGATGAGGCCCGCGTGGTAGGAGGTGCCGCAGGCGACGATCACGATGCGCCGCGCACCCTGCAGCACCTCGTCGGAGAGGGCGCCCTCGTCGTCGAGGTCCACCCCGTCCTCACGGACCGTGCGGTCGGCGATCGTCTCGGCGATCGCGTCCGCCTGGTCGTGGATCTCCTTGAGCATGAACGTCTCGTAGCCGCCCTTCTCGGCGGTGTCCTCGTCCCAGTCGACCAGCGAGATCTGGCGATCGATCGGGTCGCCCGCGGGCGTGATGAACGCCGTGCCGTCGGCGGCGACGGCCACGATCTCGCCGTTCTCGACGTACTGCACGCGCCGCGTCTCGGAGAGGAACGCGGGGACGGCGGAGGCGAGGAACGTCTCGCCGTCGCCGACGCCGACGATCAGCGGGCACTCCTTGCGGGCCCCGACGAGGCGGCCGGGCGCCGCCTGGCTCATCGCCACGAACGCGAAGTGGCCGTCGAGGTCGTTGTAGGCGCGGCGCACGGCCTCGACGAGGTCGCCCTCGTCGTGGTCGGCGATCAGGTGGGCGATGACCTCCGCGTCGGTGTCGGAGGTGAAGACGGCGCCACCGGCCTTGAGCCGCTCGCGCAGGACGAGATAGTTCTCGACGATGCCGTTGACGACGACGTGGACGCGGTCGTCGGTGTCGAAGTGCGGGTGGGCGTTCTGCTCGTTGACCCGGCCGTGCGTCGCCCAGCGCGTGTGCCCGATCCCGATCGTCGCCTCGCGCGCGAGCACGGCGCCGTTCCCGTCCGCAGACTGCTGGCGCTCGATCGCCTCGCGCAGCTGGACGAGGTTGCCGACCGCGCGCACGGACTCGATCGCGTCGGCGCCCATGACGGACACGCCGGCCGAGTCGTAGCCGCGGTACTCGAGTTTGGTGAGCCCTGCCAGCAGCAGCTCCTGCGCTGGACGAGCCCCGACGTAGCCGACGATGCCGCACATAGACCGCAGAGGCTAGTGCTCCGGCGCCCGGTATCCGGGCGTCAGGCTGCGGACGCGACGAGCGCCACGAGACGCCCGCAGACCTGCTCGCACTCGTCCGCGGTCGGCGCCTCGACCATCACGCGCACCAGCTGCTCGGTCCCGCTGGCGCGCACGAGCACGCGCCCGCGACCCTCGAGCGCCGCGTTCTCGGCCTCGGCCGAGGCCGCCGCGGCCGCCAGCGCCACGTCCTTGTCGGCGACGCGCACGTTGACCAGGGTCTGCGGCAGTTTGCGCATCGCCGAGCGCTGCGCAAGGTCGCCGCCGGCGAGCGCCTCGAGCGTCAGCAGGGCGCTCGCGATGCCGTCGCCGGAGGGGGCGAAGCCCATGTCGATGATGTGGCCGGACTGCTCGCCGCCGAGGGTCCAGCCGCGCGCGCGCAGCTGCTCGAGCACGTAGCGGTCCCCCACGCTCGTGGTGGCGACCTCGACCCCGGCGTCGCGCATCGCGCCGTGGAAGCCGTAGTTCGTCATCACCGTGACGACCACGCCCCCGCCGGCCAGGCGGTCTGCGGCGCGCAGGTGCAGCGCCGCCAGCGCGATCAGCTCGTCGCCGTCGACGACCGCGCCCTCGCGGTCGGCAGCGAGCACGCGATCACCGTCGCCGTCGAAGGCGAAGCCGACGTCGTGGCCGCCGGCGACGACCGCGCGGGCGAGCGCCTCGACGTGGGTCGAGCCGACCTTGTCGTTGATGTTGCGCCCGTCGGGCTCGGTCCCGATCGTGGCGACCGTGGCCCCCAGGCGGCGGAAGATCTCCGGGCCGACCCGGTAGGTGGCGCCATGCGCGCAGTCCAGCAGGACGTCGAGGCCAGTCAGGTCCAGGTCCGCGAAGCGGATCTCGAGCGCCCGCAGGTAGTCCTCCCGGGTGCCGTGCAGGACGCGCACGCGGCCGACGTCCGTGCGGACCGGGAAGCCCGCCTCCAGGCGCGCCTCGATCTCGTGCTCGGCATCGTCGGAGAGCTTGAAGCCGTCGGCGCCGAAGAACTTGATGCCGTTGTCGTGGAACGGGTTGTGCGAGGCGGAGACGACGGCCGCCAGGTCGAAGCCGTACTGCCCGATGAGCAGCGGCGCAGCGGGCGTCGGCAGCACGCCGCCGAGCAGGACGTCGCCGCCCGCGGCCGTCACGCCGGCCGCCAGAGCGGCCTCGAGCATCTCGCCGGACTCGCGCGTGTCGCGGATCACGAGGACCTGCGGGCGCGCCGCCGCGGCCTGCTCGGTGGTCGCCCGGCCGAGGGCGAGCGCGAGCTCCGCGCTCAGCTTCTCGCCGGCGACGCCACGGACGCCGTCGGTGCCGAACAGCTTGCGGGCCATCCGCCGGGCCGCGTCGCCGTCAGCGCTTGCTGAACTGCGGCCGCTTGCGGGCCTTCTTGAGCCCGGCCTTCTTGCGCTCCTTGGCGCGCGCGTCGCGCGTCAGGAAGCCGCGGCGCTTGAGCTCGCCGCGCAGGCTCGGGTCGGCCTCGAGCAGCGCCTTGGAGATGCCGTGGCGCAGCGCGCCCGACTGTGCGGAGACGCCGCCGCCGTGCATGCGGGCGATGACGTCCATGCGCTCCTCGTACCCGACCGTCTCGAGCGGCTGGCGGATGATCCGCTGCAGCGCGGGACGCGGGAAGTACTCGTCGAGCGACTTGCCGTTGATGCTGTACTGGCCCGTGCCGGGCTTCAGGATGACGCGCGCGACGGCCGTCTTGCGCTTGCCGGTCGCGCGGTAGCGCGCGTCGGCGGCAAGCTCGATGACCGCGGCGATCGGCTGGTCCTCGACCTCTTCCTCGTCCTCGCCGGTGACGAGCTCGCCGTCCTCGTCGTACTCGCCGCGCGAAAGGGGGTCCTCACCCTCCACGACGATGTCGACCTCGAGGTCGGCGCCGGGGATGGCCGGCTTGACGCGCGGGGTCTCCTCGACCTCGGGCTCGTTGGCGACGGGCTCCTCGGCGACGGGCTCCTCGGTGGCCGGGGCCTCAGCGAC
>DATCDC010000010.1:0-34130 GCA_036510915.1 Solirubrobacteraceae bacterium | reverse complement strand
GACCGGCGGGCGCGAGCCGATCGCGTTCACCGCGGGCCCGGAACGCGTGCGCAGCATCGGCATCGTCTCGGGCGGCGGGTCGCCCTACCTCGCCGACGCGATCGACGCGAGGCTGGACGCCTTCCTCACCGGCGAGCCCATCGAGCGCGTGATGAACCAGGCGCAGGACGCGGGCATCCACTTCCTCGCCGCGGGGCACTACGCGACCGAGACGCATGGCGTGCGGCGCCTCGGATCGCTGCTCGCCGAGCGCTTCGGGATCGAGCACGTGTGGATCGACGTGCCGAACCCGATCTGAGCATTCCGACCGCGCCCGGCGGCGGGCGTGCGCCCGCTCCGCGGGCGTGTTTTCCGATCTGCTCGGCAGATCGGACCCTTTCAGGGAGATGTCTCCACGACGTCCGCGAAGCGCGATATGTTGCCGTGGCGTTACAGGCACTCCCCGACCGTAGGAGGAACGCTCCGATGGCAAATCACCTGACGCCCACCGAGCTCGCTCGCGAGTCCGGTCTCGAGCGCCGCGAGGTCATCTCAAAGTGCATGGAGCTCGGTGTCCCGATCTTCCAGGGCCGCATCGACAAGACGCTGTTCCTGGCGAGCGTCGCCAGCCCGCAGCAGAGCATGATGGGGCAGGTGCAGGCGCAGGCGTCGTAGCCGCGCGCAGACCGCCGCAGGACCCGGCGCACATGCGCTGGCGTTGATCGCCATGCGCGCATAGAATCGGTCTCCTCGGGTCCCCAAGGAGGAGATGTTCGATGGAGGCTGGCACGACCCCGACCGCAGGGTCGAAGACGATTGCGGACCTCATGCCCCGTGCGGCAGAGGCCTATGGCGATCGCATCGCAGCGCGCCACAAGGTCGGCGACGTCTGGGTCGACGTCAGCTTCGCCGAGACCGGTGAGATCGTCTCGGAGATCGGGCGCGGCCTGATCGACCTGGGCCTGCAGGCCGGCGAACGCGTCTCGCTGCTGGCCAACACGCGCCCCGAGTGGTCGTCCTGCTCGTTCGGGATCAGCGCGACCGGCGCGGTCGTGGTGCCGATCTACCCGTCCAACTCGCCCGCCGAGTGCGAGTGGGTCGCCGGCGACTCCGAGTCGGTCGGCGTCATCTGCGAGGACGCGGGCCAGCTCGCAAAGATCCTCGAGGTCCGCGACGCGCTGCCGAACCTGCGCTTCCTCGTGGTGATCGACGACGCCGGCGACATCGCCGACGCGGTCACGCTCGACGAGGTCCGCGGCCGCGGGCGCGAGCGCGACGCCGGTGAGCTCGAGGCGCGCTACGAGGCGGTCGCGCCCAGCGACCCGTACACGTTCATCTACACCTCGGGCACGACGGGCCCGCCGAAGGGCTGCGTGCTCTCGCACGACAACTACCACTCCGTGCTGGAGATGGTCGGCGAGCGCGGGCTCCTCTCCGGCGGCGACGACCTCGTCTACCTGTTCCTCCCGCTCGCGCACGCGTTCGCCCTGCTGATCCAGCTCGCATCGGTCGACACCGGCACCACGATCGCCTACTACGGGGGCGACACGAAACTCGTCGTCCCGGAGATCATGGAGGTCAAGCCGACCTACCTGCCGTCGGTGCCGCGCATCTTCGAGAAGCTCTTCACCCTCGCCCAGCAGCAGTTGCCGGCCGAGGAGGTCACCGCCATCCGCGAGATCGGCGGCCGCATCCAGGACCTCGAGCGCCAGGGCGAGCCGGTGCCGGAGGAGTTGCGCGCGCAGTTCGCCCCCTACGAGGCCAAGGCCGACTTCGTCAAGAGCCTGTTCGGCGGGCGCCTGCGCGAGGCGGTCACCGGCGCGGCCCCGATCTCCCAGGAGATCCTCGAGTTCTTCTACGGCGCGGGCGTGCCGGTCATGGAGGGCTACGGGATGACCGAGACGGCCACGGTCGCCACGACGTCGACCCCGCAGAACCACCGCTTCGGGTCGGTCGGACGGCCGCTGCCGGGCGTCGAGGTGCAGATCGCCGACGACGGCGAGATCCTCATCAAGGGCGCCAACATCTTCGGCGGCTACTGGAAGAACGACGATGCGAGCTTCGGCTCGATCACCGAGGGCTGGCTGCACACAGGCGACGTCGGGCGCGTCGATGAGGACGGCTACGTCTACATCACGGGCCGCAAGAAGGACATCATCATCACCGCCGGCGGCAAGAACCTGACGCCCGCGAACCTCGAGAACGACCTCAAGCAGACGCGCTGGGTCTCGCAGGCCGTGATGCACGGCGATCGCCGCCCGTTCCCCGTCATGCTGATCACGCTCGACGAGGAGGAGATGGTCCCCTGGGCGAAGGAGCACGGCATCGAGGACACCTCGCCGGCCGCGCTGGCCCACGACCCCCAGGTGATCGCGCTCGTCCAGGCCGAGCTCGACCGCGCCAATGAGAAGTACGCGCAGGTCGAGCAGGTCAAGAAGTTCTTCATCCTCGACCACGACCTCTCACAGGAGACCGGCGAGCTCACGCCGACGCTGAAGGTCAAGCGCAACGTGGTCAACGAGAAGTACGCCCCCGACTTCGACGCCCTCTACGGCGGCTAGGCGCTCCGAACCGACTCGTCGGCTCCGGCGCGGACGCGCAGCGCCGGAGCCGTACTCTTTCTCCCGTGCGGACGGACCCCACCGACAACGGCGGCCTCTTCGTCGGTCGCCGTCCCGGCACGAAGCCGGTGCACTACCGCGAGGAGCCGGTGGTCGCCGACGCGCGCCGACGCCGGCGCGACGCGCTGCTCGCCGGGCTGATCCTGGCGGCGATGGTCTTCGTCAACCTGCTCTTCTGGGGCCCGATCCCGGTCGGCTGGCTGTGGATCGTCTCGCACATCCCGTTCCTCGTAAACCACATCTTCTTCGCGCTCGTCGTCGCGTTCGTCGGGATCCTGCTGACCCTGATGGGCGCGCTCGTCGTCCTCAAGCAGCTCGACCGCGCGTGGATCCTCGTTCGCCGCGCCGCCGGCGTCGACCAGCGCAACGGCGTGATCGGACGCGTCTTCCTCTACACGGCGATCGTCGGCTCGACGCTGTTCTCGCTGTGGCTCATCTTCGGCGGCGGCCTCGCGCAGTCGCTCAACCCGCCGCCCTCGTGAGCTGATGGGTCTGCTCGACCACTACAGGCAGTTCGAGGAGATGACCGACGAGGAGGTCAGCGCCAAGCTGCGCGAGGACGCCGACGAGCGGCGCCGCAAGGCGCTCGCCGTCGTCGACGCGCTCGACCTCTCGCGCACCACCTGGCCGGACTACCCGCCCTCGGCGGTCGTCAACGCGATCACGTTCACCGCGCGCAGCGGCCTGCACCGCTACATGGAGGGCTCGCACGAGCTGCGCGCCGAGCTCGCCCATCACCGGGACGTGACGCCGGAGCGCATCGTGCTCGGCGACGGCGCCTCGCAGCTGCTGACCTCCGCGGCCCACGCGCTGATGGAGCCCGGCGACGAGCTGCTCACCCCGTGGCCCTCCTACCCGCTCTACCCCGTCATGGCCCGCCAGGCGCGCGGCGCCGCCGTCCCGGTCCACGGCTTCGGCGTCGACGCGCTGCTCACCGCCGTCAACGAGCGCACGCGGATCGTCGCGCTCTGCAACCCGAACGACCCGACCGGCGAGCTCCTGCCGGTGTCGGAGATCCGCCGCCTGCTCGATGCGCTTCCCGAGCGGGTCGTCGTGCTGCTCGACGAGGCGCTGCGCGAGTTCGTCGACGAGGAGGGCCTCGACGACGCGCTGGCGCTCTGCGAGCAGCATCCGCGGCTCGTCGTGTTCCGCAGCTTCTCCAAGGCCTGGGGTCTGGCGGGGCTGCGCTGCGGTTACGCGATCGGCGGCCCGGGCGCCGAGGACCTGCTGACCGAGATCGGCCCGCCGCTGGGGATCGGCGAGCTCGCCCAGGCCGGGGTGCTGGAGGCGGTGCGCCACGGCTCGCGCGCGATCGAGCGCCGCGTGAGGCGCGTCGCCGCCGAGCGCGTGCGCCTGCTCGATGCGCTGCACGAACTCCCGGTCGAAGTCACCTCGAGCCAGGCCAACGTCCTGTGGCTCGCGCCGACGACGATGGACGGTGCCGAGCTCGCCAACCGCCTGGCCCGCGCGAACGTCATCGTCCGCGCCGGCGGCCCGCTCGGCGACCCGCGCCATGTCCGCGCCTCGATCCACGACGGCGCGGCGACCGACCGGTTCCTGCGCGCGCTGACCGGCGCGCTCACGCAGGCGCCGGCCTAGATGAATGATTCCACGACACCGCGGCGCAGCAGCGGCGCCTCGCGGCGACGGCTCGCGTCCCGCCGCTCGCGGACGTGCCTCCTGGCACGCCTCACGAGCGCCGTGCCACGCCCGTCATCCGCGAATCACCCCTCCTGCATCCACGCCGGCGTGGAATCACTCATCTAGTTGCCCTTCTCAACACGTCTGACCGGGAATGCCGCGGCCGCTCCGGATGCGGTTTCGACCGCCGATCAGCCAGAACCGCGAAGGAGTCCACGGCAACCCGCCGAAAGCACGTAGTCGAATCGTCGACCGGTTGGAGGGACGTGATGGCCGAGAAGCACACCGAGAAGGTCGCCGCCAAGGCGCCGACGCGCGCCAAGCGCACCACGAGCAGGCGCAGGCCCAAGAAGGGCACGCCGACGCACGAGGAGATCGCCACGCGCGCGTACTACATCGCGCAGGAGTCCGAAGCGAGCGATCCGCTGCACAACTGGCTGCACGCCGAGAACGAGCTGAAAGCCGCATAGCCGGAGCGCCTCGAGGCCCCGGAGCCGCTCTGATCGGCGGAGCAGACGAGCAGCGTGAGCCCGTCGCCCACGGGATGATGCCGGCCTAACTCGAGGACGGCTCGGCCGCCGGCGTCTCCGGCCCCTCGATCGACAGCCGCGGCAGGCGCCGGTCGATCGCCCCGGGCAGCCACCAGGCTCGCTCGCCCAGCAGGTACATCAGCGATGGGACGAGGAAGAGGCGGATCACGAAGGCGTCGAAGAAGACCGCCGAGGCGAGCCCGAGCCCGAAGAGCTTGATCACGCGGTCGTCGCCCAGCATGAACGAGGCGAAGACGCTGATCATGATGATCGCCGCCGCAGTGATGACGCGGCCGGTCAGCGCGAGGCCGTGGCGCACGGCGTAGTGCGAGTCGCGCGTGCGCTCCCACTCCTCGTGCATGCGCGTGACGAGGAAGACCTCGTAGTCCATCGACAGGCCGAACACGATCGCGAACAGGAACACCGGGAAGAACGACTCGATCGGGCCCGTGCTGTCGACGCCGATCAGCGAGCCGAGGTGCCCCTCCTGGAAGACGAAGGTGATGACGCCGAGCGCCGCACCGATGGACAGCACGTTGAGGAAGCCGGCCTTCAGCGGGATCAGGACCGAGCGGAAGACGACGGCCAGCAGCAGCAGCGACAGGCCGACGACGATCAGCACGAACGCCGGCAGCTTGGCCGACAGCGCCGAGCTGAGATCGACCTGGGTGGCGGTCGCGCCGCCGATGCTGACCTGCAGGTGCTCGGCCCTCGCGACGGGGGGCACGACGTGGTCGCGCAGCCGCGCGAGCAGGTCCTGCGTCGCCTGGTCCTGCGGCTTGCTCGTCGGGAACAGCTCGAGGGTCGCGGTGTCCCGTGCCGCGTTCAGTCGTGCCGGACTGACGGCGGCCACGCCGTGCTCGGCCCGCAGCGCGCTGCCCAGCCGGGCAAGCGCCGCCTGACCGCCGGCGCTGCGCGGCAGTTCGGCGACGACGAGGAACGGGCCGTTGAAGCCGGGGCCGAAGCCCTCAGAGAGCTGGTCGTAGGCGACCCTCGTCGTCTTCGTCGGCGAATCGTTGCCGGCGTCGCCGAAGCCGAGATTCATGCCGAGCGCCGGCGAGGCGACGAGCAGCAGCAGGATCAGCGCACCCGCGGCGAACGCGACCGGGCGACGCTCGACGGCGCGGGCCAGACGCGCCCAGCCGCGGGGTTCGGCGTCGAGGTCGGGCAGCGACGCGGGCTTGATGCGGTGCCCCCACGAGCCCAGCAGCGCCGGGAGCAGCGTCAGCGAGCCGACCATCGTCAGCAGGACGGCGAGCGCCGCGGCGATCGCCGGACCGTTGAGGAAGCGGATGCCGAGGACGAGCATGCCGAGCAGCGCGATCACGACGGTCGTGCCCGCGAACAGCACCGAGCGTCCCGCGGTGTCCATGGAGGTCAGGGTCGCAGCGCGCACGCCGGCGCCGCGCGCGCGTTCGCCGCGGAAGCGGTTGATGATCAGCAGCGCGTAGTCGATCCCGACGCCGAGCGCGATCATCACCGCCAGCTGCGGCGCGAAGTCCGCGATCGCGACCACCGCGGACGCGGCGGTGACGAGCAGGGTTGCGAGGATGATCGCGGAGAACGCGACGATCAGCGGCAGCGTCATCGCCCCCACCGAGCCGAGCACGAAGATCAGCACGACGATCGCGACGAGCACGCCGATGCCCTCGGCGGCCGACTGCTGCGGGCGCTGGGCCTGCTGGATCGCCTGACCACCGAGGTTGACCTGCAGCGCGCTGGTCGCGCCGCCCCGCGCGGTCTTCACCACCCGCTCGACGTCGGCCCGCTTGAGGTCGTTCGCCGTCTTGTCGAAGGCGACGGTGGCGAATGCGGTGCGGCCGTCGCGGCTGATCGCCGCGCCGGTGCCGGCGTACGGGCTCTGCACGCCGATGACGCTCGGCAGGCCCTGCACGCTGCGCACCACGCGCTCGACCTGCGCGCGCTGCGCCGGGTCGCGCAGGGTGCCCGTGTTCGCGCGGAAGACGATCTGGCTGGCGTCGCCCGCCTGCTGGGGGAAGCGCTGCTTGAGCAGGTCGAGCGCACGCTGGGACTCGGCGCCCTTCAGGTGGAAGTCGCTCGAGAAGCTGCCGCCGGCGCCGCCGGCGAGCGCGGCGGCCGCGACGATCGCGACCAGCCAGAGGGCGTAGACGCGGCGGCGATGATCGTGGGACCACTGGGCGAGTCGGCGCATGGCGCAACAGAATACACACTCAGCGCAAACTTGCAGCGTGCGCAGGTTTGCGTCGAATGCATCTGTTACCGTGACGTCGTCCCATGGGTCTGCGAGAGGTCAAGAAGGAGCGCACGCGCAAGGCGATCGAGGACGCCGCGATCGCCCTGATCGCCGAGCGCGGCTACCAGGCGACGACCGTCGCGGACATCGCGCGCGCCGCGGACATCGCGCCGCGCACGTTCTTCGCCTACTACCCCTCCAAGGAGGACGTGCTGTTCGGCGACGCCGACCAGATGTTCGACGAGCTCGACGCGCACCTGCGCGAGCGGCCTTCCGGGGAGTCGACCTTCGACGCGCTGCGCCGCTGGATCGACGAGGTCATGAGCGACGGGCTCCACCCCGCCGACGACCGCGAGCAGACGCTGCGCGACATCGTCGCCGCCAACGACAGCCTGCAGGCACGCGAGCGCCGCCTCATGGGCCGCTTCGAGGACCTGCTCGCCTCCGCCGTCGCCACGGACCTCGGCGACGAGCCCGCCACGCTGCGGCCCCGGATGGTCGCCGCAGCGGCGGTCGCCGCGCTGTGGTGCATGCGCGACGGCGACGACGGCCGCCCCGCCGATCACGACCAGGCGCTCGACCAGCTGGACGAGGCGCTGGCATTCCTGCGCGCCGGGACGGCGGCACTGGTGGGGGCCGGGAAATAGGGGTTTCGCACAACTCGACCGTCCTTCGGACGGATCGAGTTGGCGAGGTCACCTCGCGACTCGACCGCCCTCCGGGCGGACCGGGTCGTCGGCGTCACTCTGCCTGAGCAACGTCGTGGTCGTCTGCTCCAGGATGCGCCGCCAGGCCCGCGTCTTCTCCTTCTCGCGGGTGACGTGCTTGACGACCTTGTTGACGCGCGTGGCCGAGATCTCGATGCCGTGGCGCTCGAGGACCTCCTTGTAGGCGTCGTAGTCCTCGGCGAGCTTCAGCGTGACCGACTGGAACCCGTGGCGCGCGATGTCGATGCGCTTCGTGAAGTCCATGATCGACGTCTGGAACATCAGCTCGTCGTCGGGCTCGGGCTCGATCAGCAGGATGTCGACGTCCGGGTACTTCTGCTCCCAGTGGCGCGCCATCTCGTGCAGGCGCTGGTAGGCGAGCAGCTTGAAGGTCTGGTAGCCGATCTGCGCGAAGCCCATGTCGCTCACGTGGCGCACGCGCGAGCCGAAGGGCGTCGAGATCTCCTTCGTGAAGTCGTTCACGTAGGGGACGAGCGGGTTGACGACGATGACGAGCTTGGCGCCCGCGTGGACCGCGATGTCGACGTTCGTCGTCGAGATGATCCCGCCGTCGATGAGCTCGCGGTCGTGGACCTTGACAGGCTTGTAGACCATCGGCAGCGCGGCTGACGCGCTGACCGCGGTGGAGATCGGCACGTCGTCCCAGCCGTCGGCGCCGAAGACGATCCGCTCGCACGTGTCGAGGTCCGTCGAAGCGAGATAGAGCTCGTTCTCGAGCGCGCGGAAGTCGTCCGTGCGGTCGGGATCCGAGAGCACCTCGCGCACGTAGTGCTCCAGGCCGGCGCCGCTGTAGAGGCCGGAGGGCAGGTCCTCGGTGAGCCCGAGCACGACGTCCATCGCCGAGATCGACCTCCACTGCGGGGCGAGCTCGCGCGCGAGCTTGGCGATGCGCCAGGGCAGCATCGCCCCGGTGCGCGCGAAGCCGAGCAGGTTGAGCCGCATCACCGTGCTGACGTCAATGTCGCGGAACGGCGTCGGAACCTGCCGGTTCACGACCCGCATCATCTCCTCCGGCGTGATGCCGTTGGCCGTCAGCGCGCCGACGAACGACCCGGCGCTCGTGCCGACGTAGACGTCGAACTGGTTGACGGTGCGGTTGACCGACAGCAGGTCCAGCGCGCGCAGCGCGCCGATCTCGTACACGGCGCCGGTGAACCCGCCGCCGCCGAGGACGAGCGCCGTCTTGGAGCGCTTCCGTGCGCGCCGCCGGGGACCCGCCTGGGCGCCCGAAGCACCCGTGCGCCCCTGCGAGGCCTGGTCGAGATTGACCACCTTGCCCATACAACTACTCAGTCTACGCCGCGGGAGGACGTTCGGTCGCGTGATGCGACCCGCCCATTGCGCCATCGGGCCGTACCGGGGACCGGCGTGACCGACGCCGGCGGCCGCTACCGTTGGCGTGTGCCGCGCCTGACAGGACGCCCGCGACACGTCCCCGGCGCACTCGTCCGCGGGGGCGCGCTCCTCGCCGCCGTCGGCGCGCTCACGCTCACCACAGCGCCCGCGCCCGCCGTCGCCCTGACGCAGGCGACGCTGGCGCGCACCGTCTCCGGGGCGCTCGCGACCTCGGGAGCGGGCAGCGGCGCCATCGTCGAGGATCTGACCTCGCGGACCGTCCTCTACGCCTCGCGCGCGGATGCGGCCCGCATCCCGGCCTCGAACGAGAAGCTGTTCACGACCTCGACGGCGCTGCTGCGCTTCGGCCCGCAGGCCCGGCTGGTCACGTCGGTCCTGCGCAGCGGGCCCGTCGACGCCGGCGGGCGCCTGGACGGAGACCTCGTCCTGCGCGGCGCCGGCGACCCGACGCTGAGCCACGCGGCGATCGCGCGGCTGGCACGGGCGGTGCGGCGCGCCGGCGTGCGCCACGTCACCGGCGCCGTCGTCGGCGACGAGTCGCGCTTCGACCTGCGCCGCGGGGGCCCGCGCACCGGCTGGGCGCAGGACTCCGACGTCGGCGGCGTGCTCGGCGCGCTG
Source organism: Solirubrobacteraceae bacterium (assembly GCA_036510915.1). GTDB lineage: Bacteria > Actinomycetota > Thermoleophilia > Solirubrobacterales > Solirubrobacteraceae > F1-60-MAGs163. Next base: position 24,442 of record DATCDC010000010.1, on the reverse strand, counting down.
ACCGTCGACCGCGGCTTCGCCAAGGGCGCGGGGCCCGGGCTCGCGGGTGCGCGTGATCTGGCGCACGCGCTGCGCTCGGCCGGCATCACCGTCACCGGGCGCGCGCGGACCGGCGTGACGCCCGCCGGCGCGCGCAGCGTCACGTACGCGCGGTCGCCGACGATGGCGCAGCTGATCGCCCTGACGAACGTCCCGTCGGACAACTTCTACGCCGAGACGCTGCTGAAGGACCTCGGTGCGACCTTCGGCGCCGGGGGGACGACGCCCGCGGGCGTGGCGGTGGTCGCCGCCGAGCTGCGCCGCATGGGCATCCAGCCGAGGATCGTCGACGGCTCGGGGCTGTCGCGCGCGGACCGCACCACTCCGCGCCAGGTGGTGAGCCTGCTCGACGCGATGCACAGCTCGACGGCCGCCGCCGCCTTCGAGGATTCCCTGGCGGTCGCCGGCCGCAGCGGCACCCTGCGCAGGCGCATGCGCGGGACGCGCGCGGCCGGGGCCTGCCGCGGCAAGACGGGGACCCTCGACGGCGTCAGCGCCCTCTCGGGGCTCTGCACCACCGCGCAGGGGCACACGCTCGCCTTCTCGATGCTGATGAGCCACGTCGGCGACTGGCGCGCCCATGAGCTCCAGGACAGGGCCGTCGAGGCGATCGCGGCCTACGACGGCGCCCTCGCGACCGCGCCCTGAACGCGGTCAGTCCCCGAGCAGCGCCAGCAGGCCCGGCTCGTCGAGCACCTGGAGGCCGAGGCGCTCGGCCTTCTCGAGCTTGGAGCCGGGGGTGTCGCCCGCCACGACGAAGTCGGTCTTCTTCGAGACCGAGGAGGTCACGCGCCCGCCGGCGGCGAGGATCCGTTCGGTCGCCTGCTCGCGCGTGAGGTCGGGCAGGGTGCCCGTCAGGACGAACGTCCGGCCCGACAGGTGCCCGGCGCCCGGCGCGGGCCCCTCCTCCTCGAAGCGCAGGCCGAGCGCACGCAGGTCGGCGATCAGCGCGACCATCCGTTCGTCGGCCAGCTGGTCGGCGATCAGCGCGGCGACGATCGGCCCGATGCCGGGGGTCTGGGCGATCTGCTCTGGCGGCGCCTGCATGAGCGCGTCGATCGAGCGGAAATGCTGGGCGAGGCTGCGACCGGTGACCTCGCCGACGCCCTCGATGCCCAGCGCGAACAGCACCCGCGCGAACGGGCGCTCGCGCGAGGCGCCGATCGCCGCGACGAGCCGCTGCGCGGAGATCTCCCCCATCCCCTCGAGCGCGACGAGCTGCTCCTCCGTGAGGCGATAGAAGTCGCCCGCGGTCCGCACGAGGCCGGCGTCGAGCAGCAGCGCGACCTGCTTCTCCCCCAGCCCGTCGATGTCCATCGCGCCGCGCGAGACGAAGTGCTTGAGCAGCTGCCAGCGGCGCCCGGGGCAGTCGCGATTCGGGCAGTTCGTGAAGACCGAGCCCTCGAGCTTGATCGTCGGCGTGTCGCAGGACGGGCAGCGCGCCGGCGGCGCGGGCAGCGGCGCGCGGTCCGTGCGGTCGACGACGTGCGGTGCCGGCGAGATCACCTGCGGGATCACGTCGCCCGCGCGCAGCACGATCACGTCGTCGCCGGGGCGCAGGTCCTTGCGCGCCAGGTCCTCCTCGTTGTGCAGCGTCGCGAGCTTCACGGTGACGCCGCCGACGTGCACCGGATCGAGCACGGCGAACGGGTGCAGGTCGCCGAACTTGCCGACGTTCCACTCGATCGACAGCAGCTTCGTGACCGTCGTCGTCGGCGGGAACTTCCAGGCGATCGCCCAGCGCGGGTCGCGCCCGACGACGCCGAGCCGGCGCTGCAGCTCGGCGTCGTCGACCTTCACGACGACGCCGTCGATCTCGAAGTCCAGCGCGCCGCGGCGCTCCTGCCACTCCAGGCAGCGGCGCACGACCTCGTCCTCGCCGTCCAGCCGGACGATGTCGCGGTTGACCGGGAACGAGCGCTCGCGCAGCCACTGCAGCGCGTCCCATTGCCCGGCGAAGCTCAGCCCGTCGGCCGAGCCCACCGCGTAGGCCCAGAACGAGAGCGGGCGCTCGGCGGCCAGCTTCGGGTCGAGCTGGCGAATCGTCCCGGCGGCGGAGTTGCGCGGGTTCATGAACGTCGAGAGCCCGGCCGCCGCGCGGCGCTCGTTGAGCTGCTGGAAGTCGAGCAGCGACATGTAGACCTCGCCGCGCACCTCGACGAACGCCGGCGCGTCCTCGATGCGCAGCGGGATGGCGCCGATCGTGCGCATGTTGTGCGTCACGTCCTCGCCGACCTCGCCGTTCCCGCGCGTCGCACCGCGCTCGAGCACCCCGTCGCGGTAGATCAGCGACGTCGCCAGGCCGTCGATCTTCGGCTCGCAGACGAACCGGAACTGCGGGTCCTCGATCCCCTCGCGCGCGAGGTGGTTGCGCATGCGCTGCACCCAGGCGCGCAGCTCGTCCTCGCTGCGCGCGTTGGCCAGCGAGAGCATCGGCTCGGGGTGGCGGACCTTCTCCAGGGCGCCGACCGGCTCGCCGCCGACCCGCTGGGTCGGCGAGTCGGGCGTCAGCAGCTCGGGATGCTCGGCCTCGATCGCGCGCAGCTCGTCGAGCAGCGCGTCGTAGGCGTCGTCGCCGATCTCCGGATCGTCCAGGACGTAGTAGCGGTGGCCGTGGTGGGTCAGCTGCTCGCGCAGCTCCGCGGCCCGCCTGGCGACGTCGCGTGCTGCGCTCACCGCAGGTCGCGCGCGGCCGGGGCCAGCAGCCGGGTCAGGTCGTGTGCCACCAGGGCATCGATCCCGGCGACGTCCGTGAGGTCGAAGTGCACCGGCGTCACCGAGATCCGCCCCTCGGCGACGGCGGCCAGGTCGGTGCCCGGCTCGTCGTGGAACCCCGGGTCCGCGCCGTAGATCCAGTAGCGGCGCCGGCCGGCCCCCTCGTCATGGTCGAGCTTCAGCTCGTCGCGGTAGATTCGCTTGCCCAGGCGCGTGACCTCGACGCCCGTCGGCGGGTGGCCGGGGACGTTGATGTTCAGCAGCGTGCCATCGGGCAGCGGCACGTCCTCGAGCTCGTGCACGACGCGTGCGGTGAACTCGGCCGCGGTGTCGAAGTCGAAGCTGCGCCCGAAGCGGAAGTCCATTTCGCGGTCGGTCGACTGCTGGGAGACGGCGATCGCGGGGATCCCGAGAACGATGCCCTCGAACGCCGCCGCCACGGTGCCCGAGTAGGTGACGTCGTCACCCAGGTTCGAGCCGTGGTTGATGCCCGCCACGATCAGGTCCGGCACGAAGTGCTCGACCAGGCCGAGCTGCCCGAAGCGCACGCAGTCGACTGGCGTGCCGTCGGTCGCGTAGCCGATCGTCCCGTCCTCGAAGGGAACCTCCTGGACCCACAGCGGCCGGCGCGTCGTGATCATCCGGGCCATGGCGGAGCGGTTGCCGTCGGGCGCGATCGTCACGAGCTCGACGCCGGGGACGGCGACGAGGGCGCGGCGCAGGGCCTGCAGGCCCTCGGCCTCGATGCCGTCGTCGTTGGTCAGGAGAACCCTCATCGCGCGCTGTACGAGCATAGTCGCGCCCGCCGACCGCGCCCTGACGGCGCGCGTGGCGGGCGACCAGAACGAGACGATCGCACAGGTCCGCGCGATCCTCGGGCTCACGTGGATCGGCTCGATCCCGTGGCTGCGCCTGCGGGCGTGAGCCGTGGCGCGGGCACCACGTAGCGCACGGCCGTCAGGCACAGGCCGTGCGGCGGAGCGGTGAACCCGGCGGCCTCGCGCGGCGCCCCCGCCAGCAGCGCCTCGAAGGCGGCGAGCTCGCGCCGCCCGCCGGCGACCTCGAGCATCGTCCCCACGAGCGCGCGGTTCATGTGCCGCAGGAACGCGTCGGCCTCGATCGTGAACCGCAGCTCATCCCCCTGCTCGTCCCACCCCGCGGCGAGCACCGTCCGGCGGAAGTGGCGGTGCAGCGTCTCGGCGGGCGTGAACGCCGTGAAGTCGTGACGACCGGGGAGCAGCGCTGCGCACGCGTGCAGCAGGTCGCGGTCCAGCCGCCGAGGCCACCACAGCACCCGCCGGCGCTCGAGCGCCTGGCGCGCGCGGCGGTGCAGCACCCGGTAGACGTAGCTGCGCGAGCGGGCGTCGGCGCGAGCGTCGAACCCGTCGGGGGCCTGCGCGCTCCCGAGCACTGCGACGTCGGCGGGCAGCAGTGCGTTCAGCGATGACGGCGACGGCGGCGGCCCGGCCAGCGAGACGACCTGACCGCTCGCGTGCACGCCCGCGTCGGTGCGCCCGGCGACCGTCAGCGCCTGCGGCGGCGCACGCAGCACCGTCTCCAGGGCGCGGCGCAGCTCGGCCTCGACGGTGCGGCGGCCGGGCTGCAGCGCCCAGCCCGCGAACTCCGTCCCGTCGTATTCCAGATCCAGCCTGGCGGTCACCGGACCACCATCAGGGCGGGATCAGACCAGCTCGAGGTAGACCATTTCGGTCGAATCGCTCCTGCGCGGCCCGAGCTTCAGGATCCGCGTGTAGCCGCCCGGCCGGTCCGCGTAGCGCGGGGCGACCTCCTCGAACAGCTTGTGGACCGCGAACTTGTCCTGGCCCAGCGCCGCGAGCGCCTGCCGGCGCGCGTGCAGGTCGCCGCGCTTGGCGAGCGTGATGAGCTGCTCGACCTCGGGCTTGACGGCCTTTGCCTTGGCCTCGCTGGTCGTGATGCGCTCGTGCTCGATGACCTCCTTGCAGAGGTTGCGCAGCAGCGCCTTGCGATGCGAGGCGGTTCGGCTGAGCTTGTGTCGGGTCTTCTGATGGCGCATGACGGTGGAGAGCTTAGGTCCTTCTCAGTCCTGACGGAGGTTCAGCCCACGCGACTGCAGGGTCTCGATGACCTCGTCGATGGACTTCTTGCCGAAGTTCGGGATCGCGTTCAGCTCGGCCTCGGACTTCGAGACGAGGTCGCCGATGGTCTGGATGCCCGCGCGCTTGAGGCAGTTGTACGAGCGCACGCCGAGCTCGAGCTCCTCGATGAGGATGTCGTCCATCGGGCCGCCGGCCGCGACGGCCGCGGCCCCGTTGACGGCGCCGCCCGCGGCGACGGGATCGAGCGTGCCGCTCGGACCCGCGCGCAGCTCCTCGATCCGGTCGGCGTCGGTGAAGATCGCGAGCTGGGAGATCAGGATCTCGGCGGCCTCGCGCAGCGACGCCTGCGGGTCGATCGACCCGTCGGTCTCGATGTCGAGCGTGAGCTTGTCGTAGTCGGTGCGCTGACCGACGCGGGCCTGCTCGACCGAGTAGGCGACGCGGCGCACGGGCGAGAAGATCGAGTCGATCGGGATGACGCCGATCGGCTGGTCGGGCGTCTTGTTGTCCTCCGCGGGGCGGTAGCCGCGGCCGCGGCCGATCGTCAGGTACATCTCCAGCTTCGTCTTCTTCTCGAGCGTGGCGATGTGGACGTCGGGGTTGAGGATCTCCACGCCGGCGGGCAGGTCGATGTCCTTCGCGGTGATGTCGCCGGGGCCCGTCACGACCAGGGGCGCCTCGATCTCGCTCGCGTCGGAGTGCATCCGGCAGACGATGCCCTTGAGGTTCAGGACGATGTCGGTGACGTCCTCCTTGACGCCCTTGATCGTCGAGAACTCATGCGCGACGCCCTCGATGCGGACGCTCGTCACGGCGGCGCCGGAGAGCGAGCTGAGCAGCACGCGGCGCAGGGAGTTGCCGAAGGTGTAGCCGAAGCCGCGGTCGAGCGGCTCGATGACGAACGAGCCGCGGTCCTCGTCGACCTGTTCGCTGGTGATGCGGGGGATCTGGAAGTCGAGCATCGGGCGTGTCAGTCCTGTGGTCGTGATCGGTCCGGCGGCGGCGCGGGCCGCCGGTGGGGGCGCTGCGTCCCGCGTGGCGGGGCGCTGCGCGGAACGGAAGGTCTACTTCGAGTACAGCTCGACGATGAGCTGCTCCTGCACCGGGGTCGTGATCTCACGACGCTCCGGCTTGCGCAGGATCTTGGCGGTGAGCGAGTCGTGGTCCGCCTGCAGCCAGGCCGGGACCTGAGCCGTGAGCTCGGTGGCCTCCCGGATCAGCGGCTCGGCAGGGCTCCCGCTCTTGAGGGCGATGATGTCGCCCTCGCGCACCTGATAGCTCGGGATGTCGACGCGGCGGCCGTTGATCGTCCAGTGCCCGTGGCGCACCATCTGGCGCGCCTGGCGGCGCGAGCCGGCGAAGCCGAGGCGCACGAGCACGTTGTCGAAGCGGCGCTCGAGCAGCGTCAGCAGGTTCTCACCCGTGATGCCGTCCTGGCGGCTGGCCTTGTCGTAGTAGCGGCGGAACTGCGTCTCCAGGACGCCGTAGTAGCGGCGCGCCTTCTGCTTCTCGCGCAGCTGCACCCGGTACTCGCTCTGCTTCTGGCGCCCACGGCCGTGGTCGCCCGGCGGGTATGCGCGGCGCTCGAAGCCGCACTTGTCGGTCAGGCAGCGCTCACCCTTGAGGAAGAGCTTCTGCCCTTCGCGGCGGCACTGCTTGCACTGGGGGGAGGTGTCTCGGGCCATCGTTCAGCGCTTCCTAGACGCGGCGCCGCTTGCGGGGGCGGCAACCGTTGTGGGCCTGCGGGGTGACGTCGCGCACGCTCGTGACCTCGAGGCCGGCGGCCTGGAGGGAGCGAATCGCGGTCTCACGGCCGGAGCCGGGGCCCTTGACGTAGACGTCAACCTTCTGAAGACCCTGCTCGATGCCCTTGCGGGCGGCGGCGTCGGCGGTGACCTGCGCGGCGAACGGCGTCGACTTGCGCGAGCCCTTGAACCCGGCTCCGCCGGCGGACTCCCACGCGATGACGTTCCCCTCGCGGTCGGTCAGCGAGACGATCGTGTTGTTGAAGCTCGTCTTGATGTGGGCCTGGCCGACGGGGATGTTCTTCTTCGGCTTGCGGCGGCCGCGAGCTGGGCGCTTGGGTGCGGGCATCGATCGTCCTTACTTCTTGCCGGGCTTCTTCTTGCCCGCGACCTGCATGCGCTTGGGGCCCTTGCGCGTGCGGGCGTTGGTCTTGGTCTTCTGACCGCGGACCGGGAGGCCGCGGCGGTGACGGATGCCGCGGTAGCAGCCGATCTCCATCAGGCGCTTGACGTTCTGCGAGCGCTCACGCCGGAGGTCACCCTCGACGGTCAGGTCGCGCTCGACGAGGTCGCGCAGCTTGGTGACCTCGTCCTCGGTCAGGTCGCGAACATACGTGTCCGGATCGATGCCCGCCTCTGCGAGCAGCGTGTTGGACGTCGAGCGGCCGATCCCGTAGATGTACGTCAGCCCGACCTCGACGCGCTTGTTGAGGGGGACGTTGATCCCCGCGATACGTGCCATCTAGTGGGTCACCCCTGCCGCTGCTTGTGTCGTGGGTTCGAGCAGATGACCAGGACGGCGCCATGGCGACGGATGATCTTGCACTTTTCGCACATCGGCTTGACCGACGGTCGTACCTTCATGGTTCCTTCTTCGTCGATGGGCCGGCGAGTGGCTCTGGCTGCCGCTGAAGGCCGCCGCTACCACTAGCGGACACGCGCGCATGGACATGCCACGGCGCGCGGAGAGAACACGTTAGCAAAGCACCGTGCGCGGACGCGGTGAGAAACGGCGTGCAGCCGGCGGGGGCGCCGCTCATGCCGCGACCGGCGCCGATTCGTGCCACGGCGTCAGGATCAGCGGACCGTCTGCGGTGATCGCGACGGTGAACTCGAAGTGGGCGGCCAGCGAGCCGTCCTGGGAGAAGATCGCCCAGCCGTCGTCGCCCATGCGGACGGCGTGGCGCCCGGCGGTGACCATCGGCTCGATGGCGAGCACCATGCCCTCCTCGAGCAGCGGGCCGCGTCCGGGCTCGCCGAAGTTCGGAACCTGCGGGTCCTCGTGCATCTCGCGCCCGACGCCGTGGCCGACGAGCGTGCGCACGACCGACATGCCGGCCTCCTCGACGCGCGACTGCACGGCCCAGGAGATGTCCCCGAGGCGGTTGCCGGGGCGCGCCTGCGCGACCGCATCGAAGAGCGAGGCCTCGGTGACCTCGAGCAGCTGCTCGGCGACCGGCGTGACCGGGCCCACCGGGAACGTGCAGGCGCCGTCGGCGACCCAGCCGTCGAGCGTGACGCCGATGTCGACCGACAGGATGTCGCCGCGCTGCAGGCGGTAGTTGCCCGGGATGCCGTGGACGACCATCGCGTTCGGCGAGGCGCAGATCGAGCCCGGGAACCCGCGGTAGCCCTTGAAGGACGGCACGGCACCCTGCGAGCGGATGTACTTCTCGGCGGCCTCGTCGAGCTCGCGCGTGCTGACGCCCTCGCGGATCTTCGCCTCGACGAGCTTCATCGTCCTGGCGTGGATGGCGCCCGCAGCCGCCATCTTCTCGATCTCCTGCGGAGACTTCTTGATGATCATGAGATCAGAGCTCGTCTTCGAGCCTGAGCGTCGCGATCGTCGCGCGGATGTGGCCGTACACCTCGGTCGGGCTGGAGGTGCCGTCGATCCGGTGCAGGAGCGCCTGCTCCTCGTAGTGACCCTCGACCGGGGTCGTGAGCTCGTGGTAGACCTCGAGGCGCTTGCGGACCGTCTCGGGCTTGTCGTCGTCGCGCAGGATCAGCTCCGAGCCGTCGACGTCGTCGACGCCCTCCACCTGCGGCGGGTCGTGGTCGACGTGGTAGACGCGGCCCGAGCTGGGGCTGACGCGCCGGCCGGAGATGCGGTGCACGATCTCCTCGTCGGGAACCTCGACGCAGAGCGCGGCGGTCAGGTCGCGGCCGCGGTCCGCCAGCGCGGCGTCGAGCGCCTGCGCCTGGCCGATCGTGCGCGGGAAGCCGTCGAGCAGGAAGCCGTCGCGGGCGTCATCGGCCTGGACGCGCTCGAGGATCACGCCGATGATCACGTCGTCCGGGACGAGCTCGCCGGCGTCCATGTAGCGCCTGGCCTGCCGGCCGAGCGGCGTGCCGTCGCTGACGGCCTGGCGCAGCATGTCGCCGGTGGCGATGTAGGCGAGGTCGAAGTCCTCGCGGATCCGCTCGGCCTGTGTGCCCTTCCCGGCGCCGGGCGGCCCGAGCAGAATGAGGTTGAGCTCGGACATGCGGCGCCCGCCTACTTCAGGAAGCCTTCGTAGTTGCGCATCATCAGCTGCGCCTCGAGCTGTTTCATCGTGTCGAGCGCGACGCCTACCACGATCAGCAGCGAGGTGCCGCCGAAGTAGAAGTTGGCGGCGGTCTGGTTGATGAGGATCGTCGGCAGCGCGGCCACGAGCGCGAGGTAGATCGCGCCCGGGAACGTCAGCCGGGCGAGCACCCGGTCGAGGAACTCCGCCGTCGGCCGGCCTGGCCGGACCCCCGGGATGAAGCCGCCGTACTTCTTCAGGTTGTCCGCCTGGTCGACCGGGTTGAACGTCACCGCGGTGTAGAAGTACGTGAAGAGGATGATCAGCAGCGTCTCGCCGATGAGGTACGGCGCACTGGACGGGCTGAAGAAGGTCGAGACGTTCTTCGCCCACGGCGTGTTGATGAGCTGGCCGACCGTCGGCGGAAAGGCCATCAGGGAGGCGGCGAAGATGACGGGGATGACGCCCGCCATGTTGACGCGCAGCGGCAGGTAGGTCTGGCCGCCGCCGGTCATGCGCCGGCCGATGACGCGCTTGGCGTACTGCACCGGGATGCGCCGCTGGCCCTCCTGGATGAAGACCACCGCCGCGACGACCGCGAGCGCCAGGAACGGCATCATGACCTTGAAGACCTGGTCGGGGTTCGTCCACCACGCCTGGATGCCCTGCGGGAAGCGCGAGACGATCGAGGCGAAGATCATCAGCGAGATGCCGTTGCCGATGCCGCGCTGGGTGATGAGCTCACCCATCCACATCACGACGACGCAGCCGGCCGTCAGCACGATGACGATCAGGAACAGCGTGCCCGCGTTGAAGTTCTTGATGACCGGCTCGCCGGCCGACGCCTCGAAGGACTTGAAGAGGAAGACGTAGCCGATCGCCTGCGCGAACGCGAGGCCGACCGTCAGGTAGCGCGTGTACTGCGTGATGCGCGCCTGCCCGACCTCGCCCTCCTTCGACAGCTTCTCCAGCGACGGCACGACGACCGTGAGCAGCTGCAGGATGATCGACGCGGTGATGTAGGGCATGATGCCCAGCGCGAAGATCGCGATCCGCGACAGGCCGCCGCCGCTGAAGGTGTTCAGCAGGTTGAGGATGCCGCCGCCGCCGAACTGCTGCTGGATGTCGCGCACGGCCTTCGTGTCGACACCCGGGACCGGGATGTGCGCGCCGAGCCGGTAGAGCGCGAGAAGCAGCGCCGTGAAGGCGATCTTCTTGCGGATCTCGCCGACCGCGAAGGCGTTGAGGATCGTCGAGATCATCGGTGCCCCAGCCGCTCCTAGGCGTCGATCTTCACGCAGGTGCCGCCGGCGGATTCGATTGCGGCACGCGCAGTCCTGCTGAAGCCGTGGGCGTGGACGGTCAGCGGCTTGCTGATCTCACCCTTCGCCAGGACCTTGACCGCAACGCCCTTGCGCGTTCCCAGGCCGTTGGCGAGGAGCGCCTCGAGCGTGACCTCTGCGCCGGAGTCGAAGCGCGCCTCGAGATCCTGCAGGTTCACCGCCTGTGTGTGCGTGCGAAACGGCTCGAACGGCATCGACTTCTTCATGTGCGGGCCGCGCAGCTTGCGCATCCGCATGTGGATCGGCATCTGGCCGCCCTCGAAGCGGGCGCGGTCCTTGGAGCCCGCGCGCGAGCCGTAGCCCTTGTGCCCGCGGCCGGACGTCTTGCCGTGCCCGGATCCGTGGCCGCGGCCGACGCGCTTGCGCGGCCGGCGGCTGCCCGGGGCGGGCTGCAGGTTGTGGAGGCCGACCTCCTGCTCGGAGGCCTCGGTCTCCTCGGGCTTCTTCGGGGCGGGGCTCACGAGCCTTCCTCCTGGACGCGCACGAGGTGACGCACCGTGTGGAGCATCCCTCGTGACTGCGGCGTGTCCTTGACGTCGACGGTCTGGCCGATCCTGCGCAGGCCCAGCGAGCGCAGCGTGTCCAGCTGGTACTGCTGCGAGCCGTTCTTCGACTTGGTCTGGGTGACCTTCAGCGTGCTCACGCGGGCACCTCCTCGGAGGGCGCCTCGGTCTCGGCCACGGCGACCGGCTCGGCGTCCGCGCCGCCATCGGCATCGAGGTGCTCGCCCTCGGCGGCGTGCGGGGCGAGGCCGAGCACGTCGTTGATCGAGATGCCGCGCAGGGCGGCGACCTCGTCGGGGGTGCGCAGGCCGCGCAGACCCTCGACCGTGGCCTTGACCAGATTGATCGGGTTCTGCGAGCCGAGGCTCTTGGAGAGGATGTCGTGAATGCCGGCGAGCTCGAGCACCGCGCGCACGCCGCCGCCGGCGATCACGCCGGTACCGGGCGAGGCCGGCTTGAGGAAGACGCGGCCGGCGCCGAAGATGCCGGTCGTCTGGTGCGGGATCGTCGCGCCGTGCTTGGGCACGCGGAACAGGTTCTTCTTCGCCTGCTCGACGCCCTTCTGGATCGCGACGGGAACCTCGTTGGCCTTGCCGTAGCCGACGCCGACGACGTCCTTCTCGTCGCCCACGACGACGAGCGCCGTGAACGAGAAGCGGCGGCCGCCCTTGACGACCTTCGCGACGCGGTTGATCTCGACGACGCGCTCCTGGAGGTCGAGCCCTGCGGCGCTGACGGTGCGATCGATTTCCATGCTCATCTCAGACTCTGGATTCTCTAGACCGTGAGCCCGCCCTCGCGGATGCCGTCCGCGAAGGCCTTGACCCGGCCGTGGTAGCGGTAGCCGCCGCGGTCGAACACCGCGGCGTCGATGCCCTGCGCCCTGGCACGCTCGGCGAGCAGCCGGCCGAGCTTGTCGGCCTGCTCGATCGGCGCCAGCGAGCGCGTCTCGGCCTCGGTCCAGGTGACGGCGGCGATCGTGCGGCCCTGCGCATCGTCGATGAGCTGGGCGCTGATGCCGCGGTTCGAGCGGAAGACGGAGATGCGGGGACGCTCGGCGGAGCCGATGACCTTGGCGCGCACGCGCCGGCGACGGCGCAGACGCTGCTGGCCCTTCGTGGTGACGGTCATGCGCGCTTCCCGACCTTCCGGGCGACGTACTCGCCCTCGTAGCGGATGCCCTTGCCCTTGTAGGGCTCCGGCGGCCGCTGCTTGCGGATCTTGGCTGCGACCTCGCCGACGGCCTGCTTGGAGATGCCGCGGACGATGACGCGCGTCGGCTGGGGCACCTCGAACTCGATGCCGTCCGGGGCCGGCATCGACACCGGGTGCGAGTAGCCCAGCGCCAGCTCGAGGTCCTTGCCCTTGAGCGCGGCGCGGTAGCCGACGCCCTGGATCTCCAGCGACTTCTCGAAGCCGTTGGTGACGCCCTCGACCATGTTCGCGACGAGCGAGCGCGTGAGACCGTGCAGCGCACGATGCTCACCGCGGTCGGTCGGGCGGGTCACGAGGAGCACCTCGCCGTCCTGCGCGACCGTGATGTCGCGCGAGACGCGCTCGGAGAGCTCGCCCTTGGGGCCCTTCACGGAGACGAGCTCGGGCTCGATCGTGACGGTGACGTCCGACGGGACGGGGATGGGCTTGCGGCCGATACGAGACATGGCGGGCCTACCAGATGAATGCGACGACCTCGCCGCCGACGCCCGCTGCGCGGGCCTCGTGGCCGGTCATCACACCGCTCGACGTGGACACGATGGCGGTCCCCATGCCGCCCTGGACCTTCGGGATCTTCCCGTGGTCGACGTAGTAGCGCTGGCCGGGGCGCGATGCGCGCTTGAGACCGGAGATGGCGCTGCGACGGTCCTCGGCGTACTTCAGCTGCACGCGCAGGATCGCGCCGGGGTGCTCGGCGGTGGCGGCCTCCTCGTCGAAGCCGGAGATGTAGCCCTGCTCCTGGAGGATGCGGGCCATCTCGCGCTTGAGCTTCGACGCGGGGATCTCGACGACGTCGTGCTGGGCGGTGATGCCGTTGCGCACGCGCGTGAGGAAGTCGGCGATGGGATCGGTCATCGACATGCGATCACCAGCTGCTCTTCGTCATGCCGGGGATGTACCCGTTGTGCGCGAGCTCGCGCAGGCAGATGCGGCAGACGCCGAACTTGCGGTACACGGCGCGCGAGCGGCCGCAGCGGCGGCAGCGCGTGTACCCGCGGGTCTTGAACTTCGGGTCGCGCGCCGCCTTGACGCGCAGGGAGGTCTTGGCCATGAGGAACTAGCTCTCCTGGGGGGTCGTCTGCTCGCCCGGGCGGCCTTCGCGCACGAAGGGCATCCCGAACATCTCGAGCAGGGCGAAGCCCTCCTCATCGGTCTGTGCACTGGTGGTGATCGTGATGTCGAGCCCGCGCGTCTGGTCGACCGCGTCGTAGTCGATCTCCGGGAAGATCGTCTGCTCGCGCACGCCGATCGTGTAGTTGCCGCGCCCGTCGAGCTTCGCCGGGAGGCCGCGGAAGTCGCGGATCCGCGGGATCGCGATCGAGGTCAGGCGATCGAGGAACTCGTAGGCGCGGTCGCCGCGCAGCGTCACGGCGACGCCGACGGGCATGCCCTCGCGCAGCTTGAAGTTCGCGATCGATTTGCGCGCGCGGCGGATGTTCGGCTTCTGGCCGGCGATCTGCGCGAGTTGCTCGGCGGCGACGTCGAGGACCTTGGAGTCCTGCTTGGCGTCGCCGACGCCCATGTTGACCGTGATCTTCTGGATCTTCGGCGCCTGCATGACCGTCGTGTAGCCGAACTTCTCGACGAGCGCCGGACGGATCTCGTCGAGGTAGCGCTGCTTGAGGCGGGCTGGTGTCTGTGTGGTGGCCATGATGATCAGTCGAGCTTCGTCCCGGACCGCTTGGTCACGCGATTGCGCACGCCGCCCTCACGGGTGACGCCGACGCGCGTGTGCTTCTTGTCCTTGGGATCGATGAGCATGACGTTGCTGACGTGGATCGGGCCTTCCTTCTCGATGACCCCGCCGACGGTCTCGGCGCGGTCGGCGCCCTGCACCTGGGTCGGGCGCTGGTGGCGCTTGACGATGTTGAGGCCCTCCACGAAGACCCGTTCCTTCTTCGGGTCGACGCGCAGGACGCGGCCACTCTTGCCGCGGTCCTTGCCGCTGATCACGACGACCTCGTCGTCACGACGGATGCGCATGGCCATTCTAGAGAACCTCCGGCGCAAGGCTGATGATCTTCATGAAGTTGCGGTCGCGCAGCTCGCGCGCGACGGGCCCGAAGATGCGGGTCCCGCGCGGATTGTTCTGCGCGTCGATGATCACGGCGGCGTTCTCGTCGAAGGCGATGTAGGTCCCGTCCTCGCGCCCGAACTCCTTCTTCGTGCGCACGACGACGGCCTTGACGACCTCGCCCTTCTTGACGGTGCCGTTCGGCGTCGCCGTCTTGACCGTGGCCGTGATGACGTCGCCCACATGCGCGTAGCGCCGGCGCGAGCCGCCCTGCACGCGAATGCAGAGGATCTCGCGGGCGCCCGTGTTGTCGGCGACCTTGAGGCGTGACTCGTTCTGGATCACTTGGCACGCTCCAGGATCTCGACCAGGCGCCAGCGCTTGGAGCGCGACATCGGGCGGCATTCGACGACGCGCACCGTGTCGCCCTCATGGGCGTCGTTGCGCTCGTCATGGGCGTGCAGCGACTTCGTCGAGCGGACGATCTTCTGGTAGCGCGGGTGGCGCTTGGCGGTGTCGATCCGCACCGTGATCGTCTTGTCGGCCTTGTCGGAGACGACGATGCCCTGGCGCACCTGCGGCGAGCCCGGCTCGCGCTCGGTGGGCGGCGTGCCCTCGCCCTTCCCGGCGGCGACCTTCTTGACCTTCTCCTGCTCGCGGCGGCGCGTGCGCGCGGTGGCCTTGGCCTTGCGCAGCGCGCGGCGCTCCTCCTGACGCTCCTCTGGGGTGCGCGGAGGCTGCGCGCCACCGGCGCGGCGGGCGCGGTTGGCCCGGCGGCGCTCCTTGGGCGTCAGCGGGGTGACGGGCTCGGCGGCCTCCTCCTCGGCGACGGGGGCCTCGGCCCCCACCGCGGTCTCCTCGGCGGCGGCCTCGGGTGCGGCGGTCTCCTCGACTGCCTCCACGGGCTGCTCCTCCGGCGTCTCGTTCTGCTCTGTCGTCTCGTCGGCCATGGCTAGCGAATCTGGTTGGTGTCGATGTCGCGCTCGTGGGCGACGGTCAGGACGCGGGCGAGCTCGCGCTTTGCAGCGCGCAGCCCCGCGGTGTTCTCCAGCTCGCCGGTGGCGTGCTGGAAGCGCAGCCCGAAGACGTCCTTGCGGGCGGTCTTGATCTGCTCGACGAGCTCGTCGTCCTGCAGATCGCGCAGGCTCCTTGCGGACGGCATCAGAAGTTGTCCTCTCGCGTGACGACCTTCGTGCGAACGGGCAGCTTGCGGCCTGCGAGGCGCATCGCCTCACGCGCGAGGTCCTCCGGCACACCGGAGAGCTCGAACATGACGCGGCCCGGCTTGACCACCGCGACCCAGCCCTCGGGCGAGCCCTTGCCGGAGCCCATGCGGGTCTCGGCGGGCTTCTTCGTGAAGGGCTTGTCCGGGAACAGGTTGATCCAGACCTTGCCGCCACGCTTGATCTTGCGGGTCATGGCGATACGTGCCGCCTCGATCTGACGGTTCGTCAGGTGCCCGTGGTCGAGCGCCTTCAGGCCGTACTCGCCGAACTGCACGGTCGTCTGCCCACGGGAGTACCCGCGGCTGCGCCCGCGCATGACCTTGCGGTGCTTGACGCGCTTGGGAGCGAGCATCAGCGACCACCACCCTGCGGGCCACGGCCGCGGCCACCGCCGCCGCCGAAGCCACCGCCGCCGCCGCCCGGCCCACCCCGCCCTCCGCCCTGGCCGCCCTGGCCACCCTGGCCACGGCCGCCGCGACCGCCACGGCCACCGCCGCGGTTGCGATCTTCGCCGCCGCGCCCGCGGTTGTCACGACGATCGTCGCGCGACGGGGTCGGCGCCTCGAGGTCGGTGAGGTCGACCCCGGTGAAGCCCTCGGGCATGATCTCGCCCTTGTTGATCCAGCACTTGACGCCGATGCGGCCGAACGTCGTGCGCGCCTCCGCGAAGCCGTAGTCGATGTCGGCGCGCAGCGTGTGCAGCGGCACGCGCCCGTCCGAATAGCTCTCCGAACGGGCCATCTCGGCGCCGCCGAGGCGGCCGCCGACCTGGATCTTGCAGCCCTTCGCGCCCGAGCGCATGGCGCTCGTCAGCGCGCGCTTCATCGCGCGGCGGAAGGCGACGCGGTTCTGGAGCTGCTCGGCGACCGACTGCGCGACGAGCGTCGCGTCGAGCTCGGGGCGCTTGATCTCGAGGATGTTGACCTTGACCGACTTGTTCGTGATCCGGTGCAGGTCACGACGCAGGGCGTCGACCTCGCTGCCGGACTTGCCGATCACGATGCCCGGGCGGGCCGTGTGGATGTTGACCTCGACCTCGTTGGCGTCCTTGCGGATCGTGATCTCCGAGATGCCGGCATGCGAGAGCTTGTTCTCGATGTGCGACCGGATCTGCACGTCCTCCGCCAGGTAGTCGGCGAAGTGGCGCTCGGTGAACCAATGCGCTTTCCAGTCGTGGATGTACCCCACGCGCATGGACTCGGGATGGACCTTCTGTCCCATGTCTCTCTACTCCTTCGGCGTGAGCGCGATCGAAAGGTGGCTGGTGCGCTTGCGGATCTTCGACGCGCGGCCCATGGCCCGCGGACGGAAGCGCTTGAGGGTCGGGCCCTCGTCAGCCTTGACGGACGTGATCCGCAGCTCGTCGCCGATGAGCTCGTGGTTGTGCTCGGCGTTGGCGACGGCGGACTCCAGCAGCTTCTGCCAGTCCTCGGCGACCGCGCGCGGGGTGTGCGCGAGGATCGCGCGCGCCTCGGTGACGGACTTGCCGCGGATGTGGTCGCAGACGAGCCGCGCCTTGCGGGCGGACGTGCGGACGTACTTGGCGTGCGCGTGGACGACCGGCGGGGGGCCGTCGGCCACGGGCTTCTTCCGCTTCGGCGCGGCCTTCGCGGCGGCGACGGGCTCCTCGGCCTTCTTGCGCGTGCGGCGCGGCTTGGCGGGCGCCTCGGCCTCCGCCTCCGCCTCGGCGGCGGCCTCGTCGGCCTCGGCCTCGGCGGCGCTCGCCTCGGCGGCCTCGTCGGCCTGCTCGGCGGCGACCTGCGCCTTCACCTCGGCGGCCTCCTGGGCGGCCTCGGTCTGGGCGACGCGCGGGCTCACGCGGGTCTTCTTCGGCTCGGCCATGAGCTAGCGGACCTTCCCGGTCCCGGCGTGGCCGCGGTACGTGCGGGTCGGGGCGAACTCGCCGAGCTTGTGGCCGACCATCGACTCGCTGACGAACACGGGGACGTGCTTGCGCCCGTCGTGGACGGCGATCGTGTGGCCCACCATCTCGGGGAAGATCGTCGACGTGCGCGACCAGGTCTTCACCATGGTCTTGGTGTTGGCGTCGTTCATCTTCACGATGCGCGCCATCAGGCGCTCCTCGACGAACGGGCCCTTCTTGGATGAGCGGCTCATCGGTTCTTGCCCTTCCCACGACGGCGGCCGCGGACGATGTAGCGGTCGGACGCCTTGTTCTTCTTCCGTGTGCGGTAGCCGAGCGTCGGCACGCCCCACGGCGTGACGGGGTGCCGGCCGGCGGTGGTGGAGCCCTCGCCGCCGCCGTGCGGGTGGTCGACCGGGTTCATGGCGACGCCGCGCGTCTGCGGGCGCACGCCCATGTGGCGCTTGCGGCCCGCCTTGCCGACCTTGACGTTCTGGTGCTCGGCGTTGCCGATCGTGCCGACGGTGGCACGGCACTCGGCGCGGACCATGCGCATCTCGCCCGAGGGCAGGCGCAGGGTGGCCATGTCGCCGTCCTTGGCCATCAGCTGGATCGCCGCGCCGGCGGACCGGCCCAGCTGGCCGCCGCGGCCCGGCTGGAGCTCGACGTTGTGGATGACCGTGCCGATCGGCATGTTCGCGAGCGGCAGGCAGTTGCCGACCGCGATCTCGGCCGCCGGGCCTGACTCGACGTTCATCCCGACCGTCAGGCGGCTCGGAGCGAGGATGTAGGACTTCACGCCGTCGGCGTAGTGCAGCAGCGCGATGTAGGCCGTGCGGTTCGGGTCGTACTCGATCGCGGCGACCTTCGCGGGGATCGCGTCCTTGCGGCGCTTGAAGTCGATCTTGCGGTAGAGGCGCTTGGCGCCGCCGCCGCGATGGCGCGAGGTCTTGCGACCGTTGCTGTTGCGCCCGCCGGACTTCTTCAGGCCCTCGACGAGGGTCTTCTCCGGCTCGGTCTTCGTGATCTCCGCGAAGTCGGGGTACGTCGAGAAGCGACGACCGGGACTCGTGGGCTTGGGCTTGCGGATCGGCATCGGTCAGTTATCCGTCGAGGCCCTGGAGAGCCTGGAAGATCGGGATGGAGTCGCCGGGGCGCACCTG
The DNA here is from genome assembly GCA_036510915.1 of Solirubrobacteraceae bacterium. GTDB lineage: Bacteria > Actinomycetota > Thermoleophilia > Solirubrobacterales > Solirubrobacteraceae > F1-60-MAGs163. The sequence continues at coordinate 6,030 of DATCDC010000010.1, read as the reverse complement.
CACGATCGCCTTCTTCCACTGCCGCGTGCGGCCGGACGTGTAGCCGCGGCGCTTGGGCTTGGACTTGACCGACATCGTGCGCACCTCGACGACCTTCACGTCGAACAGCGCCTCGACGGCCTGGCGGATCTGTGTCTTGTGCGCGTCCGGGTGGACGCGGAACGTGTAGCGGTCGTTGGCGGAGAGCACGTAGCTCTTCTCGCTGACGACCGGCCGGATGATCACCTGTGTGTGGTCCATGATCAGGCGTCCTCCTCCGTGGGCTCGCCCGCGACGGGCTCGCCCTTGGCGCGTGCGCTGAGCTCGCCGAGCGCGTCCTCGGACACCAGCAGGCGCGAGGCGCCGACGATGTCGGCGACGCCGGTCTCGGTCGAGGGCAGCACGGATACGCGTGCGATGTTGCGGAACGAGAGGGCGACGTGTGCCTGGGCCTCGGTGAGGATCACCAGGATCGAGCCGCCGTCCGCCCAGCCGTCGAGCAGCGCGATGGCCGCCTTCGTGGAGGGCGTCTCGAAGGCCGCCGTGTCGACGACAGCGATCGAGCCGCGCTCGGCGTGGATCGACAGCGCGCTGCGCAGCGCCGCCTGGCGCTCCTTGCGGTTGACCTTGAAGGTGAAGTGGCGCGGCTGCGGACCGAAGACGACGCCGCCGCCGGTCCAGACCGGTGAGCGCGAGGAGCCGGCACGGGCACGGCCGGTGCCCTTCTGGCGCCACGGCTTCGCGCCGCCGCCGCTGACCTTGCCGCGCGTCTTGGTCGACGAGGTGCCCTGCCGGCGGGCGTTGAGCTCCGCGCGCACCGACTCGTGGACGAGCTGGCCGCTGAAGCGCGCGCCGAACGCGTCGCCGTCGAGCACGACCTTCTTCGTTGCGCCGAGGATCGGGGCGTCAGGCATCGGTGCGCACCTCCACGAGGCCGCCGCGCGCGCCGGGGACGGCGCCGCGCACGAGGAGCAGGTTCTGGTCGGCATCGATGCGCACGACCGTCAGGCCGCGCTGCGTGATGCGCTTGTTGCCCATCTGGCCCGGGCCCTTGATGCCCTTGAAAACGCGTGCCGGCCAGGCCGACGCGCCGATCGATCCGGGGGCGCGCACGTTGTGCGAGCCGTGCGACTTGGGGCCGCTGGCGAAGTTGTGGCGCTTGATGGTGCCCTGGAAGCCCTTGCCCTTGGAGACGCCGGCGACCTTGATCCTGTCGCCCTCGGTGAACGAGCCGACCGTGACGGTGTCGCCGATGTGCAGCTCGCCGGCCTCGTCGCGGAACTCCACGAGATGCTTGTGCGGCGCGGCGTCGGCCTTCTTGAGGTGGCCGAGCTCGGGCTTGTTGAGGTGCTTCTCCTTGGTCGCGCCGAACGCGAGCTGGACGGCGTCGTAGCCGTCGCGGTCCGGGGTGCGCACGGCCGTGACCGGGCAGGGGCCGGCCTCGAGCACGGTGACGCGCTCGACGCGGCCGTCCTCCAGGAACAGCTGCGTCATGCCCAGCTTCTTGGCGAGGATCGCTGCCACTCAGATCACCCTGCGAGCCGGATCTCGATGTCGACGCCCGCGGGCAGGTGGTCGAGCCGCTGGAGCGAGTCGACCGTCTTCGGCGTCGGCTGGTGGATGTCGATCAGACGCTTGTGCGTGCGGATCTCGAAGTGCTCGCGCGAGTCCTTGTCCTTGAACGGCGAGCGGATCACGCAGTACACGTTCTTCTCCGTGGGCAGCGGAACCGGACCGGTCACGGTCGCACCGGTGCGAGACGCCGTCTCGACGATCTCCTTCGCAGCCGTCTCGATGGCCTGATGGTCGTAGGCCTTGAGGCGGATGCGGATCTTGTTCTGTGTGACGGTTGCCATGGGGCTGCTCTCGTGTCTGCTTTCCGTCTGCTGTCTGGGGGAGAGTCTGTGCTGGTCTCTTGCGCGCTACAGGGGCGGATCCCGTTGAACCCGGGGCCCACCCCTTTGGTCCTGCTGTCGTATCTGATGCTGGTGTGCGCGCCGGGGCGGGGCTCCGTGGAGCCCCGCCCCTCGCGCGGAACTACTCGACGATCTCGGCGACGACGCCCGAGCCGACCGTGCGGCCGCCCTCGCGGATCGCGAAGCGCAGCCCCTGATCCATCGCGATCGGCTGGATCAGCTCGATCTCCATGGCGACGTTGTCGCCCGGCATGACCATCTCGACACCCTCGGGGAGGTTGGCGACACCGGTCACGTCCGTGGTGCGGAAGTAGAACTGCGGGCGGTACCCGGAGAAGAACGGCGTGTGGCGACCGCCCTCCTCCTTCTTGAGGATGTAGACCTCGGCCTTGAACTTCGTGTGCGGCGTGATCGACCCGGGCTTGCAGAGCACCTGGCCGCGCTCGATCTCCTCGCGCTTGGTGCCGCGCAGAAGGCAGCCGACGTTGTCGCCGGCCTGGCCCTCGTCGAGGATCTTGCGGAACATCTCGACGCCGGTGACGACCGTGTTCGAGGTGTCCTTGATGCCGACGATCTCGACCGTGTCGCCCGTGTGGACGACGCCCTGCTCGATGCGGCCGGTGGCGACCGTGCCGCGACCGGTGATCGAGAAGACGTCCTCGACCGGCATCAGGAACGGCTTGTCGAGCTCACGGGTGGGCTCGGGGATGTACGAGTCGAGCGCGTCGGCCAGCTCATAGATCTTCTGCTTGTACTCGTCGTCGCCCTCGAGCGCCTTGAGCGCCGAGCCCGTGATGAACGGGATGTCGTCGCCCGGGAAGTCGTACTCGGACAGCAGGTCGCGCACCTCGACCTCGACGAGCTCCAGGAGCTCCTCGTCGTCGACCATGTCGGCCTTGTTGAGGAACACGACGATGTACGGCACGCCGACCTGACGGGCGAGCAGGATGTGCTCACGCGTCTGGGGCATCGGGCCGTCCGCCGCCGAGACCACGAGGATCGCGCCGTCCATCTGCGCCGCACCCGTGATCATGTTCTTCACGTAGTCGGCGTGACCGGGACAGTCGACGTGGGCGTAGTGCCGGTTCTCCGTCTGGTACTCGACGTGCGAGGTCGCGATCGTGATCCCGCGCTCCTTCTCCTCAGGAGCGTTGTCGATCTCCGCGAAGCTCTTGGCCTCGCCACCCATCTTCTCGGCCAGCACCGTGGTGATGGCCGCGGTCAGGGTCGTCTTGCCATGGTCGATATGACCGATGGTGCCGACGTTGACGTGCGGCTTGTCGCGCTCGAACTTCTCCTTGGCCACTGCTGTTCGCTCCTGTTATCTCAGTCGGAAGGGGGTCTGGAGGCCGGTCTCTCGGCGAACCAGGGAAAGCTATCTCAGAATCGCCTCAGGTGCCTTTCAGGCCGCGACCGGCGTGCCTGTGCGGTGTTCGACGATCTTCTCGGCGATCGTGCCCGGCACCTCGTCGTAGCGGTCGAACTGCATCGTGTACGTCGCGCGGCCCTGGGTCGCCGAGCGCAGGTCGGTCGCATATCCGAACATCTCGGAGAGCGGGACGTGCGCGTTGACCACCTGGGCGTTGCCGCGCGGCTCCATGCCGTCGACACGTCCGCGGCGACGGTTGAGGTCGCCGATCACGTCGCCCATGAACTCCTCGGGCACGACGACCTCGACCTTGAAGATGGGCTCCAGCAGGATCGGCTTGGCGCGGCGCGCCGCCTCCTTGAAGGCGATCGACCCGGCGACCTTGAACGCGATCTCCGAGGAGTCCGTGTCGTGGTACTTGCCGTCGGTCAGGGTCACGCGCACGTCGACGATCGGGTAGCCGGCCTTGATGCCGGAGCTCAGGGCCTCTTCGCAGCCCTTCTCGACCGCCGGGATGAACTCCGACGGGATCGAGCCGCCCTTGATCGCGTTGACGAAGTCGAAGCCCTCGCCGGGAGCCGGCTCGATGCTGATGACGACGACGCCGTACTGGCCCGAGCCGCCGGTCTGGCGGATGAACTTGCCCTCGACCTTCTTGGCCTCGCCGCGGATGGTCTCGCGGTAGGAGACCTGGGGCTTGCCGACGTTGGCGTCCACGTTGAACTCGCGGCGCATGCGGTCGACGAGGATCTCGAGGTGCAGCTCGCCCATGCCGGAGATCTCGGTCTGGCCGGTCTCCTCGTTCGTCTGGACCTGGAAGGTCGGGTCTTCCTCGGCCAGGCGGCCGAGTGCGACCGACATCTTCTCCTGGTCGGACTTCGTCTTGGGCTCGACGGCGACCTTGATGACGGGCTCGGGGAAGATGATCTGCTCGAGCTTCACCGGCTTGTCCGGCGCGCACAGCGTGTCGCCCGTGACGATCTGCTTGATGCCGACGCCCGCGGCGATGTCGCCGGCGTAGACCTCCTGCAGCTCCTCGCGGTCGTTGGCGTGCATCATCAGGATGCGCCCGACGCGCTCGGTCTTGCCCGAGGACACGTTCAGGACGCGGCCGCCGGCCTCGAGGTGGCCCGAGTAGACGCGGAAGTACGTGAGCTTGCCGACGAACGGGTCGGCCATGATCTTGAAGGCGAGCGCGGAGAACGGCTCGGAGTCGTCGGCGTGACGGACGACGAGCTCCTCGCTCTTGGGGTCGACGCCCTCGACCGGCGGCACGTCCAGCGGCGACGGCAGGTAGTCGATGACCGCGTCGAGCAGCGGCTGCACGCCCTTGTTCTTGAACGACGAGCCGCAGAGGACCGGCGTGAACTTGATGCCGAGCGTCGCCTTGCGGATGGCGGCCTTGAGCACGTCGACGGGGATCTCGGCCTCTTCGAGGATCAGCTCGACGAGCGCGTCGTCGTAGTGGGAGACCTCTTCGAGCAGGTGCTCGCGCGCGGCGGTCGCGGCGTCGAGGTGCTCGGCGGGGATCTCGCCGACGACGACGTCCTTGCCCAGGTCGTCGTTGTAGGTGATGGCCTTCATCTCGACGAGGTCGATGATGCCCAGGAAGTCGCCCTCGGCGCCGATCGGCAGCTGGATCGGCACGGGCTGGGCGCCGAGCCGGTCGATCATGGTCCTGATGCCCATGTCGAAGTCCGCGCCGATGCGGTCCATCTTGTTGATGTAGGCGATGCGCGGGACGCTGTACTTGTCGGCCTGGCGCCAGACCGTCTCGGACTGCGGCTCGACGCCGGCGACCGAGTCGAACAGCGCGATCGCGCCGTCGAGCACGCGCAGCGAGCGCTCGACCTCGACCGTGAAGTCGACGTGGCCGGGCGTGTCGATGATGTTGATCCGGTGGTCGTCCCACTCGCAGGTGGTGGCCGCCGAGGTGATCGTGATGCCGCGCTCCTGCTCCTGCTCCATCCAGTCCATCGTCGCCGCGCCCTCGTGGACCTCGCCGATCTTGTAGGTGCGGCCGGTGTAGTAGAGGATGCGCTCCGTCGTCGTCGTCTTCCCGGCGTCGATGTGCGCCATGATCCCGATGTTCCGGGTGTTGTGAAGGGAGAACTTACGGGGCATGAGTAGCGGGGAGTCCGGTGTGTCTGAGGGCAAGAAAAACGGGCCACTCGGGCCCGCGCGCACGACAGGGTGTGATCCCGAGTGCTGCGCTATGTGCTCGAGCGATCCATCTTCGAACGGGGGCCTCGGCGGGGGGCGTGCGTGAGCAGCGCCTCGCACCTGAGCGACGACGAATATAGCAGAGCCGATCGGGCCTCACGACAGGCCCCCCGGGCGCGAGCGGCGCTCGCCGCCTGCGCACTGATCGGGATCGTGAGCCTCGTCGTCGCCACGGTCGCCCCCGTGCTCCGCGTGGCGACCACCGGGCGCATCGACGCTGCGCTCGACCGCACCGGCTGGGACGTCCACGGCCCGTCGCTCCTGCTGATCGCCGCGGTGGCGCTCGTCCTGCTCGGCCTGGCGCTGCGCAGCTCGGTCGCGGCGGCGCTCGCGCTCGCCGTCTGCGGGCTCACCGTACTCGGGATCGCCATCGCCTCAGACCTTCCGGACATCGGCTCGACCGGCCTCGTCGGCCCGCAGCTGCTGACAGGTACCACGCGCGCGGGCCTGGGCGCGTACGCGGAGGTCCTGGGCGGCGTGCTCCTGCTGGTCGCCGGCGGGATCCTGGCGTTCGTGGGGCGGGAGTAGCGGCGGGCCGGGCGG
>DATCDC010000009.1:0-9529 GCA_036510915.1 Solirubrobacteraceae bacterium | reverse complement strand
CGCATGGAAGCGACAGCGCGTGCCGAGCTTGAGAGCGCGCGCCCGCGGGAGTACCGTCGGCGCAATGGTCCTCGTTCTCGTCGTCCTGCTGCTTCTATTCGTTGTTGTCGGCGGGTACTTCTTCAACCGGAGTGGACCGGGCGACAACGTTCGGGACCCGAACGTCGTTAAGCGCCGCAACGTCCCGTAGCTACGAGTTCCGGACGACCGCCACGACTCCGGGCGGCTTCAGCGTTTACGTCCGAGGTTCACCCTGGCGACGATGTTTGCTGTGAGTTGTCCGATGGCGCCGTCGGACAGGGTGATGCCGAGACGGTGCCAGTGAACGAGAGTCGCTTCAGTTCCTGGGGTTCCGTTCTTCCGCGGCGGAACATCATTGCGGTGTCCCAGTCCGACCAACGCTACCCGCCAGCCGAACCGACCAGCAGCCCCCACACCCAGTTTCATGCCCCGAATTGCAGGCGCGCGCCGAACGGCCGCCGGCCTCGCCTGATGTGCGCACGCGGCGACGACACGCAGCTCCGTCCCTCGAGTCGCGTGCACGAGCCGCCCGATCGCCGAAGTCCACCCCGTGCTCCACCACTCTCGGGAGACGATTCGGCGAGACAAACGCCCGCAACGTGCGCCCGAAATCAGAAAGACCCGCGATTTGCGGGCCTTTCCACAAGCGGCTGAAGGGACTCGAACCCTCGACCTTCTGCATGGCAAGCAGACGCTCTAGCCAACTGAGCTACAGCCGCACGAGGCGCGCAGTATAGCCCCGGGCGCGCTGGCGCGGCGTCATGGGCGGCGCGACTCAGTCCAGGGCTCCGGCGGCGCGGACGAACGCCTGCCAGCGCGCGTGCTCGGCGGTGCGCCACGCATCGTCTCGCGCGGGCTCGATGCGCCGCGCGACCGGCACCAGGGGCCCGATCGCCTCGACGGATTCGAGGATCCCGGCCCCCACCGCGGCGAGCGCCGCGACGCCCAGGACGGTCGCGTCGGCCGCTCCGGTCTCGACCGGGACCCCGATCGCGTCGGCCTGCAGCTGGAGCAGCAGCGGCTCGTTCGTCAGTCCGCCGTCGACCCGCAGCGCCTCCACCGCCGTCGTCCGCGCGATCTCGCCGACGATGTCCGCCACGCGCCAGGCGATCCCCTGGAACGCGGCGCGGGCGACGTGCGCAGGGGTCGTGCCGCCGTCGATTCCGCTGATCACGGCGCGCGCCTCGGACATCCACCAGGGGGCGCCGAGGCCCGCGAGCGCCGGCAGCACCCGGACGGCGCGGGCGTCGCCCGCGCCGCGCGCGAGTACGCCGAGCTCCGCGGCACTCTGCGCCAGCCCGAGGCCGCCGGCGAGCCAGTCGAGCATCGCGCCCGCCGCGAAGACCCCGCCGTCCAGGGCGAAGGCGTCGCGCCCGCCGACCCGCCAGGCCACGGTCGGCAGCAGCCCGCCGGTCGCCGTCGGCGCGCCCCCGCCCGCGTAGGCGAGCACGAACACGCCCGTCCCGTAGGTCGCCTTCACGCGGCCGGGGACGACGCAGCCCGCACCGGCAAGCGCCGCCTGCTGGTCGCAGGCGCGTGCGGTGAGCGGTACGTCGCCGGGCCACGAGGCGTGCCGCAGCACGCCGAGCGATCCGGTCGTGTCGCCGACGGGCGGCAGCGCGTCGCCCGGCACGCCGAAGCGCTCGAGCAGCCACGGGTCCCAGCTCGCGCCGCCCAGTGCCAGAAGCTGCGTGCGTGACGCGGTCGACGCGTCGGTCGCGAAGCCCGCGCCGAGGCGCTCGCACAGGAACGCGTCGACGGTGCCCATCCGCAGCGTTCCGCGCGCCCGCGCGCCGGCGACCGTCGCGTCGTGGCGCAGCAGCCACGCAAGCTTGCCGGCCGAGAAGTACGGGTCGAGGGGGAGCCCGGTGCGGCGGCGGATCTCCTCGGCGTCGCCCGCCAGCTCGGAGAGGATCTCCTCCGAGCGCTTGTCCTGCCAGACGACGACGGGCGTGAGCGGCTCGCCGCTCACCGCGTCCCAGGCGAGCACGGACTCGCCCTCGTGATCGAGCCCGCAGGCGACGACCGGCCCGGGGGCCGCGCGCAGCACCTCGTCGACCGTTTCGACGACCGCCTGCAGAATCTCCAGCGGGTCCTTCTCGACCCGGCCGGGCCGCGGGTGGCACACGCCGACGATCCGCCGCGCACCCCGCCCGACCGGGCGCAGCCGGGTGTCGAAGAGCGCCGCCTTGACCGCGGTCGTGCCCTCGTCGATCCCGAGCAGCAGCGGCTCCGCGCTCATGCCGCGCGCGCCGCCTCGTAGCACGCGGTCCGCGTCCACCACGGGCCGTCGAGCCCGAGGCCCGGCGGCGGTGGACCCGGCCGCAGCGGCGCGGGTTCGCCGAGCGGCACGCCGAGCTCGGCGACCAGGCCGCTGACGTACTCGGCGATGCCCAGCGAGGCCGTCAGCCCGGTCGAGCGGATCGCGGCGACATGGACGAGACCGCGCAGCGCCGCCGAATGGCCGATGAGGTAGTTCGCCCCGACACCCGCGGGCCGCAGCCCGGCGTAGCTCGCGATCGGTTGCGCGGACCCGAGCGACGGCAGCAGCCGTGCCACCTTCGCGCGGATCTCGCCCTCGGCGTCCGCGCGGACGCTCCAGTCGCCCTTGTCGTCCTGATCGTGCGCGGTCGGCCCGGCGACGACCTTGCCGTCGAGCGTGGGGAAGACGATCACGCCCTTCGTCCCGGCCTCGGGGACGGGCAGCCGGATGCGCTTCAGCGCCAGGCCGTCCGGCGGGTCGAAGACGAGGAACTCGCCCTTGCGCGGGTACACGCGGAACGTTGCGTCGCCCGCGAGGCCCGCGACGTCGTCTGCCCGCAGGCCCGCGCAGTTCACGACCGCGCGGCACGAGAGCCGCGGCAGCGCCGGCGAGCCGACGGTCACGTCGAGCAGGTCGTCGTCACCGGCGGCGAGGGCCTCGACTGGCGCATCGACGAGGACCTGCGCGCCCGCGGCGATCGCCGACCCCGCGAGCGCGAGCGTGAAGGCGACCGGGTCGGTGACGGCCTCGCCGGGCACCTCGAGGATGCCGGTGTCGTGATGCAGCACGCTGACGCCGTTGTGCTCAGCGCCGCGCTCGAGCGCCTCGACGGTCGCGCGGCCCGCGTCGTCCTCGGGCACGAGCACCGCGCCGCAGCGCAGCACCGGGACCTCGAGCACGTCGAGCACGCAGTCGCGCAGCGCCGCCGAGCGCAGGATCAGCCGTGTCTCGAGCTCGCCGGGCGTCGAGTCGAAGCCGGTGTGCAGGATCCCCGAGTTCGTGCCACTGGCCTGCAGCGCGAGCCCGGACTGAGCTTCCAGCAGCGTGACTGCGGCGCCGCGACGCGCCAGGCAGAGGGCGACGGCCGACCCGACGACGCCCCCGCCGACGACGACGACGTCGCAATCAGGAATCCCGGCCATGCCGCCGCCAGCCTACCGGCGCCCCGGCGCGGATATCGTCGCGCGCCATGATCACCCGTGCGTTCCCCGAGGTCCCCGGCGTGGAGGTCGAGCATCGCTTCGTCGAGGCGCGCGGGCTGCGCTTCCACGTCGCGCTGGCCGGCCCGCAGGACGCAGCACCACTGCTGGCGCTGCACGGCTGGCCGCAGCACTGGTACATCTGGCGCAAGGTGCTGCCGGCACTCGCCGAGCACCACCGCGTCGTGATGCCCGACCTGCGCGGGCTGGGCTGGAGCGACGCGCCGCCCTCAGGGTACGAGAAGGAGCAGCTCGCCGACGACATCCTCGCCGTGCTCGCCGCGCTCGGCCTGCAGCGCGTGAAGCTCATCGGGCACGACTGGGGCGCGTGGGTGGGGTTCCTGCTCGCGCTGCGCGAGCCCGAGCGCATCGAGCGGTATGTGGCGCTGAACATCCTGCCGCCGTGGCGCGGCGACGTGCGCCGGCTGCGCGACGTGCTGTCGGTGTGGCGCGTCTGGTACCAGGTCGTCCTCGCCTCGCCGCTGGGCCCGCGTATCTCGGCGGACCCGAGGATCATGGAGCGGGCGATGCGCGGGGACAACGTGCATCCCGACGCGTTCTCGGACGCCGACATCGCGCAGTTCACCGCCGCCCTCCAGGAGCCGGCGCGGGCCCGCGCGTCGTCGCTGATCTACCGCACGTTCCTGCTGCGCGAGGTGCCTGAGCTCGCGCGCGGGCGCTACGACGAGACGCCGCTGCGCGTGCCCACCCTGCTGCTCTTCGGCGAGCACGACGCTGCGATCGGCACCGCGCAGGTCCGCGCCTCCCACCGTGCGGCCGACACCCTCCGGGTCGAATTCGTCCCCGACTCGGGCCACTTCATCGCCGACGAGCGGCCGGACCTGGTGGCGCAGCGGGCGCTGGACTGGTTCGCGGGCGCCGCCTGAGCCCCGAAGAGGCGACGACCGGAATCGAACCGGTGTACACGGCTTTGCAGGCCGCTGCGTAGCCACTCCGCCACGTCGCCAGGTGCGCACGGAGGGTAGCGAGCGCCGGGTCGCGAGCGCTCGGCGCGCGAACGCGCACGCGCCACCCCTGAACCGGATTCCGTTCAATTGCAGCGAAGGGCCGCCGGTTCTGAGAGACTCGCCGCGTGTCCCGATCCAGCGCTTCCGTCATGAGGACGGCCGCGCGCGCCCTGCTGTGCGCCGCCGCCCTGCTCGCCATCCCTTCGACGGCCTCCGCGGCGGGGGGCGCCTGGCCGAATGAGAAGGGCATCCAGCACCTGCATTTCGAGACCGCGCCGATCGTCGTCAAGCCGGGGCAGAACACGGTCGACAACGTCGTCGTCCCGGCGAGCGAGAAGCCGAAGATCGACGGGTTCATCATCCGCGCCAAGCCGGACCTGCAGTACCTCAACGGCAAGGTCCCGCCGGTCGACGTGATCCACCTGCACCACGGCGTCTGGCTCAACGCCTCGGGCAAGTCGCCGGCCTCGCCGTTCGGCACCGTCGAGCCGATCTTCTTCGGCGGCGAGGAGAAGACGGTCTTCCACTTCCCGCAGGGCTACGGCCTCGCCTACAAGGCGAAGGACACGTGGATCCTCAACCAGATGATCCACAACAACACGCCGAACCGCACGAAGGTCAAGCTCGTCTGGGACCTGGACTTCATCCCGAACACGGCGAAGCTCGCCAAGACCGTCACGCCGCTGATCCCGCTGTGGATGGACGTGCGACGCGGCTGGGGCTACCCGGTCTTCAACGTCGTGCGCGGCCAGGGCGGGGCGAACGGGCAGTTCACCTTCCCGGACAACGAGAAGACCAACCCATACGCCGACGGCAACGTGCAGAACGAGTTCAAGATGCCGTTCAGCGGCACGATCGTCAGCGCCGTCGGCCACCTGCACCCGGGCGGCCTGCGCGACGACATCGACCTCGTGCGCCCCGGCGCGACGCTGCCGGCGACGACCTCGTGCGCGCGTGAGGCGACGGATGCCAGCGGCGCGCGCTCGGCGAAGGTCTGCGTGCGGGCGACCGCCGGCTCCGTGAGGGACTCGGTGCGCATCTTCCGCAGCCAGGCGCACTACTACGACCCGGCGGGCCCGGTCTCATGGGATGTCTCGCTGACCGCTTCGCGGCCGGACTGGCGGGTGCACGTGCGCGAGGGCGACACGCTGCGGATCACGTCGACGTACGACAACAGCCATTCGTCGTGGTACGAGAACATGGGCATCGTCCTGCTGTACGTCGCAAAGGGCGACAGCACCGGGCCGGACCCCTTCACCAAGCCGGTCGACTGGCAGGGCGTCCTCACGCACGGGCACCTGCAGGAGAACAACAACCACGGCGGCAACGCGGCCGTGTTCCCCGATCCGCGCAAGGTCGCCAGCGGCCCCGTCGCGACGACCGTCGACATCAAGGGCTTCCAGTTCCAGCCGGGCGACCTCGGGCTGCTGTCCGACGGCGGCAAGGTGCCGGTCGTGCCCGAGGGCCAGAGCCTGCAGTTCCACAACTCGGACGACTCGAGCTTCGAGTGGCACTCGATCACGACCTGCGCGACGCCGTGCAACCGCTCGACGGGCATCTCGTATCCGCTCGCCAACGGCGCGAACGGGACGCAGTTCGACTCCGGGCAGCTCGGCTACGGGCCGGCCGGCCTGTCGCCGGCGGTCAACACGCTCGACTACTCCACGCCGGACACCCTGCCGCCAGGCACCTATACGTACTTCTGCCGTGTCCATGCGTTCATGCGCGGCTCCTTCCGGGTCGTGAAGCCGGGGAGCTAGTGGACCCATCCGCAAGTCCGGCGGGGACTTCCGGACAGATCCACTAGTGTCGTGAGTCGGAGGTTCGGGTGCAGAATGTGGGCGAACCGACCACTCCGGACACGAGGCCGACGCTCGCTGCTCGCCCACGCGACGGCCTCCTACGGGAGCGGCTCCGGCATCCCCGACAACCATTCGACCCTCTCGCTCAAGGTCAGTGGGAGGAAGGTCAGCGGCTACATCGAGGCCGACGGGCCCGCCTACATCTACCAGGCGAGTCCGAACCCCGTCTGCCGCTCGGGGGAGATCCGTTTCAGCGGCAGCCGGGTCGGCTGACGACGCGCGCCAGACCCCGCGCGGCAGCGGCCGGATTGCTATTCTCGCGTCCCGCTGAGGGCGATTAGCTCAGCTGGGAGAGCGCCGCCTCGACAAGGCGGAGGTCACTGGTTCGAGCCCAGTATCGCCCACTCACGAGACCCCCGTAAACATCGGGGGTCTCGTCGTTCCGGGGCCGCGCTACGTCGTCTTCACGACGAACACCGAGCACTGCGCCTTGTGCGTCACCGAGTTCGGCACGCTGCCGAGCACGCGGCGCTGCATGCCCTTGTTGCCGATGACGATGACGTCGGCGTCGTGCTTCTGGGCGAGGCGCACGAGCACGTCGGCCGGGTCGCCCTCGCCGGCGTCGGTCGTGATCGTCAGGCCGCGCGCGGCCGCGCGTTCCTCCGCCTTGTGGAGCGTGTCGTGGACGGTGTCGGCCGGGTTCGTCATCCACTGCTCCTCCAGCGGCGCGCCCGTCGAGACGACGTGGTCCTTCGCGGAGAACGCGCTGACGACGACGAGCCGCGCGCCGAGCTTCTCGGCGAGATCGAAGGCGGCGTCCACGGCGGTCTCGGCGGTCTTCGAGCCGTCGGTGCCGACGGCGATGGTGCTGATCATGGGCTCTCCCGGTGAGGCAAAGGCCGGAGTATCGGCCATGTGCACCGGGCGTTCGCACGGCGGTCACAGCCTCTTCACACGCTCCGGAACGACATCGGCCCGTCGCGCGGAGGAGGAGAGCTGCGACGGGCCGGTGGTGTCGTTGCTACGGGTCCAGTACCCCCCTCGGCAGATCGGCGCGGGGGCTTGAGGGCGGCTGGACGTGTGACCGGGCGGCGCCGGGCGCTAGCGTCACGCCATGCCCGAAGCCCGTCCGCAGACCCAGATCCTGCTCAGCAGCGGCAAGACGCTGAACGTGGTCGAGACGCGCAGGGAGGCGGTCGACGCGGTCGTCGGCTCGGCGTTCGGCGAGTTCACGCTCGTGACGGGCGCTCGCGTGACCGTGATGAGCCCGCACGTCGTCGCGGTCTTCGACTATGGGCGCGCCGAGGGCACCTGAGCTTTGCCGAGCCTTTCCGCGCGCTGGGGGAGGATCGCCGGCGCAGGACCTCTGATGGGTACCGAGGGGCCGCGCTGAGATGCGCGGCCCCTCGTCTTCGAAGCCCAGTACCCGTTCAACGCGCTGAAATGCAGGAAGTCCCGTGGCATGAGCATGCGGCGACATCGTCCGCGCGGGTAGAGTCCGCCCGCAAGCGCGTTCCCACACACATCGAAAGGCCGGTCCCCCAGTGGTCCTCGCATCAATCGGCAATGGATCTGTCCTGCTGGACATCGTTGTCATCTTCTTCTTCGTCATCTGGATCTGGATCCTGGTCGTGATCCTGTCCGACCTGTTCCGCGATCACGAGCTCAGCGGCTGGCTCAAGGCCGTCTGGGTCCTGTTCCTCGTGTTCATCCCGTTCCTCACGGCGCTCGTCTATCTGATCGCCCGCGGCCAAGGCATGCGCGATCGCTCGATCGCCCAGCAGGCCGAGGCCAAGAAGCAGTTCGACCAGTACGTGCAGGAGCAGGCCACGGCGGCGTCGCCGGCCGAGGAGCTCGCCAAGCTGTCCGACCTGAAGGACAAGGGCACGATCTCCCAGGAGGAGTTCGACGCCCAGAAGGCCAAGCTTCTCAGCTAGGAGCGACATCTCCACACGCCACCGCCGCGGCGGTGGCGTGTGGGCGATCGACCCGCCGGATGGCGATGGGGTCGAGGAGCGCATCCGCGCGCCGGGTGAACCGGCGGGCGTCGTGCAGCTCCTCGACCACAAGCCGCCCCTCGTCCGCCCACGCGGGCGGAACAACGTGCCCGGTCTCTACCGCTGGAGCGCTGCCCGGAGCACGGCGCTCAGCTCGCTGACGGCCGCGGAGGCCGCGCGCCCGGCGCCGACCATGTTCACGAAACCGTGGACGAGGCCGCGCTGGCGGCGCAGCGTGACGGGTACGCCAGCCTCGCGCAGGCGCGCCGCGTAGGCCTCGCCCTCGTCGCGCAGCGGGTCGAAGCCGGCCGTGACGACATATGCCGGCGCCAGGTCGCCGAGGTCCGCGGCGAGCAGGGGGGAGACGCGGGGGTCGGTGCGCTCGACGCCCGGCGGGACGAAGTGCCCGGCGTACCAGTCCATGTCCGCCTCGGTGAGGAAGAATCCCTCGCCGAAGAGCCCGTAGGACGCGCTCTTGGCGCTCAGGTCGGTCACGGGGTAGATCAGCAGCTGGAAGGCCGGCGCGGACCCGCCGCCGCGCGCGCACGCGAGCGCGGTGAGCGTCGCGAGGTGCCCGCCGGCGCTGTCGCCGCCGACTGCGATCCGCTGCGCATCGGCACCGAACGTCCCGGCCCGTGCGGCGACGTCGCGGAAGGCGGCGACGGCGTCGTCGAGGGGCGCCGGGAACGGATGCTCGGGGGCCAGCCGGTAGTCGACCGACAGGACGCGCACGCCCGCGCGCTCGGCGATCGTGCGGCACGGGGCGTCGTGGCTGTCGCGGTCGCCGACGACCCAGCCGCCCCCGTGGAAGAAGACGAGCAGCGGCCCCGGCTCGGCGCTCGCGCGTTCGAGCGGGACGTACAGGCGGGCGGGCAGGGGGCCGGCGGCGCCCGCGACGGTCAGCTCCTCGACGCGGGCCATCGCGACCGGCGGCCCGGCGACGCTGCGGGCGGTGCGCAGGATCTCCGCGCGGGCCTGCGGCGGTGTGAGGTCCGGCAGCGCGGGGCCCGGCTGGGCCTCCATCAGCCGCAGCAGGAGCTGCATCTCGTGATCGAGGACCTGCCCGTCGCGCCGGATCGGCGCACCGCCCGCCAGGCGCCGCTGCGCGCTCGCCGGCAGGGCGAGGAGCGCCCGCACGGCAGCTGATTCCGTGCGCTCGCGGAGTGTCATCCGGGCCGGGGCGTCGATCACCGGGCCAGGGTATCCGCGCCGGCCGCGCCGAGCTGCTCGTGCTGCTACACGCGGCCGTAAGTTCTGCGGGTTTCGGCGGTGCGCGCTC
>DATCDC010000008.1:0-24001 GCA_036510915.1 Solirubrobacteraceae bacterium | reverse complement strand
GCTGGTTCTCGCTGTACGACGACCCGCCGAACCCTGCAGGGGACGAGGTCAATCGCGGCCTGATCGACATCCAGGGCCATCGCAAGCCGTCGTTCTACGCGTTCCGCGACGGCTGACCCGTCACCTCAACGCCGACGCGTGGATCACCCGTCAGGGCCTGGGGATCTCAGATGCAGGCGCCACCTGCTGCTCCGCCAGGAGCGCCCTCAGCTGCGGGATGATCACGTCCGGCGCATAGCGCTCCCGGACGAACGCTCGTCCGGCATCCGACGTCCGCCGCCAGAGGCCATCGTCCTGCAGCAGCGCCACGATCTGCCGCGCGAAGTCGTGTGGCTCGTCCGCGATCAGCAGATGCTCGCCGGCGGCGATCAGCATGCCCTCGGCGCCGACCGCGGTGGACACCACCGGAACGCCGTGCGCCATGGCCTCGACGCTCTTGATCTTCAACCCGGCGCCGTAGCGCAGCGGCGCGACCGACACTCGGGCGCCGGCGAACACCGGGGTCAGGTCCTCGAGCCAGCCGGTCACCTCGACCCGCGGCCCTGCGAGCGCCTGCACCTGCGCAGGAGGATCCTGACCGACGAGCCGGAGCTGGACATCGCCGAGCTGTTGCCAGACGTGCGGCATGACGCTGTCGACGAGGAAGCGGGCCGCATCGACGTTCGGCGCGTGCAGGAAGTTGCCGACAAAGACGATCCCTGAGCGACCATCGGGGTCGGGGTGGTCGGCGATCGGCTCCTCTATGGTCGGGATCACCTGAACAGCCGCCCCGGGAACCGACCTCAGAACCTCCTCGCGTTCCTCATCCGTCACGACGATCGTCGTATCGCAGCAGCGCACCATCGCCAGTTCGATCTCGCGCAGCGCGTCAACCCTGCCGCCCGCGGGAACGCCCTCGATCGCCGACCGCCGCAGTTCGCGCACGAAGTGCAGATCCACGGTGTCGTAGGCGATCCGCGCTGCCGGCGCAAGCGCGCGCAGCAGGTAGACGTACTGCGACGCCACCACCGGACGACACAGCACCGCGAGCGCGAGCACGGGACCCATGGCCGCGATCTCCGGCTCGACGTCAAGCGGCCGGCGCAACACCTCAACGCCGGCGGTCTCGAGCCGGGAGGCGTAGGGCTCCGCGACGTCTCCGCCCGCCGGCAGCAGTGTCACGGCGCATCCGAGCCCGCGAAAGGCCTCGATCAGCCTCCAGATCCTGCGCGAACCGCCATCGCGGTCGGGACTCGGAACCCGTTCCTCGACGATCAGCACCTGCGGCCCGGCCGACCGCCGGCTCGCGACCCGCATGTCGCCCCCGCGGTGCGGCTGCTGACCCAGCCGGTGTCGCCACTTCTCGACGAACACATCCTGATTGATGACCTGGAAGCGCTTCGTCCCGGAGGCGACATCGCTGCCCGCGGTCCCCCCCTCGACGTGGACGACGCGCGCCCGGGGCTCGTAGACCACCCGGCCTCCGGCCTCGCGTACGGCGAAGCAGAGATCCACGTCCTCGTAGTACGCGGGCGAGAAACGCTCATCGAGGCCGCCGATCTCCTGGAACAGGTCGGCCCGGATCAGCAGGCACGCGCCTGACCCGTAGTCCACCTCGCGCCGGTACCGGTACCGCGACCGCTCGCGATCCGGATCGCCGCGTCCGAAGTTGTCAGCGGAGCCATCACGCCAGATGATCGATCCGGCCTCCTTGAGGCACCCGGCCGGATCGAGGTACATCGGGACGACAACCCCGACCTCACCGGACGACCGTGCGCACCCGACCATCGCCTCCAGCCACCCGGCCTGCGGGACGATGTCGTCGTTGAGGAAGATCAGAAACCGCCCGCGTGCCAGGCCGGCGCCGCGGTTCAGGCTGCGCGTGTACCCGAGGTTCCGCTCGTTGACCGTCACCATCGCACCGTCGATTCGCCGCACGACGTCCTTCACCGGCGCACTTGCCGTGTCATCCACGATGATCAGCTCGTACGGGACCGTTGCGGTCGCGACGATCGCGCGAACGCACGCGGCGGTCAGTTCGGGCTGTGAATGCACGGGAAGGACCAGGGACACCTCGGGGGCACCGAACTGAGGAACCTCGGCGATCGGAGGCACCACGACCGGCGCCGGCTCCACTGCCGCGCTCCCAGCCGGTGCGTCCTCATCCACCGGACGGGCCGGCAACGCGACCCGCGCCGCCCCGCGCAGGACCGCGCTGATCACGCGAGCGCGACGCGACTGGTCGCCTGCCGGACCGTACGCGGCGCGCTTGAGCGTCTGGGTGCCCCGCCAGATGACGGACTCGTCGACGCGCTTGAGCCTCGCACGCAGCTGCTCCAGCTCCGGGTTCGGTGCAGCGATCTGGGCCCGGAGCGCCTCGACCTCCAAGTCGCGCTGCTGCGCCTGGGACTCGAGCTGCTGCACGCGACGAGCCGCCTCGGCGAAGCGCCCGGCGACAGCCCGTTCGGCCGTGTCGACGGGAGGATCGGTGGGCTCGCTCACGCGCGGGTGGCCATCAGTCCGCTCGAGCCCCGTGGCACGCGGAATCGATCGGGCACGGGCGACGCGTCGCGGCCACGCACCGCGTGCGGATCGCCGCCAGGCGGAACAGGGAGGACTTTGAGCTCGAGGCGGTGGACACAGCAGATCGACGCTATCAGCGCGGGGGGCCTGCGGGGCGGCCCCTCCAGGACGGGCGTTGCCCCCGGTGGTCGGCGATCCGGCGTCGCGCAGACCCGCTCCCCGCAGGGATTCGAGTCAGGGGGGCGTAAGTGGGACTGGTTGCTGTCATTCACTACTGCTTCAGGGGAAATTCGTGTTCAACTGGTTCAAGCACCTCACGCGGAATCTGACCCGCCTGGAGGCGATGGCCATCGTGTTCGGCATCGCCGTCATCTCAGCGGGCAGCGCCGTTGCGGCGTCAA
The DNA here is from genome assembly GCA_036510915.1 of Solirubrobacteraceae bacterium. GTDB lineage: Bacteria > Actinomycetota > Thermoleophilia > Solirubrobacterales > Solirubrobacteraceae > F1-60-MAGs163. The sequence goes on along the minus strand of DATCDC010000008.1, from coordinate 21,098 downwards.
GCGAGATCAACGGGTCCAGCATCAGAAGGGGCACCGTCTACCTCAACCGGCTCTCCGCCGGGACCCAGAACCTCATCCGGGCGAAGCCCGTTCCGGGCCCAGCCGGAAAGAACGGCACGGACGGGACGAACGGCGCCAAGGGCGACACGGGGGCGACCGGCCCGAAGGGTGACGCCGGGGGCGCAGGAACCAACGGTACGAACGGCGCCACCGGCGCCACAGGAGCCATCGGCCCGCAGGGCACGGCAGGGGTGAACGGAGCCAACGGAGCAAATGGCGCCAACGGAACCAACGGGACCAACGGCATCAACGGCGCCAAGGGGGACACCGGCGACACCGGGGCAACTGGCGCCAAGGGCGACACCGGCGCGACCGGTCCCGCCGGACCGATTGGCCAGGGCGCCACGTGGGGAACCCTCGCCCGTAACACGATCGGAAACGCCACGGCGCAGCTGCGCAACGACTCCACGTCGCCGCTCGGCACCGGCTCGCTGCAGCTGACGGTCGGCAGCGGCGCGGACAAGATCGAGTTCGGCGACGAGACCTCGTTTGCGGGCAACCCGATCTCGGCTCTGACCGACGTCGGCTACCGGGTCAAGACGACGGGCGAGAACAATGCGATCGCAGCGAACATGCCCTCGATCGCGATCGAGGTCTGGACCAGCGGTACGGTCGGAGTCGGCTACTCGACGCTGAACTACTCGCCGACGGCGAACTCCACGGCGAACCAGTGGAGTCCGTACATCGACGCGGCCAACGACCCGACCAACGCCTGGGGTCTGACGGGCAGCGCGTTCAACTCGCCCGCCACGTCGGCGAACTGCGGGATCAACGGCCCGCGCTGCACGTTCGCCCAGGTCAAGGCGCTGCTCACCTCGCCGCCGTTCGACGCGAAGATGATCAGCGTCGCGGTCGGCAAGGGGCGCGACTACGCCTGGAACGGCCAGGTCGACGGGCTGCGCATCAACGCCACGACGTACGACTTCGAGCTGTCGGGGGTGAAGAGCATCCCGACCCCGTAGTCACGGCGCAGCGACCGCGCCGGCGCTCGTCACGCGACGGGCGCCGGGGGTCGGCGGCTCAGAGACTCAGGCCCCGTGGCACTTCTTGAACTTCTTGCCTGACCCGCACCAGCACGGGTCATTGCGGCCGATCTGCTCCTCCTCGGTGAGCTGGCGCTGCTCGACGGGCGGCGCGAGCGCGAGTTCCTCGACCTGGCCGTCGGCGCCGACGATCTGCGGCGCCTCGCCGGCCGCGTAGCCGGCGGCCGTGGCGGTCGCGAGCGCGCCCGCCGCCTCGGCGCCCATGCCGCCGGAGTAGCTCATGCGGCCGGGGCGGGTCTGGGTCCCGCCGGGCGCGGCGAACGGCGCGGCGCCGGGGTCCTCCATCTCGACCTCGACCTCGACGTGGTAGACCATCCGCGCGAAGTCCGACCAGATCGAGTTCATGAGGTCGGTGAAGAGGTCGAAGGCCTCGTTCTTGTAGGCGACGAGCGGGTCGATCTGGGCGAACCCGCGCAGGTGGATGCCCTCGCGCAGGTAGTCCATGTCGTAGAGGTGCTCGCGCCAGCGCTGGTCGATGATCTGCAGCAGCAGGTAGCGCTCGAGCGCGCGCATCAGCTCGTCGCCGAACTGCTCCTCGCGGGCGTCGTAGCGCTCCATCGAGTCGGTGGCGAGGCGCTCGGCGAGCGTCTCGCGGTCCATGTTCTGCGCGCCGACCTCGGCGGGCGTCAGCTCGACCGGGTAGATGTCGTTCAGCGCGAGGAACAGGCCGTCGAGGTCCCACTCCTCGACGTAGTCGCCGGGGGTGTACTGGTCGACCATGCGCGAGACGACGCCGGCGACCTCCTCGCGGGCCTGGTCGCCGAGGTCCTTGCCCTCGAGGACGTCGTCGCGGTAGGCGTAGACGACGCGGCGCTGCTCGTTCATCACGTCGTCGTACTCCAGGACGCGCTTGCGGATCAGGAAGTTCTGCTCCTCGACCTTGCGCTGGGCCTTCTCGATCTGCTTCGTGAGCATGCCGGCCTCGATCGGCTCCTCGTTGCCGGCCTCGTCGACGGCGCCGAGGCGGTCGAGGATCTTGTAGATCCGGTCGCCGGCGAAGAGGCGCACGAGGTCGTCCTCGGCGCTGAGGAAGAAGCGCGACTCACCCGGGTCGCCCTGGCGGCCGGCGCGGCCGCGCAGCTGGTTGTCGATCCGCCGGCTCTCGTGGCGCTCGGTGCCGACGATGAACAGGCCCCCGGCCTCCATCACGAGGTCGCGCGCCTGCGCGACCTTGGACTCCATCGCGGGCAGGACGTCCGCGAGGCGCTCGTCGTAGTCGGGGTCGCCGGGCTTCAGCCCGAGCGTGCGCAGCTCCTCGGCCGCCATGTGCTCGGGGTTGCCGCCGAGCTTGATGTCGACGCCGCGGCCGGCCATGTTCGTCGCGATCGTGACCGCGCCCTGGCGCCCGGCCTCGGCGATGATCTGACCCTCGCGCTCGGCGTACTCGGGCTTGGCGTTGAGGACGGTGTGCGGGATGCCGCGTTCGCGAAGGCTCTCGGAGAGCGTCTCGGAGACCTCGACGGAGATCGTGCCGACGAGCACCGGCTGGCCGCGCCCGTGGCGCTGCACGAGCTCCTCGACGACGGCGTGCCACTTGCCGTCCTTGGTCTTGTAGACCTGATCGTTCTTGTCCAGGCGGACCATCGGCTGGTTCGTCGGGATCTGCACGACGCCCAGCTCGTAGATCTTCATGAACTCGGTCGCCTCGGTGAGGGCGGTGCCGGTCATGCCCGCGAGCTTGTCGTACAGGCGGAAGTAGTTCTGCAGGGTGATCGTGGCGAGCGTCTGGTTCTCCTCCTGCACCATCACGCCCTCCTTGGCCTCGACGGCCTGGTGCAGGCCCTCCGACCAGCGGCGTCCCTCGAGGATGCGGCCGGTGAACTCGTCGATGATCATCACCTGGCCGTCGACGACGGCGTAGTCGACGTCGCGCTTGTACAGCGACTCGGCCTTCAGCGACTGGATCAGGTGGTTGACGAGGTGGCCGTTCTCGGCGCGGTAGAGGTGGTCGACGCCGAGGAACTTCTCGGCCTTGGCGACGCCCTGCTCGGTGACGGCGACCGTCTTGTTCTTCTCGTCGAACTCGAAGTCGAAGTCCGCGACGAACTCCTTCTTGGAGCGCGGGTCAAGGCCCTCGGGCGTCTTGCCGGAGGTCATCTTCGGGGCGAGCTTGGCGAACGTCGCGTACCAGTCGGCGGCGGCCTCGGGGGCGCCGGAGATGATCAGCGGCGTGCGCGCCTCGTCGATCAGGATGTTGTCGACCTCGTCGACGATGCCGAAGTTGTGCATCGCCAGCGGGCGGCCGTCCTCGCCGATGCGCCCGCCGTGCTGGACCTTCTCCTCGAGCGACTGCGCCATGTTGTCGCGCAGGTAGTCGAAGCCGAACTCGGAGTTCGTGCCGTAGGTGATGTCGCAGGCGTAGGCGGCGATCTTGTCGTCGTACTCCTGCATGTTCTGCAGGACGCCCCAGGTGAAGCCCAGGCCCTCGTAGATCGGGCTCATCCACTCGGCGTCGCGGCGGGCGAGGTAGTCGTTGACCGTGACGACGTGGACGCCCCTGCCCTCGAGGGCGTTGAGGCAGACGGCGAGCGTGCCGGTCAGCGTCTTGCCCTCGCCGGTCTTCATCTCGGCGATGTTGCCGCCGTGCAGGACCATGCCGCCGATCAGCTGGACGTCGAAGTGGCGCATCGCCATGAAGCGCCGGCCGGCCTCGCGGACGATCGCGAAGCACTCCTCGAGCACGTCGTCGAGGTCCTCGTCCTCCTCCTGCACCTGCCGGCGCAGGTCGTCCATGCGGGCGCGCAGCGCCGCGTCGTCGAGCTCCTGCAGCTCAGGCTCGAAATCGCCGATGGCGGCGACCCGCTTCTCGTACTGGCGGAACTGCTTGCCCTCGCCGATGTTGAGTGCTTTGTCGAGCAGACCCATGCGGCGAAGTGTAGCTGCGGGGTTGGCGATCCCCGCCGCCGCCGGAGCGGCTCTCCCGTGGCCTCAGCCGGCCTCTTCGGCCTCCGGCTCCACGAGCGCGACGTCGCCGTGACGGATCGTCTGCGCCCCCACCTTCTTGACCTTGCGGACCTTCTCCTTGCGGCGCTCGGCCTGCCGCGCGAGCTCGTCGACGACCTCGCCGATCGCGGCGCGGAAGTCCGTCGCGGTCGCCTTGGCGTGCAGCGTGACGCCCTTCAGCTGGAGGTTCGCCTCGGCCTTCTCACGGGCCTTGATCGCCGGGTTGCGCTCCTCCGACAGGATGACCTCGCACGTCGCCAGCTCCGAGACCTGGCGCGAGATCTTCTGGAAGCGACGCTCGATCAGCTCACGCAGCTCGTCCGTGATCGAAACGTTCAGACCGGTGACGTCGATCCGCATGGGATTCCTCTCGGCTCGGGTTCGTGATCCGATGCTACTCCGGCCGCGAGCCACGTAGCCAGGAGGCCTACTACGGCACGTGCGCGTAGGAGACGGCAACGACCTGCGGGGCTCCCGCAGCACGCAGCGCGGCGGCGCAGGCGGCCGCCGTCGCGCCGGTCGTGCGGACGTCGTCGACGAGCAGGCACGGGGCGCCGAGCGCGCACGTGGCCCGCACGCCGACGGCGCCGCCGGCAAGGCGCTCGGCCCGGCGGCGCCCGCGCTGCACGGCGCCCGCGCCGCCGTCGCGCTGCAGCGCGACCACGAGCGGCAGCTCGCAGCGGCGGGCCAGCGCACGGGCCAGCAGGTCGGCGTGGTCGAAGCCGCGCCGGCGCCGGCGGCCCGGGTGGGCGGGCACCGGGACGAGCGTCCAGCCGCGCGCGAAGACGTACGGCGGGATGCCGTCGGTCACGTGCGCTGCCATCACGCCGGCGACCCCGGCGGCGCCGTGGAACTTCAGCGCATGGACGAGGTCGCGGGCCGGCCCGGCGAACGCGAGCGGCGCCCAGGCGGCGGCCAGCGGCCCGCCGCGGGGCACCGTCAGCGGGCGGTCCAGCCACGGCAGGACGCGCTCACAGGGCGCGCACAGCGCGCCGCCGCGCAGCGGCGCGCGGCACGACCAGCAGGCCGGCGCGACGACGAGATCCAGCAGCGAGCGGCGCACCGCATCAGACTCACGCCGCAGCCGGAACGGCGCACCGGCGTCTCTGCGACGATGCAGCCGCGTGGCTGCGGACTACTCGTGGACGATCGATCCCGGACCGATCCTCCTCATCGGCGTGCTCGCGTGGCTCTACCTGCCGCGCTGGCGGCGCGTACGGCGCGACGACGGCCCCCGGGCGGCGCCGGTGTGGCGCCTGGCGATGTACGTGCTGGGCCTCGTCAACCTGATGATCGCGCTGATCTCGCCGATCGACGCGCTCGCCGTGCAGGCGTTCGCGTTCCACATGACCCAGCACGTCCTGCTGCTCGACGTCGTGCCGATCTGCCTCGTCCTGGGCCTGACGAAGGTCATCCTGCGCCCCGCGACGCGGCGCCTGCAGGCGCTGGAGCGCGCCGTCGGCCCGCTCGGTCATCCGGCGTTCGCCGTCGTCCTCTACATCGCGGCGATGTGGCTGTGGCACGTCCCCGGCGCCTACGATGCCGCGCTGAACGACCCGACGGTGCACGTGCTCGAGCACGTCACGTTCCTGAGCGTCGGCCTGCTGTACTGGTGGCACCTGCTGAGCCCGATCCGCTCGCGCTTTCGCACGGGGATCATGGGCCCGATCGTCTACATGCTCGCCACGAAGCTCGGCGTCGGCCTGCTCGGCATCGGCCTGACGTTCGCCCCCGACCCGATCTACCCCTATTACGAGCACCGCGCCGGGATCCTCGGCCTCAGCGCGAGCGACGACCAGCAGATCGGCGGCGAGCTGATGACCTTCGAGCAGATGCTCGTGATGGGCATCGCGCTGGCCTACCTGCTCGTCCGCGCGCTGGAGCAGAGCGAGCGCGAGCAGGAGCGCCGCGACCGCCTGGAGGACCTCGAGGACGAGCGCCGCGCCGCCGCCGGCCGTTCCGCCTCTTAGCCCGCTCTCAGACGCACTTCAGCTGGCATTCAGGAGCAGGCTGTTTGCTGGCACGCATGACCGCTCAACCAGAGCCGGGCCGCCGGCTTGCCGTTCTCAACGAATCGCAGGCCCGCGCCACGGAGACCGCTGCGCCCGAGACACGCACCCACGTGCACGAGGTGCGCGAGGACCTCGAGGCCGCGCTGTTCGAGGTCAAGCGCGTCATCGTCGGCCAGGACGCGATGCTCGAGCGGCTGATGATCGCGCTGCTCGCCGGCGGGCACGTCCTGCTCGAGGGCGTCCCCGGCCTGGCCAAGACGCTGACCGTCAAGACGCTGGCGGGCGTGCTGGGCGGCGAGTTCACGCGCGTGCAGTTCACGCCGGACCTCGTCCCCAGCGACCTCGTCGGCACCCGGATCTACCGTCCCGACAGCGGCACGTTCGACGTCGAGCTGGGCCCGGTGTTCGGCAACTTCCTGCTGGCCGACGAGATCAACCGCGCGCCCGCGAAGGTCCAGTCCGCGCTGCTCGAGGTCATGCAGGAGCACCAGGTGACGATCGGCGGCGTCAGCCACCGCGTCCCCGAACCGTTCCCCGTGCTGGCCACGCAGAACCCGATCGAGTCCGAGGGCACCTACCCGCTGCCCGAGGCGCAGACCGACCGCTTCCTCTTCAAGGTCCTCGTCGGCTACCCGTCCCCCGGCGAGGAGGCGGCCGTCGTCGGCCGTTCGCTGGGCGCCGGCGCGGACGTGCGCGAGGTGCTCTCGCTCGACCGGCTCGCGCGCCACCGCGAGGCCGTCGAGACCGTGATCGTCGACCGCGAGGTGATCGGCTACGCCGTCGCGCTCGCCGACGCGACGCGCAACCCGGCCGCCAACGGCCTCGCCGAGCTCGAGCCGCTGATCGAGTACGGCGCCTCGCCGCGCGGGCCGATCGGCCTCGTCCACGCCGGCCGCGCGCTCGCGCTGCTGCGCGGCCGCGGCCACGTGGTCCCGGCGGACATCGCCGCCGTCGCCCACGACGTCCTGCGCCACCGGATCGTGCTGGGCTACGAGGCGCTCGCCGAGGGCGTCAGCAGCGACGACGTGCTCGTGCGCGTGCTCGAGACCGTTCCGGCGCCGCAGATCGACCTCGCGCGGGGCGACGCGTGAGCAGCGCCGCGCCGCTCGCCCCGCCGAAGGGCAGCCAGGGGCCCGGGCCGACGCCGCCCGCGATCGTCGACGCGCTCGACCTCGCGCTGCGCCGCCGCGTCTCCGGGCTCATGCCCGGCGACCAGCGCGCCTCGGGCCTGGGGCCGGGCAGCGAGCTCGCGCAGCTGCGCCCCTACCAGCCGGGCGACGACGTGCGGCTGCTCGACCCCGCGGCGACCGCGCGCACGCAGGTCCCGCACGTGCGCCTGTACGTTCCCGAGCGCACGCTGACCACCTGGGTCGTCCTCGACATCTCCGCCTCGATGGCGTTCGGCACCGCGCAGCGGCTGAAGGCCGACGTCGCCGACGGCGTCGCGCGCGTCATCGGGCGCCTCGCCGTCCGCCGCGGCAACCGCCTCGCGCTGCTGCGCTTCGGCGCCGGGCGCCCGCTGATCCTCCCGCCGCACGGCGGACGCGGCGCGCTCGCCCGCCTGGGCCGCGCGCTCGACGAGGGAGTCGGCGCCGACGGCTCCAGCGGCGAGGGCCTCGCGCAGGCGCTCGCGCACACCGGGTCGCTCGCGCGCACGCCCGGGCTGATCGTCGTCGTCTCCGACATGTCCGAGGGCGCCGGCGCGCACGATCCGCCCTGGCGCGCCCCGCTCGCCGCGCTGCGCGGGCGCCACGACACGCTCGTCACGCAGATCCGCGACCCGCGCGAGAGCGACCTGCCCGATGTCGGGAACCTCTGGCTCGTCGACCCCGAGAGCGGGCGCCAGCTGCAGGTCGACACCTCGCGCCGGCGCGTGCGCGAGCAGTTCGCGCAGGAGGCCGCGCGCCGCCAGGCGGCCACGACGGCCGCGATCCGCCGCGCCGGCGCCCGGCACGCCGTGCTGAGCACCGACGCCGACTGGCTGCGCCCGCTGCGGGAGGCGCTGCGATGAGCTTCCACAACCCCGCCTACCTGATCGCGCTGGTGATCGTGCCGCTCGTGGTCGCGGCGTACCTCATCGCCCAGCGCCGGCGCCAGCGCTATGCGGTGCGCTTCGCGGCGCTCGAGACGCTCGCCTCGGTCGCCCCGACCTCGCCCGGCTGGCGCCGGCACCTGCCCGCCGCGCTGATCTGCCTGGCGCTCGCGGCGCTCGCCGTCGCGCTCGCCCGCCCGCAGGCCTCGGTCGCCGTCTCCACGGAGAAGGCGAACATCATGCTCGTCACGGACGTCTCGACCTCGATGGCCGCGACCGACGTCGCGCCGAACCGGCTCGCCGCCGCCCAGCAGGCCGCGAGCGCGTTCATCGACAAGCTCCCCAAGGGCATCAAGGTCGGCGCCGTCGCCTTCTCGAACACCGCGCAGACGATCGCGCGGCCGACCGCCGACCACAACCAGGTGCGTGGCGGCATCCAGGCGCTGCGCGCCGCCGGCGGCACCGCGACCGGCAACGGGATCCAGGCGGCGCTGCAGGCGCTCAAGGAGCCGAACGTCAAGAAGCCGACGCCGAGCGCGATCGTGCTGCTCTCCGACGGCAAGGCGACCTCCGGCATCGACCCGATCGCCCAGGCACAGCTCGCCAAGAAGGCGAAGATCCCGATCTACACCGTCGCGCTCGGCACGCAGAGCGGCTCGCTGACGGTGAGCGGCCCGCTCGGCGTCCCGGAGTCCGTGCCGGTCCCGCCGGACCCCGAGGCGCTGCGCCAGATCGCGCAGACCTCCGGCGGCCGCGCGTTCACCGCGGCGGACGAGAAGAAGCTCTCGACCGTCTACAGCAAGCTCAGCTCGAAGATCGCCAGCCACAAGGAGAAGCGCGAGATCACGGCCGGGTTCGCCGGCGGCGCGCTCGTGCTCGTGCTGCTCGCCGGGCTCCTGAGCCTGCGCTGGTTCGGGCGCCTGCCATAGGCGGAGCCGGCCCGCGTCAGCCCTCGAGCACGGTCCCGTTCGGGATCGTGCCCGGCGCCCCGGCATCGCGGTCGAGCGTCACGCTGCCGCGCACGACGACGCCGCGGCCGAAGCGCACGTCGCCGCTGACGCTGAGCGCGTCGCAGGCGGCGAGCGACGGCGGCCCGCCGGGGAAGCGCTGCTCGAAGTCCGCGACGAGCCTGTAGTGCTCGGGGTCCAGGCGCACCAGCGGCACCGCGCCCCCGCGCTGCGCCGCCAGCACGACGCGCGCGTCGTCGGCCAGCTCGTAGGCGTCCGAGCGCAGCACGAGCAGGTCGTCCGTCGTCTTGACCGGGATGAACCGCGAGCGCGGCACGCGCAGCGCCTGCGCGCCCTCGAAGGCGTCGATCGCGGCGCCCATCGCGCTCTCGAGCTGGACGACCTTCGGTGAGCGCGGATCGGCGGGGTCGACGGTCTTGTGGTTGACGATCATCGGCAGGTCGAGGAACCCGTCGCGCTCCAGCCGCGCGGCCAGCGCCGCGAGGTCGAGCCAGATCGTGTTCGTGTTGAAGAAGCGGTGCCGCGCGATGTCCTGGAAGGCCTCGAGGTCGCCCGGGTCGGTCTGCGCGACCTCGCGCAGCACCAGCCCGCCGCCGCCCGCCCGCCGCGCGAGGTGGCCGCCCTTGCGGTCGGCGGCGGTGCGGTCGGCGACCTCCATGAGGAACGGGATCTCCTGCGCCGCGAACCAGGCGAGGATCCGCGGATCCAGCACGGCGCCGAGGTTGTCGGCGTTGGAGACGAACGCCCAGCGGTAGCCGCGCTCGATCAGCGTCGCGAGCATGCCCGAGGACGCCAGCGCCGGGTAGAGGTCGCCGTGGCCGGGCGGGGCCCACTCGAGCTCCGGGTCGGCCGGCCAGCTGACGGGCGCCAGGCTGCCGTCGTCGAGCAGCTTCGGCACGCGGCTCTGGACGATGTCGGAGGACAGGTCGGCGGACAGGCCGTGGTGGCCGGCGAGCGCGGCGAGCGAGTCCGCGCGCGTCGCGAAGCTGTTCATCAGCACGAGCGGCAGCCGCGGGGCCGCGCCGCCCTCGGCGTGGCGCGCGCGCAGCCCGAGCACCTGGCGCACGCTGATCTCCAGGAAGCTCAGGCCGTCCTTGACCTCGAGCAGCGACTTGGCGCGCGTCATCCCCATGCTCGTCCCCAGGCCACCGTTGAGCTTCAGGACGACGGTGCGATCGAGCAGCCCCGCGACGTCTGCCGGCGCGGCGGCGAGCGCGTCGGCGTCGGGCAGGTCGCCGACGGGCTCGAGGTCCGCTTCACGCAGCACGCCGCGGTCGCCGCTGCGCAGCCGCTCGGCCGCAGCCCGGAACGCGGCGATCACCGCCTCGCCCGCGCCGTCATCGCGCAGCTTCTGCACGCCCTGCTCCAGGTCGTCCATCGCCATGGCGCCAACCTATCCATGCCGAGCGCGGCAGTCGTGTAGAACCTGCGTCTGCGAACCGGGCGCATGAGGCTCCCGGTGGATGGGAGGAACGCACATGCACCGCCGTCTTCGCCGCGCGCTGTCCGCGGCAACCGCCGGCGCCGCCCTCGCGGCGATCACGCTGGTCGCGCCTGCGGGCGCCGCCACGACGACGTCGCCCGCTGCGACCGCGCTGCCCGGGAGCACGCCCACCTGGGCGACCCCCGCCAACCAGGTCGGCACGATCCCCAACGACCAGCGCAAGGGCTTCGTCGTCTACCTGAACCTCCGCCAGAGCGACCAGCTCGACGCGCAGATCGCCGCCGTCACCGACCCGGCGAGCGCGACGTACGGGAACTACCTGTCTCCGGCCGACTTCCGTGCGCAGTACGCGCCGAGCGCCGCCGACATCGCGGCCGTCAGCGCTTGGCTGACGAAGGCCGGCTTCACGGTCTCCAGCCACGTGCCGCAGAACAACCGCTGGGTCGCAGCGACCGGGACGGTCGCCCAGATCGAGGGCGCGTTCGGCACGCAGCTGCGCGCCTACAAGGTCGCGGGCGACACGCTGCCCGCACCGGACGCCGACCTCACGGTCCCCAGCGACGTCGCCGCGCACATCGCGGGCGTCATCGGGCTCGACGGCTCGAACCGCCGCGTGCGCCCGCTCGACGCGACCGCGACGGCCACCCCGCCGAGCGCGCCGGACGCCGGCCCAGCCACCGGCACGCCGACGACCGCGCCGGACGCGGGCCCGAGCCCCGGCTTCCGCAATGCCCCTCCCTGCTCGAGCTACTTCGGCGAGAAGGTCGCGCGCAACGTCCCCAAGGCCTTCGGGGCCTTCCAGTCCTACGCGCCGTGCGGCTACTTGCCCGATCAGCTCCAGGGCGCCTATGGCGTCAAGGGCGCGATCCGCGCCGGCCTGGACGGCCGTGGTCAGACGGTCGCGATCGTCGACGCGTTCGCCTCGCCGACGATCCGCCAGGACGTGAACGAGTACTCCCGGCGCCACGGCCTGCCGCCCGCGCGCTACCAACAGGTCGTTCCGGACGGGATCTTCGACGTCCCCGCCGAGGACCAGTGCGACCCGCAGGGCTGGTACGGCGAGCAGACGCTCGACGTCGAGGCCGTGCACACGATGGCGCCGAAGGCGAACACGCTCTACGTCGGCGCTCAGGACTGCTACGACGAGGCGCTGATCGGCGCGCTGAACACGATCGTCGACGGCGGCCTCGCCCAGATCGTGACGAACTCGTACGGTGACGCCGGCGAGGACGTCGACGCGGGGATCGTGCAGGCCTACAACGACACGTTCCGCCAGGCCGCGATCGAGGGCATCGGGATGTACTTCTCCTCCGGCGACGACGGCGACGAGGTCGCCGACGTCGGCGCACGCGTCGTCGACTTCCCGGCCGACAACCCGCTCGTGACCGCGGTCGGCGGCACCTCGCTGGGCGTCGGACGCAACGATGAGTACCAGTTCGAGACCGGCTGGAGCACCGCCACCACGACGCTGACCGGGAACGCGTGGGATCCGGCGCCGCCCGGCGACTACCTGTACGGCAGCGGCGGCGGGACGAGCCAGCTGTTCGCCCAGCCGTGGTACCAGCGCGGCGTCGTGCCCAACCAGATCGCCCGCTACTTCGGCGGCCAGAAGGGCCGCGCCGTGCCGGACATCGCGGCGCTCGGCGACCCGCAGACGGGCATGCGCGTCGGGCAGACCCAGGAGTTCTCCGACGGCACGTACTACGACGAGTACCGGATCGGCGGCACGAGCCTGTCCTCACCGCTGATGGCGGGGATCATGGCGCTCGCCGACCAGGCCGCCGGCAGGCCGCACGGGTTCGCGAACCCGGCGCTCTACCGGCTGACCGGCTCGCCGGCGCTGCATGACGTGCAGCGCACGCCATGGCAGCCGAAGGCCGTCGTGCGTGTGAACTACCTCAACGGGGAGAACGCCGCGGACGGCACCGCGACGCTGCTGCGCGCACTCGACGTCCCGACGACGATCTTCACGCGTCCGGGGTACGACGACGTGACGGGCGTCGGCTCGCCGAACGGGCTGCCGTTCCTCGGCGCGCTCTCGGGCCGCCGCTGATCCGCCGCGCGGGCTCCGGCCGACCGGCGATCTGCCGGCCGGCCGGAGCCACGCACGCGGGGCCGGCGTGGGCCGCGGACCGTATCCTCGGCGCCATGACCTCAGCGCCGCTTCGGTTTCCGCAGCTTCGCGCGCGGAGCCTGGAACGCGAGGGGTATGACCTCCCCGGCGACTTCGAGGGCCGTCGCAACGTCGCGGTCGTGGCCTTCCGGCGCGAGCAGCAGGCGCTCGTCGACACCTGGCTGCCGTTCCTGCTCGCCCTCGAGGCCCGGCACGACGATCTGCGGGTCTACGAGATCCCGGCGATCTCCCAGCGCTGGGCCCCCGCGCGCTGGTTCATCGATGGCGGGATGGCCGTGGGCATCGCCGATCGCGAGGCCTGCGCGCGCACGCTGACGAGCTACACCGACGTGGGTGCGGTCCAGCGTGCCCTCGGCCTGCCGGACGACTCGACGATCGCCACGGTGCTCACCGGCCGCGACGGACGGATCACCTGGATGGCCACGGGCCCGTTCACCCCGCCCGCCGGCGAGGAGCTCGCCGCGGCGCTCGCGGAGGCGACGTGACGAGGCGCCGGCCGCCGCTCAGTCCTCGTGGGGCGCCGGCACCCAGGAGGTGCGGTACGCGGCCTGGTCGGGCGTCAGCGCGTCGATCGCGACGCCGAGCGCGTCGAGCTTCAGGCGCGCGACCTCGCGGTCCAGCGCGGCCGGGAACGGGTGCACGCCGGGCCCGAGTCCGGCGTCGCCGCGCACGAGGTCCTCGACTGCCAGGGCCTGCGTGGCGAACGAGAGGTCCATCACCGCCGAGGGGTGCCCCTCGGCGGCCGCGAGGTTGACGACGCGCCCGCCCGCGAGCAGGTTCAGCCGCCGGCGGCCGACCTCGAACTCCTCGACGAGCGGGCGCACGGCGCGGCGGGCGCTCGCGACGCGCGCGAGGTCGCCGAGGTCGATCTCGACGTCGAAGTGCCCGGCGTTGGCGAGGATCGCGCCGTCCTTCATGCGCTCGAAGTGCTCGGCGCGCAGCACGGACGTCGCCCCGGTGACGGTGATGAAGACGTCGCCGCGCTCGGCCGCCTCCAGCGCGGGAAGGACGACGAAGCCCTCCATGCGCGCCTCGAGCGCGCGGATCGGGTCGACCTCGCAGACGACGACGCTGGCGCCGAGGCCGTGCGCGCGCAGCGCGATGCCCTTGCCGGTCCAGCCGTAGCCCAGGACGACGACGGTGGCCCCCGCCAGCAGGACGTTCGTGGCGCGCAGGATCCCGTCGAGCGTCGACTGGCCGGTCCCGTAGCGGTCGTTGAAGGCGCGCTCGGTGCGCGCCTCGTTGACGGCGATCACCGGGCAGCGCAGGCGCCCCTCGGCCTCCATCGCGCGCAGCCGGACGAGGCCGGTCGTCGTCTCCTCGGTCGCGCCGCGCATGCGCTCGACGACGTCGGGACGCGCCTCGTGCAGGACGGTCACGAGGTCGGCGCCGTCGTCGACCGTGACGTCCGGCTCGCGGGCGACGAGCGCGCCGACGTGCGCGGCGTAGCGGTCGAGGTCCTCGCCGTGGACCGCGTAGACCTCGACGCCGTCGCCGGCGACGAGCGCCGCGGCGACGTCGTCCTGCGTGGAGAGCGGATTGGCGGCGCAGAGGGCGACGTCCGCCCCGCCCGCGGCGAGCACGCGCACGAGGTTCGCGGTCTCGGCCGTGACGTGCAGGCAGAGCGCGACGCTCACGCCCTCCAGCGGGCGTTCGGCCGCGAAGCGCTCGCTGATGCGCCGCAGGACCGGCATCTGCCCCCCGGCCCAGGCGATGCGCGCGTCGCCGGCCTCGGCAAGGCCGAGGTCGGCGACGTCGTGCAGCGGGAGCTTGCGCCCGGTGGCGATGCTGCTCCCGGTTCCTAGTAGCGGTAGCTGTCGGGCTTGTAGGGCCCGTCGACCGGCACGCCGATGTAGGCGGCCTGGTCGGCGCGCAGCCGCGTGAGCCGCACGCCGAGCGCGTCGAGGTGCAGGTGGGCGACCTTCTCGTCCAGGTGCTTGGGCAGCACGTAGACCTGCTTGTCGTAGTCGTCGTTCTTCGTGAACAGCTCGATCTGGGCGATCGTCTGGTTCGTGAACGAGTTGCTCATCACGAACGACGGGTGGCCGGTCGCGTTGCCGAGGTTCAGCAGGCGCCCCTCGGAGAGCATGATGATCGAGTGGCCGTCGGGGAAGACCCACTCGTCGACCTGCGGCTTGATGTTCACGCGGCGGATGCCGTCGTAGGCCGCCAGCCCGGCGATGTCGATCTCGTTGTCGAAGTGGCCGATGTTGCCCACGATCGCCTGGTGCTTCATGTGCGCCATGTCGTCGACGGTGATGATGTCCTTGTTGCCCGTCGTCGTGATGAACACGTCCGCCGTCCGCACGACGTCCTCCAGCGTGGCGACCTGGTAGCCCTGCATCGCGGCCTGCAGCGCGCAGATCGGGTCGATCTCCGTGACGATGACGCGCGCGCCCTGCGCACGCAGCGACTCCGCCGAGCCCTTGCCGACGTCGCCGAAGCCGCAGACGACGGCCGTC
Organism: Solirubrobacteraceae bacterium; assembly: GCA_036510915.1. Lineage (GTDB taxonomy): Bacteria > Actinomycetota > Thermoleophilia > Solirubrobacterales > Solirubrobacteraceae > F1-60-MAGs163. The sequence goes on along the minus strand of DATCDC010000008.1, from coordinate 6,000 downwards.
TTGCCGGCGAGCATCACGTCGGTCGCGCGGTTGATGCCGTCGACGAGCGAGTGGCGGCAGCCGTAGAGGTTGTCGAACTTGCTCTTCGTGACCGAGTCGTTGACGTTGATCGCGGGGAACAGCAGCGTCCCGTTCTCGGCCATCTGGTACAGGCGGTGGACGCCCGTCGTCGTCTCCTCGGTGACGCCCTTGATGCCGGCGGCGACCTTCGTGTAGCGCCGGCCGTCCTCGGCAAGCGAGCGCTCGAGCAGGCGCAGGAAGACCTGGAACTCCTCGGACTCGGCCTCGTCGGGGTTCGGCACGGCGCCGGCGGCCTCGAACTCCAGGCCCTTGTGGACGAGCATCGTGGCGTCGCCGCCGTCGTCGAGGATCATGTTCGGGCCGGCCTCGGCGTCCGGCCAGTTCACGACCTGCTCCGTGCACCACCAGTACTCCTCGAGGGTCTCGCCCTTCCAGGCGAAGACCGGGACGCCGCGCGGCTCGTCGGGCGTGCCGTCGGGGCCGACGACGACCGCAGCGGCCGCGTGATCCTGGGTCGAGAAGATGTTGCACGAGCACCAGCGGACCTCGGCGCCGAGCGCGGTCAGCGTCTCGATCAGCACGGCGGTCTGGATCGTCATGTGCAGCGAACCGGTGATGCGCGCGCCCTTCAGCGGCTGCGAATCGGCGTACTCGGCGCGGGTCTGCATCAGGCCGGGCATCTCATGCTCGGCGAGACGAATCTCCTTGCGGCCGAACTCGGCCAGGGACAGGTCGGCGACCTTGTAGTCGGTCTGCGTCAGGACGGCGGTGGTCATGCGGTCTCCATCGTTCGGGTGGGTGGCGTGGCGGCGCTGAGCAGGCGCGCGTGCTTCTCCTGCTCCCAGCGCAGCCAGTCGCCGGCGGGAACGGTCTCGGGGCGGCGCGGCTCGGCCTCGAGCCACGCGTCGACGGCGCCGCGCAGCGCGTCCTCGCGGCGCAGGCGCAGCGCGAACGCCACGTCACCGAGCCCCAGGTCGCGCTCAGCGAGCAGCTCGCGCAGAGTGCGCAGCCGCTGCAGCTCGGCGGGCCCGTAGATCCGGTATCCGGCGCTCGAGCGCGGGGCCTCGATGAGGCCGATGCGCTCGATGTAGCGGAGCATCCGGGGCGACCAGCCGGTCGTTTCGGCGGCCTCGTTGATCGTCAGGGCGTCCATCGCTCCGGCAAACCTTACCAAAGGTGTGTCAAGGTTTGGCCGCGAGCGCGCCGAACGTCGCGGAGCCCGCCCCCCGCGCGCGGTGTTCCGGGACGTTCGGCGTGGGTCAGGCGTGCACGGTCACGCCGGCGCCGGCGGGCTGCGCGGGCGCCTGCTCGGCGTGCGTGGCGGCCTGCAGGCCGCGACGGCGCGGGCGGTGCACCTTCAGCTCGCGCGCGACGACGTACGAGCCGACGACGAGGCCCGCCGCGAGGGCCTGCGCGGCGATCCCCTCGACGGTCGGGAAGATCGCGAACCACAGCCCCATCCAGCCCGGGAGGGCGATGCCGATCTGCGTCGTCGGCAGCCAGCCGGCCAGCTGCATCTCCTGGACGCTCTCGCCGACCATGACGACGAGCACGAAGCCGAGCATCACGCCGGTGACGATGAGCATCCGCTTGTAGGGCAGCTTGGCGTGCATCCGGAAGGTCAGCACGCCGACGACGGCGGTCAGCGCCAGGCCGATGGCGACGCCCTCGAGCACCACCGTCGCGCCGTAGGAGAGGCGCAGGTTCTGCAGGAAGAGGACGATCTCGAAGCCCTCGCGGTAGACGCTCGTGAAGCCGAGCAGCGCGAGGCCGAGCAGCAGCCGGCGGCGCGTGATGTCGTCGGAGGCATCGAGCAGCCGGCGGCGGCGGCGATGGTGGTGGGAGATCCATCCGGTCCAGTAGACGTTGTGGAAGAACCAGTTCATGACGATCAGCAGCACGCCGATCGCGAGCAGGCCGGTCGCCGCCTGCAGGTCCAGGCCGCTGCCCCCGAACATGCCGAGGATCCAGACCGCGAGGAACCACGTCGCGACGCTCGCGGCGAAGCCGACGCCGGCGCCGGCGCCGACCGGGCGCCGGTAGGCGCCGTTGGCCCCGCGCATGCTCGCGAGCACGGCGGCGAGCACGAGGATGCACTCGAGCCCCTCGCGCAGGACGAGCACCGCGCTGTCGGTCACCACGGCGCCGTGGGAGAGGTTCTGCGCGCCCGTCGGGTCGGGCGTCCCGCCGGAGGCGCTCAGCGCCTGCCACACGAGCAGCGCGAGGGCGGCCACGCCGAGCGCCCACCAGGCGGCGCGGCGGGCCTGCGGACGGGCGAGGGCGCTGCGGGACGGGTCTGCGGGCATGTGATGGGGGGGGTCCGTGGCTCGTACCGGGAGCCCTCGTGTTAGGGCACCCTAATGCGTGTTCGGGCACCCTAACACGGAATGCCCAATTCCGTCGGGGCGAGTCGGATATGGCGCCGCAGCGGTGCTACTCGCCGTCGCGCAGCCCGGCCTTGAGCCGGTCGATCGCGTCGATCGTGCCCGGGTCCTCGTCGTTCAGCGCGGCGAGGTAGACGGACACCAGGTCGCCGAGCAGGACCAGCGAGAACGCGCGCTCGACGCTGCTCTGCCCGCGCGAGGGGACCATGAAGGTCCCCGCGGCCTCAGACGCGACGATCTCGCGCGTCAGCGCGATCCGCTTGGACACCTGCGGCGTGTCGTCGGAGTCGTCCAGGAAGACGGCGCTGAACCGGCCGTGGCGCCGGGCGTTCGTCCAGCCGACGATCTCGTTGTGGTCGAGCTCGGGGAGCACCGCGGCGAACGCCGGCTGCTTGGCGTTCTCGTTGATCTGGGTCTTCCAGCGGTAGGCGATCGAGCCGGTGAGCCCCGCGCCGGCGATCACCGGAACGCTCCCGTGCAGCCCGCGCGCCAGGACCTTGGCCTCGGACTCCTCGCCCGCGTCGGGGCCCCATGCCTGGACGAGCTGCTCCAGGTGGTCGGCCGCGACGTCGATCTCGGTCGTCATGCGCGGCGCGGCGCCGCACAGCGCCGCGACCTCGAGCGCCGCGACGGTGACGTAGGCGACCGCCGCGCGCGGCTGCAGGCCGCCGGCGAACGGGATCACGGGCACGCCCTCGGCGCGCGCGAGCTCGGCCAGCCGGCCGCCGGAGCTCGCCACGACGCGCCTGGCGCCGACGATGCCGGCCGCCTCGAAGCAGGCGAGCGTCTCCTCGGTCTCGCCCGAGTAGCTGGCGCACAGCACCGTCGTGTCGGGCGTCGTCCACGGCGGCAGCGCGTACTCGGCGACGCTGAGGATCGGCCGCGAGGCCTGGTCGCCGAGGATCGCCCGTGCCAGGCGCCCGCCGATGCCCGAGCCGCCCATGCCGGCGACGACGAGGCCGCCGGCGCTGTCCCACGGGCTGAGCGCCGCGGACTCGACCTTCCAGAGCGCGTCGCGCAGATGCTCCGGGATCGCCAGCACGTCCGTGAGCTGGTCGGTCGGGTCGCGCCGCGCGAGTTCCGCGCGGTCGAGTTTCACCTGGGGCTGCTGACCGGTCGTCGACATGGGCTGCACAGGATGGCGCAGTCGCTCAGAACGCGACGGCTCCGTCGGGCAGCTCGACGCCCGGGAAGAGGCGCATGCCGTGACCGACGAGGTTCCCGGCACCCAGCCGGACGCCCTCGCCCAGCACCGCATGGCCGGTGATCGAGCAGTCGGCGCCGAGCTGCACGCCGGCGGCGAGGATGGCGCCGCGCACGACGCTCCCGCGCCCGACGACGGCGTCCGAGAGGACGACGGCGTCCTCGAGCGTGGCACCCGCGGCGACGTGCACGCGGTCGCCCAGGACGACGTGCGGGCCGACCACGGCGCCCTCGTCGACGACGCAGCCGTCGCCGATCACGACCGGGCCGCGCAGGTGCCCCTCGACGCGGCAGCCCTCCCCGCGCGCCAGCCCGTGCACGTCCAGCCGTTCGCGCACCGCGGTGCGCACTGCGCCGGCGAGGATGTCGCGGCTGCCCTCCAGGTAGCGGTCGGGCGTCCCGATGTCGAGCCAGTAGGCGCCCTCGTACGCCGTTCCGTACAGGCCCTCGCCGACGAGCGCCGGCCAGACCTCGCGCTCGATCGACACGTTGCGCCCCGGCTCGATGAGCTCCAGGACGCTGCGCTCGAGCACGTAGATGCCGGCGCTGATGAGGTTCGTGTCGATCTCCTCGGCCTTGGGCTTCTCGAGGAAGCCCGCGACCGTCCGGTCGGCGGCGAGCCGCACGAGGCCGTAGGCCGAGGGATCCTCGACGGGGACGAGGCCGAGCGTCGCCCGCGCGCCGGTCGCCTCGTGCTGGTCGATCTGCGCGCGCACGTCGGCGTCCGTCAGGACGTCCCCGTTGAGCATCAGGAAGCGCTCGCCCAGCCCGCCGGGCAGCTGCTCGGCGGCGTAGCGCAGCGCGCCGCCCGTGCCCATCGGCTCGGGCTCCTCGACGAAGGTCAACCGGACCCCGTAGCGCGCGCCGTCGCCGAGCGCCTCACGCAGCATCGTCGGCAGGAACCCGCAGGCCAGGACGACGTCCTCGACGCCGTGGCGCGCGAGCCACTCGAGCATGTAGGCCATGAACGGCCGGTCGACGAGCGGGACGACCGGCTTGGGGACGGTCGAGGTCAGCGGCCGCAGCCGCGTCCCCTCCCCCCCGACCAGGATGACCGCCTGCAAGCGCCGCCGGCCCCTCTACCCGCGCCCGATGCCTTCGTAGGTCAGCCCGGCGGCGCGCATCGCCGCGGGATCGAAGGCGTTGCGCCCGTCGATGACCACCGTGCCGGACATCGCGCTCGCGATCTCGGCGGCGTCGAGCGCGCGGAACTCGTCCCACTCGGTGACCAGGACGGCCGCGTCGGCGCCGCTCAGCGCCTCGAGCGGGCCGTCGGCGAACTCGACGCCCTGCATCATGTGGCGCGCCTCCTGCTCAGCGATCGGGTCGTAGGCGACGACGTGCGCGCCGGCCGCCTGCAGGCGCGCGGCGAGCACGAGCGAGGACGCCTCGCGCATGTCGTCGGTGTTCGGCTTGAAGGCCAGCCCGAGCAGGGCGATCCGCTTGCCGACGAGCGAGCCGACGTGCTTCTCGAGCTTGCCGATCACGCGCCGCTTCTGCAGCTCGTTGACCTCGATCACGGCGTTCAGCAGCTGGAAGTGGTAGCCGCTGTTGCCGGCCAGCTGCTTGAGGGCGGAGACGTCTTTGGGGAAGCAACTCCCCCCGAAGCCGATGCCCGGCTGCAGGAACTTCGGGCCGATGCGGTCGTCGAGGCCCATTCCCCGCGCGACCTCGAGCACGTCGGCGCCGGTCTCCTCGCAGACGTTGGCGATCTCGTTGATGAACGAGATCTTCGTCGCCAGGAAGGCGTTCGCGGCGAGCTTGACCATCTCGGCGCTCGCGACGTCGGTGCGGACGAGCTCGCCGGTGCCCTGCCCCCCGTGCTCGGCGTTCAGCAGCGGGCGGTAGAGATCGGCGACCGCGTCGCCGGCCCAGTCGCCGTCGTCGCCGATGACCACGCGGTCGGGCTGCAGGAAGTCCTTGAGCGCGGAGCCCTCCTTGAGGAACTCCGGGCACGAGACGTAGCGGAAGCCCTGCTTGCCCTGCTGGGCGAAGATCCGGTGGATCGCCTCGCCCGTGCCGACCGGGACGGTCGACTTCATGATCAGCGCGTGGCGCTCGGAGGGCGGCATCGCGTCGACGACGGCGTGCACGGCGCTGAGGTCCGCGTCCCCGGAGTAGGTCGGCGGCGTGCCCACCGCGACGAACAGCAGGCGCGCGTGCTCGAGCGCCTGCGCGAGGTCGGTCGAGAAGTGCAGGCGCTCGCGGTTGCGCTCCAGGCACTCCGCGAGGCCGGGCTCGTAGATCGGGACCTCGCCGCGGTTCAGGCGCGCGACCTTGTCCGCGTCGATGTCGATGCACCAGACGTCGCTGCCGAGCTCGGCGAAGCCGGCCGCGGTGACGAGCCCGACGTAGCCGGTGCCGATGACGCCGATGGGTTCACGTTCGATGC
>DATCDC010000007.1:0-7174 GCA_036510915.1 Solirubrobacteraceae bacterium | reverse complement strand
CGACCCAGGTGGTCGCCGGTGTTCGCGATGGTGACCTTGCCGTCCTTGCCGTGGGCGACGACGATCACGCCGTCAACGTGCACCTTGCCGTCCTTCGCGAGGGCGACGAGGCCGTCGAAGTCCTTCTGCGCGGCGTCGATGTCCTGATAACCGGCAGCCAGCACGTCCATCGGCATGTCACTCATGAGGTCTCCTTGACTCGTGTGGCATCGGCGGTGTCAGAGGCCGCAGGCCGAGCCGGCGCCGCGCAGCGCATCCAGGTGGGCGCGCTGCACCACCTCGAACCGCTCGTCACCGAGCCGCGCGAGGGCCTCCGTGGACGCGACCGCATCGGTGAAGAGGACCGTCAGTCTCGCCTGCACGCGCCGACCCTACCGCAGGTCAGTTCGCCTGCCGGTCCCGCTGCCCGAGCCCGCCAGAGGCCGGCGAAACGCGCCACCTCCCGCGCTCAGCTTGCGCGCATGCGATCCACCAGCTGCCGCGGAGTCCACACGGCCGGCGCCGGAAGGCCCGCGTCGATCAGAAGCGTCACGTGACGTGGCACGCGCTGGCGAACTCCCGCGTGGCCCGCTCGTCCACGTACCGGTGGAACTTCGGTCGGCGCTGGACGCGCTCGAGCTCATCGAGCAGCAGCGGGCTGGCGACCACCTCGATGCGGTCATCGACCAGCGCGCGGACGACCAGATCCGGCGCGGCACCGCGAGTGCCGATGAGCGCCGAGACGAAGACGCCCGGATCGACGACGACCCGGATCACGCAGCGCCGCGCTCGCGACGCGACGCACGCAACTCCTCGTAGGCCAGACGCGACGCCTCGTCCTCGGACAGGCCGGCTCGCGCCTGCGTCACGTCGAGGAGCCGACCCAGGAGGTAGGCGTTCAGCGCGCGCCGACGACCGCTGCGTCGCTCCCGCCGCCCAGACCGAGCTCCGCACGCCCGCGCTCGACCATCTCCGCATCCACCTGGACCGTGACCTTGTCCTCACGCGGAGCCATGCAGGCACGGTAGCGCGAGAGACGGTTGCCGTGTGGACGGACGCGCAACTATCCCAATCACTATCCCAACAAGCCCACCAGCACCTGTAATCTCCAGTATCCATCGAGGATCCGCCGCATCCGGTGGCGGGCTCGAAAACCGTTGTAGGGGTAACCCCTCTACCGAGAGTTCGAATCTCTCCCCCTCCGCTTTACCTGCATAGCAGCTATTTCGACACGGTCACCGACTTCACCACGAGTCGGTGACCGTTCGTTTGGGAGAGTTTGGGATAGCGATCCTCGGATCCGACGCAGCTCTCGTCAAGGGTCTTGGAGATCGGTGGCGGGGCGGTCAAGGAGACCTGTCCGTCCACGAGTCCTGGGATCGCCCGTCCCGCGCTTGAGCACGGGGACGGCGCAGGGCGCGACTACGCGGCGGGCGTGACGCCCGCTGCGCCGAGGCCCATGAACAGCGTGCCCAGGACGAGGTCGCGCACGGCGTCGCGGTCCATGTCGCGGTGCTCGAGCCAGTCCAGGCAGACGCCGTCCAGGAACCACAGCCAGCCGCTGACGGCGGCGCGGGCGGCGGGCGCGTCGGTCCCGATCCCCTCGAGGATGCGCTGCGCGGTCTCGGCGCGCACCGAGTCGACAAGCTCGCGGACCTCGGGCACGCTCGCCGCGCTCTGGATCAGCTTGCTGTAGCTGACGGCGTTGGCGTCGATCCACGTGAGGTAGGCGGTGAGGGAGCCCGTCAGCGCCTCGATCGGCGGGGCGGAGGGATCAGGGTCGACGGCCGCGCGCAGCTCGGCGGCGCCGCTGGCGAGTGTGGCGACGAAGTAGTCGCGCTTGCTCGGGAAGTAGTGGTAGAGCAGCGCCTTCGAGATCCCGGCCTCCCGTGCGATCTCCGCCATCGAGACCTCGTCGAACGCGTTGCGGGTGAAGACCTCCTGCCCAAGTTCGAGCAGCCGCCGGCGGCGCTCGTCGTTGTCCAGCCGCGTGTAGGCCTTGCTCATGGCCCGCAGTGTAGGACGTTTGTTGACCCGAGGTCGACAACTGTTGACTCAAGGTCAGCAGCGCGCTAGGTTGCCGCTCCTGACCGTCGGTCAACTTGAAGTCCACGAGGAGGGATCCGCCATGACGACCACGCCCATCACACCGCCCGAGGCTGAGCTCGCGGAGCGGCTGACGACGCTCGAGCGCCGTGTCCGCGCCGTCGAGACGCGCCTCGGCAGCCCGGCTCCAACTCCGGCCCCGGTCACCCGGCCCAAGCGGCCCTCGCGCCCGATCGGCGAGTTCGCGCCGAGCGCACCGTCGGCGCCAGCGCGCGAGACGCAGACCCCGGCGCCGCCGGCCGTCCGCGCACCGCAGCCCGTCGCTCCTCCCGTCCCCCACGTTGTCGAGGAGCCGGCACCGGCACGTCCCTCGTTCGATCTCGAGCGCTTCCTCGGGGGGCACGTGCTCGCATGGGTCGGCGGCATCGCCGTCCTCGCCGGGCTCGTGCTGCTGTTCGCGCTCGGCGTCTCCAGCGGCTGGATCGGCCCGGTCGGCCGCACCGCGACCGGCGGCGGGCTCGCGAGCCTGCTCGTCATCGCCGGCATCTGGCTGCACGAGCGCAAGGGACGCACCGAGGCGGCGCGCGCCGCCGTCGCCTGCGGAGCCGGCGGCCTGTTCCTCGCGATCACCGTCGCCGCACGCGTCTACGAGATCGTCCCGCCGGCCGCCGGGCTCGTCCTCGCCGCCGCGGTCGCCGGCGGCACCGCGCTGCTCGCCATGCGCTGGTCCTCACCCGTCATCGGATCGATCGGCCTCATCGGAGCGCTGCTCGCCCCGGTCCTGGCCGGCGCCCCGCTCGACCTCGCCACGCTCGCATTCCTCCTCGTCGCCGCGATCGGCGCGTCCGTCGTGCTGCTGCGCGAGCGCTGGACCTGGCTGTCGGTCGCCGTCTTCGCGATCCCGGCCGCCCAGGTGGTCGTCTGGCTCGCCCAGCTGCCCGGCGCACCGGCCGTCGCCGCCGTGCTGACCGCGTTCGGCGCGGTCAACGTCGTCGCCGCCCTCGGCGTCGACATCCGCAGCCGCGAGACGCCGCTGCGACTCTTCGGCGCCTACCTGCTCGGCGCCAACGCCCTGCTGCTCGCCGTTGGCGGCTGGATGGCGATCGACTCCGCGGCCGGTCGCCTCGCCGGCGTCGCGTGGCTCGCCGCGCTCGCGCTCACGCACGCCGGCGTCGGGATGCTCGCGCGGCGCCGCCGGCAGATCTCGTCCGAGCTCGCGCTCCTCTCGCTCGCGCTCGCGACACTGATCGCCGACACCGCGTTTGCGCTGACGGACGTCGGCGCGCCGGTCAAGGCGATCGCATGGGGCCTGACCGCCGTCGGCTTCTCCTGGCTCGCGCGCCGCGGCCCCCGGACCGGCACCCCGAATGCGCTGCTCGGTCTCGGCGTGGGCGGCCAGGTCGCGCTCACGCTCGTGCAGGCGGTGACGCTGCTGGACACCTCGCAGGTCCTGAGCCCCGGCGCGGACGCCGGGCTCGTCGCAGCGCTGCTGGCGCTCGCCAGCAGCTGCCTGGTCTCCGCGCGTCTCGCCCGCGCCGGCCACCCGGCATGGCGCCTGGCGCTCGACACCCTCGGGCTACTCGCGGCCGCCATGCTGACGCTCGTCCTCCTCGACGGCGTCGCCGTGACGGTCGCGTGGGCCGGCGCCGCGATCGTGCTCGGCCAGCTTGCGCTGCGCGACGAGGACCCGCTCGCCCGCGGCGCCTCCTTCGCGCACCTCGCCGGCGCCGCCGCCTGGTGCCTCATCGACCAGGCATCCCCGGCCGACCTGTTCGGCCAGCTCACGGACTGGGTTCCGGCGGTGATCGGCCTGGGGGCCGTCACGCTCGCCACGGTCAGGCTCGCGGGCATCAACCCGCGCGCCTCGGCCCCACGCCGCGTCCTGGTCGTGGGCGTGGCGATGCTGCCGGCGTACCTCGTCGCGCTCGTCGCGGGCGGCCTCGCGCTGACGATCACGCTCGCGATCAGCGCCGTCGCGCTCGCAGCCTTCGCGGCACTCGACGAGGACCGGCTCCTGCGCGACGTCGCGCTCGGGCAGCTCGCGGGCGGTGCCTGCTGGTGGCTCGGCGCGCTGGCGTCACCGCTCCCGATCGTCGACGGCAGCGCCGGCCTGCTGCCCGCCGCGGCGGGAGCCGCCGCGCTCGTGCTCGCGGGCTACCGCTTCGTGCGCACGAGCCCCGAGCGCTCGCTCGAGCGTCGCCTGCTCTGGGCGTTCACCGCGCTCGTGCCGCTGTACGTCGCGTCGGTCGCCACCCTCGCGATCGGGCCGTCGGACGGCAGCGGGTTCGCCCCCGGGCAGCAGGGCCAGCTCGCGCTCAGCGCACTGTGGGCCGTCACCGGCGTCGCCGCCCTCGTCGTCGGCCTGCGCCGCGACGTGCGCGACCTGCGGGTCGCCGCACTCGGCCTGCTCGCCGTCACGATCGCGAAGGTCTTCCTCTACGACCTCGCGACGCTCACGTCAGGCTGGCGGATTGCCTCGTTCCTCGCACTCGGGCTGCTGCTGCTCGGCGCCGGGTTCGCCTACCAGCGCCTGCGGCCGGCAGCCGCGGCGCCGGTGAGCGAGGAGGAGCCGGTCGATGGGGCCACGATCGCGTAGTTCGCTCGCGCAGCCCGGCAGTGGCCCGGCGGCAGACGCTGCGCCGGGCCACCTCTGGCCTACATGACCACGCTGGACTTCAGCTGCATCGCCCGAACCCCTCGACTTGCAGCCAGCGCGCGCCCGCTCCCACCCGATGCCTATCAGCACACGCCCGCGATTCGTCTTGTGCGGGAGCACGCCCGGGATTGCCGCGCACTTACGTGTACACGTTCGTGCTACGCTCTCGGCATGACCCGCAAGCCCCACGACGTGCTCGCAACCCGCGAGGCACGCGCTCAGCTGCCGGCGCTCCTGGAGCACTTCCGTGAGACCGGCGTTGACGCCGAGCCGGTCGTGATCGGCGCCCGCCGCCGCCCGGAGGCCGTCGTGCTCTCCTACGAGCGCTACCTGCAGCTCGCCGGCGGCCGCGAACGCGTCGCCGCCGCCCTGGACCGCCAGACCCGCGAGGCAGGCGAGACGATCGACGCCGACCAGGCGCTCAAGCTCGCCGACGAGGAGCTGCACGCTCTGCGTCGCCAGCGGCGCGCCAAGCCGCAATAGCGCCGCGTGCGCGTCGTCCTTGATCCCAACGTGCTCGTCTCGGCCGTGATCTCGACGGCGGGACCGCCGCGCGAGATCGTGATGGCCTGGGTCGAAGGCCACTTCGACCTCGTCGCGAGCCCTGCGCTGATCGGCGAGCTGCGCGACGTGCTGGCTCGACCTCGGTTGCGCCGCTGGGTCAGCGAAGCCACCGCGACGGAGTTCATCGACGGACTCGCCCAGGACGCGCTGATGATCGACGACCCGCCGCCGCTCGCTCGCCTGTCTCCCGACCCCGACGACGACTACCTGATCGCCCTCGCGCGCAGCGCCGAAGCGGACTACCTGGTCTCCGGCGACCGCCATCTGCTCGACCTCGCCGACCAGCTGCCGCCGGTGCTCACGCCGCGCGCGTTCATCGACCTGACCGGAGCGTGACCACACCGCCGGCCACGATGGCCGACCAACACCACGAGGCCAGGCCACGCGCGCGACTATCCCAATCACTATCCCAACGAGCCCCCGACCACCTGTAATCTCCAGCATTCATCGAGGATCCGCCGCATCCGGTGGCGGGCTCGAAAACCGTTGTAGGGGTAACCCCTCTACCGAGGGTTCGAATCTCTCCCCCTCCGCTTTACCTGCATAGAGGTGGTTTGTTCGCCTCGTCGACGCGGTCGCCGACTTCACCAGGAGTAGGCGACCGTGCGTTTGGGAGAGTTTGGGATAGGGATCTGGGGTCCGAGCGCCGGGCGCGCGCGAGACCGCCAGCCGGCACGACGGGGCGGTCAAGGAGACCTGTCCGTCCATGAGCCGAGGCGCGTGTCGACACCTCCAGCCTCCAAGGGGACCCGGATGAACAACGTCCTCAGGTTCTGCAGCTAGGGTCAGCACGATGGAGAGACAGGCGGTCGCTGCCTCGCTTTCGGACACCGCGGCGCGGAGCCTCGCCAGCTGGAGTGAGGAAGGCCGGGACGAGATGCGGGCCTTTTACACCTTCGCGGAGCTCGACTACGAGCTGCTTGCCGGAATCGCGGATTGGGGCTCGGCTCTGGGGCGCGCGAATGCGGACCGAGGCGATGCTGAGCCGCTCAGGCTGCTCGACGTCGCGTGCGGATCGGGCCGTTTTCCCTCAGCGGTGCTCGCGGGCGTCGATCTCTCAGCGCTCGACGAGCGCGGCGTGGCATACGACCTGCTCGATCCGTCGCCCTTCTCGCTCGCGGAGGCGGCGGGTCAGCTGCGCGCGCCGTTGGCGCCGGCGGCACGCTTCGAGACGACCCTCGAAGACCTCGATCCCGCGGCAGGGCCTTGGGATGTCGTCTGGGCGACACACGCGCTCTACGCCCTTCGTCCCGAGGCCCTGGGCGCGGCGGCGGACCGATTCGTCTCCGGGCTGGCGCCCGGGGGGCTGGGCTTCATGGCCCAGGGCGCCGAGGATGGTCATTACCTGACCGTCTACCGCGCGTTCCTCGACGGGGTGCACGGCGGCGCCGGGACGCCGTATCTCAGCGGCGAGGTGGTCGCGAGCGCCCTGCGGGCCGCGGCCGAGCCGCTCGGCTGGAAAGCCTCTGAGCACAGGCTGACCTACGAGCACGTCGTCGGCTACGGCGAGACCGAACTGCTCGAGGGCTACCTGCGGCGATGCCTGTTCGACGATCGGCCGACGCTCGACGAGATGCTCGCCGCGCCCGTGCTGGGGCCCTATCTTTCGGGGTGCCGCGACGATGACGCCGGCGCCTACCGCTTCAGCCAGTCTGCAGTCTGTCTGGCCCTGACCCCCCAAGGAGAGGATTTTCCGTGGACAGCCGCATTCTGAGCGCCGAGCACGCGCAAGAGTCCGGCGTCGCCAAGTCGTGGGAGCAGAGCAACGAGGACTGGTGGGACTGGTATCTGTCGCTTGCAGACGCATCCGAGGAAGCGCCGACGGAACTCATCGAGCTGTCTGCGCCCGAGCCCGTTGCGGCACCATCCGCGAACGAGCTGCGCGCCGAGCTGGCCGAGCCGTACCCGCTGAGCGATGACGCGCGGGAG
>DATCDC010000006.1:0-7526 GCA_036510915.1 Solirubrobacteraceae bacterium | reverse complement strand
CGCCGCCGCCGCTGTGCCGGGCCGCGCGCGCCGTGCAGGTCGGGACCGTCGACGACCGGCAGGCCGACGAGCTTTCGGGCCTCACCGTCGGCCACGCGCAGCCGGACCTGCTGTGGAGCCACAACGATTCCGGCGACAGCGCGCGGATCTTCGCGCTGCGCCGCGACGGCACGGTGCTCGGCACCCCGGCCGTGACCGGCGCGCAGGCCGTCGACTGGGAGGACATCGCCAGCGGGCCGGCGCCCGGGGGTGGCGAGCTCCTCTACGCCGGGGACATCGGCGACAACGCCGCCTCGCGCAGCTCGATCGACGTCTACCGCTTCCCCGAGCCACAGCCCGACGCGCAGACGACCGCCCCCGCGGCGCGCCTGCGGCTGCGCTATCCCGACGGCGCGCACGACGCCGAGGCGCTGCTCGTCGACCCGTTGCGCCACACGCTCGTGATCGTCACGAAGTCGATCGGCCTGGCCCGCGCCTACAGCGCGTCCGACACGCTCGCCGGTGGCTCGCTGACGACGCTGCGCAGCGGCCCGCGCGTGCCGCTGCCGCTCGTGACCGCGGGGGACGTCAGCGGCGACGGGCACCTGATCGCGCTGCGCACGTACTTCCGGCTCTACCTCTGGGCGCGGCGCGGGCGCGAGCCGCTGACCGCGGCCCTCGCGCGGCCCGCGACGTGCGTCGTCGCCGCGCCGCTGAACGAGGGCCAGGGCGAGGCCGTCGCGCTGACGCGCACCGGGAGCGCGGCGTACACGACCGCCGAGGGCACGCCCGCGATCATCCGCCGCTACGGGACGTGACTAGAGCGCCGTCGCGACGAGGACGATCGCCAGCGAGTCCAGCAGGATCAGCGCCTGCAGTAGCCTGTTCGAGCCGTGCACGACGAACACGTGCACGCAGGTCAGCGCGATCGCAACGACGACGAGGCCAAGCTTGACGTTCAGCGCCGTCGAGCTCCACAGATCCAGGTGGGAGGCCATCGCGGAGCCCGTCGCCAGCAGGATCACGAGCGCGCCGAGCGAGGCCCAGCCGAAGCGCCGCGCGATCGGCTGCATCCACTCGTGGGCGGCGCCCTCGCCGCCGCCCTGCTGCACGTAGACGGGCGCGAGCGCCAGCCCGAAGACGAGCTGCCCGCCGACGAAGACCGCCATCGCGAGGAGGTGCAGCCACAGCACGACGTCCCAGCCGTTCAGGTGCATGGGTCGCGCAGTCTATGCGGCTCTGGTCAGTCGTCGCTCGAGGCGGCCGGCGCGTATCCTCGTAGACGTTCAAGCCCGCAGATACGAGGTAGCGAGACCATGGCCGTAGCCGTCCCCTTCGAGGAGAAGACCGACGAGCAGAAGGCGATCACCGAGATGGTGCGCCAGTTCGCGGACGAGCAGATCCTCCCCAACGCCGAGCACTTCGATCACGAGGACGAGTTCCCGACCGACATCGTCGAGCAGCTCAAGGAGCTGGGCCTGTTCGGGGTGACGATCCCCGAGGAGTACGGCGGCATGGGGCTCGACCTGACGACGTACGTGATGATCGTCGAGGAGCTCAGCCGCGGCTGGATCTCCATCTCCGGCGTCATCAACACGCACTTCATCGGCAGCTACCTGCTCGTCAAGTACGGCACCGAGGAGCAGAAGCAGAAGTACCTGCCGCGGATGGCGACCGGCGAGATCCGCGCGGCATTCTCGCTCTCCGAGCCGGAGCTCGGCTCCGACGTCCAGGCGATCAAGACGTCGGCCAGGAAGGGCGACGACGGGCTCTACGAGATCAACGGCCAGAAGATGTGGGTCACCAACGGCCTGCGTTCGGACCTCGTCTTCGTGCTCGTCAAGAGCGACGCCGAGGCCAGCCCTCGCCACAAGGGCTTCACCTGCTTCATCACCGAGAAGGAGGCGGGCGCGCACGAGAACACCGGGGCGTACGCCGGCCTCACGGTGCCGCCCCAGCTGCGCAAGATGGGCTACAAGGGCGTCGAGTCGACCGAGCTCGTCTACGACGGCTACCGCTGCCCGCCCGAGAACATTCTCGGCGGCGAGGAGAGCGGCCTGAACGCCGGCTTCGCGCAGATGATGGACGCGCTCGAGGTCGGCCGGGCGAACGTCGCCGCCCGCGGTGTCGGCATCGCGCAGCGCGCGCTGGAGCTGGCGCTGAAGTACAGCCAGGAGCGCAAGACGTTCGGGAAGCCGATCGCCGAGCACCAGGCGATCCAGTTCAAGCTCGCCGACATGGCGACGCAGGTCGAGGCCGCGCGGCTGCTCACGCTGCGCGCCGCGCGCCTGAAGGACGCCGGCGTGCGCTCGGACATGGAGGCCGGTATGGCCAAGCTCTTCGCCTCCGAGGCCGGTCGCTTCTGCGTCGAGGAGAGCTTCCGCATCCACGGCGGCTACGGCTACTCCAAGGAGTACGAGATCGAGCGCCTCTATCGCGACGCGCCGCTGCTGCTGATCGGCGAGGGCACGAGCGAGATCCAGCGGATGGTGATCGGCAAGAAGCTGCTGCAGCGCAACAAGATCTGATCCGAGGGGGCCTCTACCTCTCGAAGCAGCGTCCGCGCCCGGCCTCGTGCCGGGCGCGGCTCGTTCGGGATACCGTGCCCGCGATGAGTGACGCCCCAGCGCCCGTGCCGGAGAATCCGGTGCAGCACGCCGACGAGCCGGGCGGCTCGCGCGACCGGCGCGGCACGAACTACGCCGGGGCGATCTACGGCCTGATCCTGGTCGACTCGGTGCTCGCCGTCTACCGCGAGGAGGCCACGACGATCGGCGCCGGCACCGTCGCCGCCACGGTGCTCGTGACCTCGATCGTCTTCTGGATCGCGCACGTCTACTCCGAGCTGCTCGCGTTCCGGATCGACCATCGCCGCTCGCCCGGGTGGAGCGACTGGCTGGTGGCGATGCGCTACGAGTGGCCGATCGTCCAGGCGACCTGGGCGCCGATCCTCGCGCTGATGCTCGGCGTCCTGGACGTCATCAGCGACAAGAAGGCGGTGACGCTCGCGCTGATCGTCTGCTTCGCCGAACTCGGTGCGCTGGGCGTGGAGTCCGCGCGCCGCGGCGGGGCGACCGGGCTGGTCGCGTGGGGCTCGGGTGCCATCGCGCTCCTGCTGGGGCTCCTCATCGTCAGCCTGAAGGTCGTCGTCCAGCACTGAGCCGGCCGCTAGGGTTGGGACATGTCGGAGGACGCACGCACCCTCATCGCCAAGGCGGCGCACGACGTGCTCGAGGAGGTTCCGGCGCTCAAGCCGCTGAGGCTCGTCGTGGGCGTCCAGCTGATCGGTCGCGGCGACGTCCAGCAGTTCCGCCTGCAGCTCCCGGAGTGCGTCGTCACGAAGGACATCGCGGCGGACTCCAAGGTGCAGCTCGAGATGCGCCGCGACGAGTTCAACAAGGTCGTCGAGGTGGGGACGGTCGCCGCCTGGCGGCAGGCGTTCGAGACCGGCCGTGCGAAGGCGACGGGCGTCCAGCAGTACCTGCAGCTGATCACGCAGGTGGCCGAGCGCCACGAGGAGCGCACGCGGCTGCGCAAGGCCCGCCACTAGGGAGCCGGCGCTCGGGTGCGCATCGTCGCGACGCACTTCACCGACCCAGGGTGCCCGTGGGCCTACTCGGCCCGCCCATGGCACGCCGCCCTGCGCTGGCGCTTCGGCGACCAGCTCGACTGGCGGCTGGTGATGATCGGCCTCTCTGAGAGCGCCGAGCAGTACGAGGCGCGCGGCTACACGCCCGAACGGCAGGTCGCCTCGAACTGGAGGTTCGCCGCCCGGTTCGGCATGCCGTTCGCGTACGAGCCGAAGGCAGGCCTGTCCGCGACCTCGCCGGCGTGCCGCGCCGTCGTCGCCGCGCGTCTGAGCGATCCCGCACGCGCGGAGGCCGTGCTGCGGGCGCTGCAGGACCTGCAGTTCACGACCACGGGGCGCCTGCAGGATCGCGAGGCGCTGCGTGGTGCGCTGGCCGCGGTCGGCGCCGCCGGCCTGGTCGACCGGATCGACGACCCCGACGTGCTGGCGGCGTACGAGGAGGACCGCGCGCGCGCACGTTCGGCCGCGGGCGGCCCGACCGACGTACAGGGCCGTGCGGCGAGCACCGATGGCCCCGTGCGCTTCACCGCGCCGTCGGTGATCTTCGAGCGCCCGGACGGCGCGTGCATGGAGGTCGGCGGGTTCCAGCCGCTGGAGGCCTACGACACGGCGCTGGCGAATCTCGCCCCCGCGCTCGAGCGCCGCAGGCCCGCCGCGGACGTGGAGGAGATCCTCGCGGCGTTCCCCGAGGGGCTCGTGACCGCCGAGGTGGCCTGGATCCGCAAGACGAACCTCGGGGCGCTCGAGCTGGAGGGGACCCGCGCGGCGCTGCAGGCGGCCGCCGACGCGGGCGGCGTGGTGCGCACGGCCCTCGGTGACGACGCGCGCTGGGCCATGCCGTAGGTCAGCCGGGGCGGACCTGTGTGCCGGTGCGCCCGGCGACGAGCTCGCCGACGTCGTCCAACGCGCCGATCGCCGCGCGCCCGCCGGTGCGCTCGACGAAGCGGCAGGCCGCCTCGACCTTCGGCCCCATCGAGCCTGCGGCGTAGCTGCCCGCGCGCAGCACGGCCGGGGTGACGGCGTCCAGCCGGCGCGCATCCGGCGCGCCGTAGCGCTCGTAGACGCCGTCGACGTCGGTCGCGAGCACCAGCGCCGCAGCGCCCAGGTCGCAGGCCAGCAGCGAGGAGGCGAGATCCTTGTCGATCACGGCCTCCACGCCGGAGTAGCTCCCGTCGTCGCCCAGGACGACCGGCACGCCCCCGCCGCCCGCGCAGACGACGAGGAAGTCGCTCTCGACGAGCTGGGCGATCGCGGGGAGCTGCAGGATGCGCAGCGGCTCCGGGGAGGGGACGACCCGCCGCCAGGCGTCGCCGTCCGGCCTGACGGTCCAGCCGAGCTTGTCGGAGAGTGCGCGAGCCGCCGCCTCCTCGTAGACCGGGCCGATGAACTTCGTCGGGTGCTCGAACGCGGGGTCGCGCCCGGAGACCTCGGTGCGCGTCACGATGGCGACGGTGTCGCGGTCGCCGACGGCGTTGTCGAGCTCCATCTCGATGATGTAGCCGAGCTCGCCTTCGGTCTCGGCCCCGAGGACGTCGAGCGGATAGGCCTCGACCGCCGTGTAGGCGTCGTTCATCAGCGCCAGCAGCCCCACCTGCGGCCCGTTCCCGTGGGTCACGACGAGCCGCGCCGTCTCCGTGACCGGCGCGAGCAGGCGCGCGGCGCGGCGGGCGGCGGCGTGCTCCGCGCCGGCCTCGAGGCTCGCGCCGCGCGGCAGGAGCGCGTTGCCGCCGAGCGCCACGACGACGGTCGGAAGGCCCGGCGCGCTCATGCGTCGCGGGTTCCGGCCGCCTCCTCGCGCCGCAGCCGCGCCATGCAGCGCGCCACGAGGATCTCGCCGACGATCAGCGTCACCGCGACGATCGCCAGCAGCGGCCCGGTGTAGGACCAGTCCTCCGGCGCGTTCGGGATCTCAGGCCAGAGGAACAGGATCGTGCTCGCGGCGATCGCGGCGGTCGCAATGACGGCCCACAGCCACGCGCCGACGTTCCCGCCCGGCGCGCGGTAGGGCCGCGGGCGGTCCGCGTCGGACCAGCGCGCGAGCTCGACGCACGTCTCGTGCTTCAGTGTGCGCGCCTCGATCACGTCGCACATGCGCGAGAGGACCTTCGCGGTGTCGTAGATCGACTCGCGCGCGCCCATGTGGATCTCGCCGGGGCGCAGATACAGGGCGTGACCGCCGAGCTTCACCATCGCGACCTCGAAGGAGACGCCGGTGCGCGTCGAGGGCTCCTCGAAGATCATGCCCAGCGACACGTCGCGCAGCAGTTCGGGGCAGGCCCCGTCCTTGTCGGCGTCCTTCAGCAGGGCGATCAGGTCGAGCAGCCGCTCGAGCTCCTCACGGTCGTAGTCCTGCGTGTCGATGAAGTCCTTCGCCGAGTCGTACACGCGGCCTGCCATCGGTGCTCCCTCGTCGTGGTCGCCTCCATCTCATACCCGCGGCGGGGGCACGTCATCGTGGTTTCCCCGCAGGACACCGAACGTTCACAGGTGCGGATCTCCGCGCAGCCGGAGCGGATGGCAGACTGCCGCCATGCGACTGCTGCCCCGCGAGGAGGATCGCCTCCTGTTGTTCCTCGCCGCCGAGCTCGCGCGCAGGCGCCGCGCGCGCGGCCTGCGGCTCGGCCAGGCGGAGGCGGCGGCGCTGATCGCCGACGAGGTCTGCGAGGCGGCGCGCGACGGCGTCTCCTACGCGGATGCGGTCGCACGGGGCTACGAGGTGCTCGGCCCGCAGGACGTCCTGGACGATGTCGCGCGGCTGCTGCCGCGGCTGGAGGTCGAGGCCCTGTTCGGCGACGGCTCGCGGCTGATCGTCCTGCAGGACCCGATCGGGGCGGACGGGCCGGCGATGCTCGAGCATGCTCCGGTGCCCTGGCAGGAGGCGCCGCTGGAGCTCGAGGTGCTCAGCCACGCGGACGTCCCGATCGGCGTCACCTCGCACTTCCACTTCTTCGAGGTCAACCGGCTGCTCGAGTTCCACCGCGAGGCGGCGTGGGGGATGCGCCTCGCCGTCCCCGCCGGAGTGAAGGTGTTCTTCGAGCCCGCGGCCGTCCGCGCCGTCCGGCTGCGCCCGATCGCCGGCGCGCGCATCGTGCGCGGCCACGCCGGGCTCGCCGACGGCCCGCTGGACGATCCGGGCGCCCGCGAGGCGGCACTGGCGCTCGCGCGTGAGCGGGGGTACCACGGTGCCTGAGCAGGTCTCCGCCGCGCTGACGCCCGAGCATCCCCTGGACCCGGTCCGCCTCGGCGACACCGATCTGCACGTCGTGCCCGAGGTCGACCAGGCCGGCGGGCCGGACGCGATCCTGCCCGGCTTCGGCGGCACGCTGCGCGACGGGCTCGGCGTGCGCGCGGGGCGCGGTGGCGTCGAGCTGGCGATCGTCGGCGGACTCCTGCTCGACCCGGTGCTGGGGATCCGCCGCACGAGCATCGGCATCACCGACGGGCGGATCGTCGCGATCGGCAGGGCCGGGAACCCGGACACGATGGACGACATCGACGTCGTGCTCGACCCGGCGACCGCGGTGCTCGACGCGGTCGGTCTCATCGTCACCCCCGGCGCGATCGACCCGCACGTGCACTGGCTCTCCCCGCAGGTCGCCTCGACGGCGCTCGCCGGCGCGATCACGACGGTCGTGATCCAGGACTTCGGCCCCGTCTGGAACCTCGGCTGCAACCCGGCCGAGGGCCTGGCGGCGACGTGGGCGGCGCTCGAGGCCGTGCCGCTGAACGCCGCGCTGCTCGTGCGCGGCTCCTCGGCGACGCGCGACCGGGTCGAAGCGGGCCTGCGCGCCGGCGGGGCCGGCCTGAAGATCCACGAGGACGTCGCCGCGGGCCCCGAGCAGATCCGCACCGCGCTGGACCTCTGCGACGAGTACGACGTGCAGCTCGCGATCCACACCGACGGCCTCAACGAGGCGCTGTCGGCCGCCGACACCGTCGCGGCGTTCGCCGGGCGGAC
>DATCDC010000005.1:0-7686 GCA_036510915.1 Solirubrobacteraceae bacterium | reverse complement strand
CGAGTGGCTGCCGGTCCGGACGACGGTGCGCACCGACCCACACGGCCGATGGGTCGCTCGCTACCGGTTCACGGCAACGCGCACCGCGGTGACGTACCGCTTCCGGATGCGAATCCCGGCCCGTCCGGACTACCCGTTCTCGACGGGCTGGAGCCGGCGCATCAGGGTAGGTGTCAGGCCCTGAGGAACCGCCGAGCTGCCTCCAGGCCATGCGCTGCAACTGATTCTGCAGCGCATGGCCGGATGGCCCAATCTCGATCCCACCGATCGTAGGATGCGGCGCGTGATGCGGTCCAGCGTAGTCATCGCTTTGGTTGTCGCCGCCGTTTGCTGCCAGACGGCGGAAGCCTGGGCCTCTGGCGTCGTCTCCAATCGGTACACCGTGCTGGTCGCGGGCGGCGGGCCAAACCCGCGCGCGGCTGTCGCTGGCCTAACTGGTCGGCCGACCCCACCACAGCTCCGCATTCTGCGGACACCGGGGACGTCGCGGGAAGCACTTCTTGCCTTGTCGGTGAGGATGCGACAGGCGCGCGCGCACACCCTCGGCGGATTGACAGTCTGGCTCGCAGAGGCTTCCGACCGTCTTCGACGCGTACGGCATCTGGTCCGGCGCGACGGAGCGCAAGTGGTCGGAGTGCACCCTCTGGATGAAACGCTCACGGTAGACGCCAGTCCGCGTGTTGTCGCTCACTTGCGCGTGGTCCCTGGCGTACTCGCTGTTGTTCGTACCGCTGTTCCGAGACCCGCAGCGGTCTACCCAGGCGACTACCACGCGAGTGGCTTCGAAAGTTGGTGGGACGCGGGCAACATCGGTGGACTTGGGACGTCGGACGTCAGACAGGCCATCGTGCTCAATGCAGCCGATGACGTCGACGCGTCCCACCCCACGTTCGTGGGAACAACCATCGTGAAGCTCCCTGGCGTGCCGCGAGCATGCAGTTCGGGTCCGCTCTGCTCCCACGGGACCGCCACCGCCTCGATCGTCGCGGGGGCCGGCGTCGCGCGGTGCCCTGGTGGTTACGCGTGCCAATCCGATGATGTTCAGCCGGACTTCAAAGGCGGCGCTCACGGGATCGGAACACTGCTGAGCGACGGGATCGTCGGCGAGTGGACTCCGAGTGCTGGCTACGACGTCGATGCCTGGGCGCTCGGGCTGGACCAGTCCGGTGACCTTGGTCCGCTCGGCGGCGCACATCACGCTGCGCAAGTGGCCAGCCTCAGCTACGACACCGGGACAAGAGCGGGACCAGGCGCCAGTGGAGAGGATTACGTCGACCGACTTGTCTCGGTGTTCGGCGAACTGTGGGTAATCGGAGCTGGCAATAACGGTCCCGCTCCAGGTTCGAACGACTGCGGGATCTACGACGGCCTCTGCATCGGTGCCACCTCCGGTCTCGCGCTCGACCCCACCGACGATCAGGTCACGCCGTACAGCGGGCGGGGGCCGTTGCCTGATGGGCGGAAGAAGCCTGATCTGGTGGCGGTCGGGGATACGACGGCGGCGCGGTACAACTGGCTGTCCGGTGGTGCCGGGCTGTGGTGGCCGGTGTCCGGCACGTCGTTCTCGACGCCGCAGGTCAGCGCGGCCGCCGCGGTGCTCGTCGGGGCGGGGATCGCCGATCCGTTGCTGATCCGGGCCCTGTTGATCGACAGCGCGCGGCAGGGACGCTCGACGCCCGGGGCGGCGATGGGCACGCAGACCGGCTGGCAGCCCGACTGGGGCTGGGGTGAGCTGGACATGAACGCTGCGTACGCCGAGCGCACACACCTCCAGGAGGGCGACGTCTCCCCCTCGCAGCCGCGCTTCTTCGCGGCGCGCACACAGGGGGCCGGTGACCGGGCGACGCTGACCTGGAACCGGCGCGTCGACGGCGCCTTCACGGGCGGTGCGCAGCCGTTCGACGGTGCCGCGCACGACCTGACCGATCTCAACCTCGTCGAGCACGAGCGCGCCGGCTGTGCTGTCCGCGCGAGCTCGCTGAGCCCCGTGGACAGCGTCGAGCAGACCAGGTCGCCGGACGCCGCCGACGTCGTCTACGCGGTCCGCGCGGACTCGCCGGTCGACGGCCGCGCGGGCGAGCCGTTCGCGCTCGTCAGCACGCGCCAGACACAGGCGCTGACGACCCCCGTCCCGCAGCTGTCCGCCGAGCTCTCCCCCGCTCTCGTGCGGGGTGGCGACACGGCGACGCTCTCCGTGACCGTCGTGAACCCCTCCGGCGATCTCGACGGGCAGCAGCTCTCGGTCGTGCCACATCTGCCCGCGGGGCTCGAGCTCGTCGCCGGGGAGCCGACGCAGACCGACGCCTCGTTCGCGACCCACTCGACGCGCACGCTCCGCTGGACCGTGCGCGCGGCCGGGGACGGCGCGCGGACGATCGCAGTGGACGCGCGCGTCGACGTCTGCGGCGAGCACGCGAGCAGCACCGGGGCGGCGAGCCTGGTCGCAGACTCCGCGGGCCCCGTGGTGCAGCTGCGCGCGCCATCCGGGACCACGGCGCCCGGGCCGGTCGAACTGTCGTGGAGCGCGGCCGACGGCGCCGGGGTCGCGCACTACGACGTGGAGTCGAGCACCGACGGTGCCCCCTTCGCCCGCTGGCTCACCGGTACGGGCGCGACGTCGGCCGCGGCCGACGCGGCGGCGGGCCACAGCTACCGCTGGCGCGTGCGCGCCGCCGACGGGCTCGGCAACATCGGCGACTACGTCACGAGTGCCGAGCTCACGGTCCCGGCGCCCGGAGTGGGCTCACCGCCGAGGAACGCGCCCGTCGCCCCGGGTGCGCCGCGGCGTCGATCAGCCCGGCTGCGGATCAGCCGGGTGCGGTTCGTCAGCCGCGGCACGGCGATCATCGTGCGCGGAACGGCGCGTCGTGGCATCACGAGCAGGGTCACCGTCCGCGTGACGCTGCGCCGCCACGGGCGGAGCGTCACGGTGAGCCGGGCGACGCGGGTGCGCGCCGGCCGCTGGGCGGCGCGCATCACGCTGGCCCGGGCCGATCGCTCGAGCCGATCGGCGACGGTCAGCGTGCGCTACGCCGGCGACGCCGCCACGGCACCGGCCGGCGCCCGCACCCGTGTGCGGCGCTGAGCCGCTCAGCCCCGCTCGAAGGCCCGGACGGCGCTGTAGGCCAGATCCAGCTCGTACCCGCGGCGCACGAGCAGCCCGAGGGCCTTCTCGCGCCCGCGCTCGTCGACTGGGGGCTCGCGGAGCTTGCGCTGGAGGATCCCGACGGCCGCGTCGAGCTCCTCCTCGTGCGTGCGCTCGCCCAGCACCTCCTGGACGATCGCTCCGGGCACGCCGACCGCGACGAGCTTGCGCTCGATGCGCTCCACGCCCCAGCCGTCGAGGTTGCGACGGTCCTCGGCGAAGACCGTCGCGTAGCGCAGGTCATCGAGGTAGCGCTGGCCCGCGAGCTCCGCCAGCGCGGCCTCGATCGTCGCCGGCTCGACGCGCTTGCTCTCCAGTTGGCGCCGCACCTCCAGCACCGTGCGGTCACGGCGCGCGAGGTAGCGGTAGGACAGGTCGAGGGCGTGCTGGAGCCGCGCCGCCGGATCCTGGACCCGATCCGGGGCGGGCATCAGCGGGTCAGTGCGCTCACGCGCCGGCTGCGGCCGTGATCGGGCCATCGAGGTCCGGCATGTCCGAGACGAGGTCCTCGTCGCGCTCGATCGGGACGACGAGGTCGCGGTCGATCGCAAGCGCCTCGTAGATCTTCGCCTCGATCTCCTTGGCGAGCTCGACGTGCTCGTCGAGGAACGCCTTGGCGTTGTTGCGCCCCTGGCCCAGGCGATCCTCGCCGTAGGAGAAGAACGAGCCCGACTTCGTGACGATGCCGTGCTCGATCCCCAGGTCCAGGATGCAGCCCGAGGTCGAGATGCCGCGGCCGAACTCGATGTCGAACTCGGCCTGGCGGAACGGCGCGGCGACCTTGTTCTTGACGACCTTCACGCGGACGCGGTTGCCGACCGCCTCGGTGCCCTCCTTGAGGGTCTCGATGCGGCGGATGTCCAGGCGCTGGGACGAGTAGAACTTCAGCGCGCGGCCGCCCGGCTGGGTCTCCGGGGAGCCGAACATGACGCCGACCTTCTCGCGGATCTGGTTCGTGAACAGGCACAGCGTCTGCGTGCGGTTCAGGTTGCCGGCGAGCTTGCGCATCGCCTGGCTCATCATGCGCGCCTGCAGGCCGACCGTCTGGTCGCCCATCTGACCCTCGAGCTCGGCGCGCGGGGTCAGCGCGGCGACGGAGTCGATCGCGACGAGGTCGACGGCACCGGAGCGCACGAGCATGTCGCAGACCTCGAGCGCCTGCTCGCCGTGGTCGGGCTGGGAGACGAGCAACTCGTCGATGTCGACGCCGATCTGCTGGGCGTAGAGCGGGTCCATCGCGTGCTCGGCGTCGATGAAGGCGCAGACGCCGCCGAGCTTCTGCGCCTCGGCGATGACGTGGTAGACGAGCGTCGTCTTGCCGGAGGACTCCGGGCCGAAGACCTCCACCACGCGGCCGCGCGGCATACCGCCGATCCCCAGCGCGAGGTCGAGCGACAGCGCCCCTGTGGGGATCGCGTTGACCTTCACCTGGGCGCCCTCGTCGCCCATGCGCATGATCGTGCCCTTGCCGAACTCACGATCGATCTGCGCCAGCGCGCCCTGCAGGGCGGCGTCGCGGGCCTTCGCGGCCTTTTCCTCTGTGGTGACAGCCATGTGCTTCAAACGACCTTTCTGCGCTTGCGAATGCGGGATTGTCCGCTTCCGGTCGGACGGAACGGGGCGAACATACGATCGCCTCCCGCGACGGGACCAGAGCGACTCTGTGCCGCGTCACGCGCAAGTCTGCAACGCGCGGCGGACGGCCCGTTCAGGCGGCGGGGAGCGCGATGCGCTCGAGCGGCTCGTGCGCGGCCCCTGCGGGCCCCAGGACCGAGGAGTAGAGCGTCGCGCAGGGCGCGTGGAACGCGGCCTGGGGAGCCTCCGGCAGGCCGGCCCTGGACGGCGTGAGTCCCTGGCGTACCCGCGCCACGGTCACGTGCGGGCGCAGCGGGCGCTCCTCCCCCGCCCAGCCGATCTCGCGGCCCAGACCGCCGATCAGGCGCCGGTGCACACGCGCCAGCGCGCCTGCGTCATCGCCGATCCCCACCGTCAGCACGTGCGGGCGCCGCGGCGAGAGCCACAGTGCGCCCGCGAGGCGCAGCGCGATCGGCGCCGGTGAGGTCCCGGCGGCCTCGTGCAGCGCCGCACGCACACCCTCGACCTCCCAGGCCGGGCGCTCGCCCAGGAAGACGAGCGTGACGTGCAGCGTCTGCGGCGCGAGCGCGCGCAGGGTGCCGTCCGCCGCGGCCGCCCGCGCCCCCCAGGTGGCGAGCCCACCGCGCACGTCAGCCGGCAGGTCCAGCGCCACGAACAGCCGCAGCATGCCCGCGCTCACATCGTCGGCAGGTCGCCGAGCCCCAGCAGCAGGCGCCGCAGGAGGTGCATCGCGACCGTCGTCGAGCGCTCGCGCACGTCTCCGCGCGTCCCCGGCAGGTGGGCGCGGCGGTCGATCCGCGCGCCGTCGCACTCGGCGACCGAGAAGCAGACCGTGCCGACCGGCTTGTCCTCCGTGCCGCCGCCGGGACCCGCGATGCCGGTGATCCCGACGCCGACGTCCGCGCCGAAGCGCTCGATCGCCCCGTCGGCCAGCGCGCGCGCGACCTCGACCGAGACGGCGCCGAACTCCTCGATCAGCGCGGGATCGACCCCCACGAGCTCGCTCTTGGCCGCGTTGGAGTACACGACGGCGCCGCCGCGCACGTAGGCCGAGGAGCCGGGCAGGTCGGTCAGGCGTGCGCTGAGCAGCCCGCCCGTGCACGACTCGGCCAGCGCGACGGTGCGCGCCGGCGGGCGGCGCAGCAGGGTGGCGACCTGCTCGTCGACCGACGTCCCGTCGTCGGAGAAGAGCGTCGCGGCGTGGCGCTCGCGCACGAAGGTCGCAAAGCGCTCGTACGTGGCCTGCGCGGGCGGCTCGTAGCGCGTGACGACCTCGACCTCGCCGCGGCGCAGGCAGGTCGTGACCTCCAGCTCGCCGAGCGGGATGCCGGCGTCGTGCGCGCGGCGCAGCGTCTCGGCGATCTCGGATTCCGGGATGCCGAACATCCGCAACATCGCCTGGCGGTACTCCGTATGGCCCGTGATCGCCAGCCGGAAGGCGTCGGTGATCAGCGCGGCGGGCCACATGCCCTGCAGCTCGCGCGGCGGGCCGGGCAGCACGACGACGGCGGGCGTCGGCGCGCCGTCCGCCGGCGTCACGACGAGCCCCGGGGCCGTCCCGACGGGCTCGAGGATCGTCGCGCCGGCCGGAATCGTCGCCTGCTTGCGGTTGCCCTCCTCGAGCGCCTCGAGGTCGATGTGCGGCCAGCGCCTGGCGATCCCCTCGAGGATCTTCGCGATGCGCCCGCGCAGCGCGTCGTCCATCGTCAGCTCGCGACCCTGGAAGCGCCCGACGACCTCGGCGGTGAGGTCGTCGGCGGTCGGCCCCAGGCCGCCGCTCGTGACGATCAGGTCGCAGCCCTCCCCTGCGAGGAAGCTCAGCGCGTGCTCCATGTCCAGCGGGCGGTCGCCGACGATGATGATCGTCTCCAGGTCGACTCCGAGCTCGCGCAGGCGATCCGAGAGCCACGGGCCGTTGCGGTCCGCGACGCGGCCGGTGAGGACCTCCGTGCCGGTGACGACGATGCCCGCGCGCGCGGCCATCAGCAGCCGGGGCCCTGGGCGGGCGGGACGCGGCGGGTGCGGGTCGGCGTGATCACGTAGGCGATCGCGTTGGAGGAGGCCGGGACGTCACTCGTCTTCCCGTTGACGACGAGTTTCGCGCTGCCGTTGCCCAGCAGCAGGCGCATCTTCCTGGCGGTGTAGGTCTTCGTCGGCGTCCCGGCCTGGAGGTTCACGCCCTTGATCAGGATCGCGCTGCCGGCACGCAGGCAGGTGTAGACGGTGCCCGTCGGGATGATCTTCAGCCGCACGGCGGTCGGCGCGGCCCTGGCCGGCGGCGTGCTCGCCTTCTTCGTCGTGGTCGTGGTGGTGCGGGTCGGTGTCGAGGACGCCGTGGTGCCGCTGCCGTTGTTGTCGCTGCCGCCGCTGACGCCCAGCAGGAACAGGCCCACTAGCAGGGCGACGACGAGCCCGCCGATCAGGAACAGCCGGGCGCGGCCCGGGCCCTGCCCGCCCGCGGAGCCTCCGCGCCGTCCGCGGTCACGGCCGCCGCTGCGCCGGTCGCGGTCGCGCGAGGTGCCGCCCCGCGGCGGGACGATCGGCTGCAGCTCGGGACGCTCGTAGCGCAGCTTGAACTCCTCGACGAGCATCCGCCCGTCGAGCCCGAGGTAGTCGGCATAGGTGCGCAGGAAGCTCTTGACGAACGTCGGGCCCGGAAGCAGGTCCCATTCCTCGTTCTCCAGTGCGCGCAGGTACTTGCCCCGGATCTTGGTGTCGGCTTCGGCCTCGGTGATGTCGATGCGGTCGCGCATTCGCGCTTCCCGCAGGCTGGAGCCGATCTCGGGCATGCGCGGTCAAGGCTATCGGCGTCGCGCAGCCATCCGGCCTTCTGCGCGACGGATTGCAGTGACCGCTCAGTCGAGGTCGTCGGCGGGCGGGCCCGCGGACGTGGGCTCGGGCAGCGCGACGTCGGCGGGCGCCGGTGCCTCCGAGCCACTCTCGAG
>DATCDC010000004.1:0-15908 GCA_036510915.1 Solirubrobacteraceae bacterium | reverse complement strand
AGTCGCGGGTCACCGGTTGGTGGGTCTTCGCCGGGATCCTGCTGGCGATCGCGGGTGTCCTGAACATCATCTGGGGCATCGGCGCGATCAGCGACGCGAAGTTCTTCATCGCTGATCAGAAGTACATCATCAGCAGCCTGCACACCTGGGGCTGGGTCACGCTGATCATCGGCGTGGTCGAGCTGATCGCGGCGTTCTCGCTGTTCTCCGGCGGCGGCTTCGGCCGCTGGATCGGCATCTTCGCCGCGGCGCTGGCATCGATCAGCGCGCTGCTGTCGATCCCCGCCTACCCGTTCTGGTCGCTGTGCATCTTCGCGCTGTCGATCATCATCCTCTACGAGCTCGCCAAGGCGCCCGAGCGGGTCTGAACGATCCAGCCGGTCCGGCACGGCACACCGCGGCCGCGCGAACATCGCGCGGCCGCGGGCGGCGCCGGGCGGCGCGTACTAGCGCCGGCTGACCCGGCGGCTGGTGCGGCGGGCGACTCTGCGTGCGGCGAACATGGCTGGCTCCTTGGTCTTCGTCGTTGATGGTGGGCGTTACGAGGTCTGCTCGAGGGCGTGCTTCTCGGCCTCGTCCTCGGCCAGCAGCCCGATGGCGATCAGGTCGGCGGGGCTGATGAACCCGTCGCTGATGCGGAAGCCGCCCGCGCGGGCGATCGCGTCGCGCAGGGGGACGGCCCAATGGTGCTCGAGCAGGATGAGCGCTGCGGCGGAGTCGTTGGGGATCTCCTCGATGACGTCCCACTCCTCCTCGTCGCTGAAGGCGTGGACCTCGCCGCCGGCCATCGCCTCGGCGCCCGCCTCCGCGCCGGCGATCGCGCCCTCCTCACCGTCGATCCCAAGGCCGAGGAGCGCGCCGATCGTGCTGCCGAGCTCGATCGCCTCGTCGCGGGTCAGGTTGCTGATGTGGGCGACCTCGACGTCGCCGGCGGCGTCCTTGTAGACGGCGAGCGCGTCGATGACGCGCACCGTGTCGCTCTCGCGCAGGCGTTCGATCTCCTCGAGGATCTCCCCCTGGAACGTGGGGTTCTCGAAACCGAGTACGAGCAGTTGCACAGGTCCGATGGCCATGGCCTCGTCCTTCCGGTTGCAGGGTGGTCGTGCCGGGTATCCGGCACCTGCGAGGCTACGTCCGAAGCGCGGCGGGGGCGTCGTCCGAATCGGGTGATTCGGATGGCCTCAGCGTCGCGCGCGGCGCCGCCAGCCCGAGCGCCTCGATCCGGTCGACCGCCTGCGAGCGGGTCGACGCCCCGAGCTTGCGGTAGATCGCGCTGACATGCGTCTTGATCGTCGCGCGTGAGAGGTGGACGCGCTGACCGATCTCGTGCAGCGAGAGGTGGCTCGAGAGGAACGGCACGAGGCGGACCTCGGAGGGCGTCAACTCGAGGTCACGGCCGCTGGCGATCCGGCGCTCCAGCTGCTCCAGGCGCGCGACGAGCGCCGCGGCGTCGGGGTAGCCGGCGAGCGCCTCCCGGGCGACCCCCGCGAACGCGACGGCCTTCTCGATCTCGCCGATCCCGAGGCTGAGCTGGGCGCGGCGCAGGTTGATCTCCGCGTCGAACCAGCGCGCGGAGCGCAGCAGGCCGGCGACCCGTGCGATGTTCTCCAGCTCGGCGGGCACGCGTGCGAGCAGGCCCTCGTGCGCCAGCACGGTGGCGTGCGCGGTGTAGACGCTGACACTGAGGATGGTGTCGCCGAGCTGGCTGCGCTCGAGCGCGGTGCTTCCGTCGTGCGCCAGTCGGCGCGCCCGCCCCCAGTTGCCCAGGTCGGCCTCGGCCAGGGCGAGCAGGCCGACGATGTTGACGTAGAGATGGGCGAGCTCGGGCCGGCCGGTGCTGATGTGCTCGGCCTCGGTCAGCGTCAGCGTGGCCGCATGCGGGTCGCCCGCGAGCAGGTGGGCGGTCCCGACCATCCGCAGGGCGTCGACGTACCGCTCGCCGCCGGCGGGTCGCTCCAGCTCGCAGCAGACCAGCCCGTCGTGCAGCATCTGGGAGATGCCGTCCGGCGCAAGCGTGCCGCGCAGGCTCGAGACCGCAGAGCGCAGGGAGCTCGCCCCGTCGGCGGACGGCTCGTCGAGGTCGTCCCGGGCGCCGGCGGCCGCGGCCGCCCGCTGCGCCGTGGCGCCGTCGCCGTTGAGCAGCGCGATCCAGGCGACGAGCAGCGCCAGCTGCGTGTCCTGCGCCGTCTCCTCGGGTGTGATGCGCCCGGTCCAGGAGCGCAGCGTCGCCATGTGGCCGCGGGCGAGCATCGCGTTCGCGTGCGTCCAGGCGACGCGGCCGGCGCGCTCGAGGTCACCGCACGCGTGCGCGTAGCGGAACGCCTCGCTCGGGTCGCCGTGCTCCTCGGACCAGGCTGCGGCGGCCTGCAGGCGCTCGGGCACGAGCTTGGGGCTGCGCCGCTCGAGCTCGGCCCGCAGGAGCTCGCCGAACAGGTGGTGATAGCGGTACCACCGCCCGTCGCGGTCGAGCGGCACGACGAACATGTTCGAGCGCTCGAGCTGCGCCAGACGCCGTGCCGAGTCGTCGCGGCCGAGCAGAGCGTCGCACAGCGGCGCGCTCATCCGGTCCAGGACGGACGTCTCCAGCAGGAACCGCCGCAGCCCCCCGGGCTGGCGCTCGAGCACCTCCTCGAGCAGATACGACGCGACGTCGCGCTCGCCGACGAGCTTAACGAGCGCCTCGGCTGCGGCGTCGGGCGCGCCGTCCCACGAGAGCAGTGCGAGCGCGACACCCGCCGCCCACCCCTCGCTGCGCGTGTGCAGCGCGGCGACTCGCGCACCGTCGAGGTCGACACCGCTGCGGCCGGCGAGCGCCAGGGTCTCGCGCTCGCTGAGCGCCAGGTCCGTCGTGCGCAGGGCCAGCAGCTCCCCGGACGCGCGCAGGCGGGCGATCCGCAGGGCGGTCGGCTCGGTGCGCGTCGCCAGGACGAGCTGGGACCCGGCGGGGAAGCGGTCGAGGAGGAAGCTGAGGACCTCGGTGGTCTTCGGGTCGGTCAGCGTGTGCACGTCGTCCAGGACGAGCAGGAACGGCTCGCGGCGGGCGAGCTCCTCACTCAGCAGCGGCAGCACGACCCGCTCGATGCGCGGGCCGCGCCGGTCGAGCTCGGCGAGCAGCTCGGGCTCGACGGGCGCGAGCCCGTCGAGCGCCTGGACGATGGCCTCGATCAGCACGACCGGGTCGTCGTCGGTGGCATCGAGGTGCAGCCACGCGGCCGGCCGCGGGTCGCGGGCGCTCCACTGGGCGGCGAGGATCGACTTGCCGTAGCCGGCGGGCGCGCAGAGCAGGACGACGCGCCGGTCGGACGAGTGCTCGAGCCGAGCGAGCAGGTGTGCGCGCTCGATCGCCGCCGGGCGCGGCGCGGGGACCTGGAACTTCGTGTGCCTGGCCGCCGGGGCCGGGATGCAGGACGTCGTCATCGCGTGGCCGCTGCAGTCCACCACACGCGCTCGCGCCCGGCAAGCGCAGCGTCGCGTCACTCAGGAACCCGGCGCCGTCCCATCCGAGCGCAGGCTCGCGACGTCCTGCTCGATCGCGTCCAGCCGCGCGGCGATCCGGTCCAGGCGCTGCAGCACGGGGTCCTCGCCGGACTCGCGCTGCTGGCGCTCGCGGCGGGCGATGAAGCCGGTGGTGATCGACGCGGTCACGACGGAGATGAACGCCAGGCCTCCCAGCAGCAGGAGCGTCGCAACGATCTTGCCGGCGGCCTGCTCCGGCACGACGTCGCCGTAGCCGACGGTCGTGACCGTCTGCAGCGCCCACCACATCCCCAGCCAGATGGTCGGGAAGGTCTTCGCGTCGATGAAGTGCTCGGCGACGCCCCAGACCACGACGGCGACCAGCCAGACGATGATCACGAGGTACGCCGCGTCGCGCGGGCGCATCTCCGGTGACTGCTGGCGGCGCAGGAACCAGCCCTGCAGCCGCTGGGCGAAGCCCGGATCCCCGTCGCTCATCCCGCGGGATGGGACCACGCAGGCCGGACGTGACGCGCGGCACGCGTGCGCCGGACGGCCGCGGAGCGTCCCGGGTCTCCAGGACTGCCCCACCGCCTGCCGGGAACGGCCTCGCGGCCGATGCGGATGAGAGGACTCGAACCTCCACGGAATTTCTTCCACACGGACCTGAACCGTGCGCGTCTACCAGTTCCGCCACATCCGCCGGACTGCGGCGAGCGACAATAGCAGCGGCACCATTGCTAGGCTGCGGGCGCCGCGCCGCTATCGTCTAGGGGACTAGGACGCCGCCCTCTCACGGCGGAAACCCGGGTTCGAATCCCGGTAGCGGTACTCACGAAAGCCCTGCTCCGGCGCGGCTTTCGTGGTTCGTGGCAGCGGAGCGCGAAGGCTCCGGCTAGCCTTCGGCCCATGAGCGACGACTGGCGTGTCCGTGCCGACCTCGACGAGCCGATCGGCGCCCGTCACCTGCTGAAGAGCCTGCACGAGCACGAGCTCGAGGAGGAGGTCGAGGAACGCCTTCCCGAGCGCCTCGCCGTCACCGCCGACGACGCGAGCGTCTTCGTGTACTGCGGTGACCGGGCGCAGGCCGAGCAGGCCGCCGCGGTGGTCCGTGAGGTGCTCGAGCAGGACGGTCTCCACGCGACGATCGAGATCGCCTGCTGGCACGCCGACGCCGAGGCCTGGGAGCCGGCGTCGGTGCCGCTGCCCCAGACCGACGAGGAGCGCGCGGCCGAGCACGCGCGGCTCGAGGCGCGCGAGGCGCAGGAGAGCACCGAGCGCGGCCCGCAGTGGGAGGTCCGGATCGATCTCGGCTCGCGCCGTGAGGCCCTCGCGGTCGCCGAGCAGCTGCAGGAGGAGGGGCTGACGCCGCTGCGCCGCTGGACCCACGTCTTCATCTCCGCCGCGACCGACGACGCGGCACGGGCGCTCGCCGATCGCCTGCGCGGCACGCTGCCGGCCGATGCGAAGGTCAGCGTCGAGGGGACGGCCGCCGACGCCTGGCGCGCGACGCACCCCTACGCCGTGCTCGGCGGCATCGCCAACTGACACGGCGCGGGGCGGCCCGCGCACGCCTGAAGCACCGGAGAACCCCGATGTCTTCAGGAAACATTTACCGCTGCGCCGAGAAACTTCCCCCGCCAACCGCTGTTGTCTCTTGTGACGGCCGACGCACTGCGCCGACCGCCCCTCATCCGACCTGGAGACTTCATGCGCCGCATCACCACCCTGTCCGTCATCGCCGTCTCAGCGCTCGCGCTGTCGGCTGCTCCCGCCTTCGCCGTGACGTCGAAGCAGACGCTCCTCGCCAAGGTGTCGCCGACCAAGGCGGGCACCGCGAAGAAGCAGGCGAACGTCGCCCTCACCGTTGAGCCGAAGGTCGCGCTCGACCCGACCGACTCGCCGTTCGCCACGACGCTGGCCGTGATCTCGCTCGACAAGAACCTGCGCTTCAACGGCGCGAAGTTCAAGGCCTGCACCGCCGGCCAGGTCCAGACCGGCAGCTGCTCCTCCGCTGCCAAGGTCGGCAGCGGCACCGCCGCAGGCCAGGCGCTCGGGCTGACGGAGAACCTGAAGATCGTCGCGTTCAACGGCACCGGCGGCACGTCGCTGCTCATGCACGTCACCGGCGACGCCCCGCTGCAGATCGACGAGGTCCTCGTCGGCAAGCTCTCGCCGGCCTCCGGCAAGTACGGCAAGACGCTGACCGTCGCGATCCCCGACGGCCTCCAGCAGCCCGCCCCGGGCGCGTTCGCCACGCTGCTCGACTTCAAGCTCACCGTCAAGGGCACCGCGAACAAGGTCCCGTACGTCGGCCTCGCCGGCTGCACCGCGGGCGGCCTGAACTTCGGCGGCGCGTTCACCTTCACCGACGGCACGAGCCAGAACGTGACGGCCAAGGCGGCCTGCAAGAAGTAGCTCCTTCGCAGCACGACAGCGCAGCATCAGGGGCGGGCCTTCGGGTCCGCCCCTCGTCGTTGCGTAGGGTGTGCGGCCCGCCACGTTCTGACCGCCGAAGGCATCCCGCGATGGACTCTATGCCGGGCGTGGAGCGCGAGATGGCCGAGAAGCTCGTCGCGCGCGCCCACGAGGTCTGCCCCTACTCGCGCGCCACGCGCGGCAACATCGACGTGCAGCTGACCATCGCCGAGCCCGCCGCCACGTAGGCGGGAGGGCGGTCGGTCTCAGCGCTCGCGCACGCCGGTCAGCTCGAGGTCGATCGAGACGAGCAGCGGCCCGGGCGCCGCACGCCGACCGGGCAGCAGCGGCGTGACGCGCCGTGCGCCCGGAATGCGCACGCCGAACGCGCCGATCTCGGCCGTGCAGCGGTTGGCGGCCCGCGCCAACGGGGAGATCATCCGGGCGGTGTAGTCCAACCGGCGCATCGTCCCGTCCGTGGCCAGCCAGAGGTGCTGGTCCGGCGAGTGCGCCGGCACGCCCGGCGGGCAGTGCAGCCGCAGGCCCTCCAGCTGTTCGCCATCGATGCGCCGGCGGCCGAGGGCGGTGACCTCGACGTCCTCGCGCCGCAGCAGCGCGGGGAACGCCGCGTAGTGCCAGAGCGCGTAGCCGCTGAAGGCCATCGCGTCGATCGCGTCCCAGCGCCGTCGCGGCCATGGCGGCCGCCGCACCGGCACGGCGTCGCGGCGCTCCGCGATCACCGCGCCGCACTCGTCCTCCAGCCGCACGGCGCCCGCGTCGAACCTCCCGCGCCAGGTGCGGGTCGCGCGCGAGCGGAAGCTCACGCGCGGCTCATGGACATCGACGACCGCGTCGAAGTCCGAGACCGGCTCGGCCTGCCCGACCTGGCGGAACGCGAGGCCGCCGACGCGCACGCGCAGTTCCAGCGCGCCGAGCGCCTCCCAGCGCGCGGCGCCGCCGGCATGCTCGCTCACCCGATCGAGCAGGTCCGCGACGTCCATCCCGGGAGCTTCCACGATCCGCTCCGATGCTGCTGCGTGACCGACCGACAGGTGACGCCCGCCAGGCGCGGGCCGCTGGGGGGTAGCGGGGATCCCGTGCCGGGCGGGCGTCGGAGGGTGCTGTCTGGGGGAAAGTCAGCACGACTTCCTGTGTGCTGTCTACGGGTTTCGCGCCCGCTTCGCGAGCTCCTGCCGAATTTGTTCACCTTTGGCGCAGTCGGCAGCGTTCGCGCGGGCTTCGCGATACGCTGGCCTCGATCAAGGTCGGTGGTGAAGGGAAGTCCGGTGCGAATCCGGCGCGGACCCGCCACTGTGACCGGGTAGAGCCCCATCGCATGCGCCCTCGGGCGCGGCCACTGGAAGCGCGGCGTGCGCCTCCGGGAAGGCGCGGTGCGGGAGTCCCGCGAGCCAGGAGACCTGCCTCCGGCCATCCAGCACGTACGCCCTCGCGGAAAGGGGTGGCTCTCACATGCGACGCTCACGCTCGCTCGGTCTCCTGGTCGGAGGCTGTCTCACGTGCCTGCTCATCGCGCCTGCGCTCGCCGCGGCAGGTCCGGCGGTGACCGTCCGCGTGGAGGGCGGCTCGGCGACGCTGCTGGCGCCGACGCCCGTCACGCTCGGGAATGCAGCCGACGTCGTCGGCCCCGCCAAGTGCGGCGGCGACACCGCGTACGCGGCGCTCGACGCCGCCACGGGCCAGAACTGGGACCGCCAGTCGTTCTTCAAGACGGTGCTCGGCGAGACGCGCGCAACGGCACCCGACTACTGGGCCGAGTGGATCGGCCGTGCCGGCGCGTACATCAGCGGCAACGGCGTCTGCAGCGATCATCTGCAGGCCGGCGACGAACTGCTGATCCAGGCCGATGACTTCGACCCGACCACCTTCGTACCGCTGCATCCCCCGGTGCTGCTCACCGGCGTTCCGGCGACCGTCGCGCCCGGAACGCCGTTCACCGTCACCGTCACGCGTTTCCCCGTCGATCCGTCGTCGTTCGTCGCCGCGCCGGCGCCCGCGGCGGGCGCGAGCGTCGCCGGGGCCGAGGCGCCGGTCCCGACGGACGCGGCCGGAAAGGCGACGCTGACCCTGACCGCGCGCGGGCCCGCAGCGATCCGCGCCACGCTCGGGCTCGCTCGCAGCGTCGTGATCCCGACGTGCGTGACCGACGGCGCCGACGGATTCTGCAACACGACGACGCAACCGGCGACCGCCACCGCCCCGGGCGCATCCGCCGCCGTGCGCGACACGACGCCCGCGCTCGGGCGCATCGCGGCGATCCGCGAGCAGCAGCACTTCGCCCACGGCAGGGGGCCGCGCGACCTGCGCGGGACCGTCGCCGCCGACCCGTCCGGCCTCTCGGAGGTGCGGCTGCGCCTCACGCGCCGCAGCGGCGGGCGCTGCGAGCGCTTCGACGGCACGGCCGCGCGCTGGGTGACGGCGACCCGCTGCGGGACCGAGAACGCGCGGTTCTTCTCGATCGGCAGCGCGGCGTCATGGAGTTACCTGCTGCCCGCCGCGCTGACGCCCGGGCGCTACGTGCTCGACACGCAGACCGTCGACGGCGCCGGCAACGTGACCCGCGGCGCGGACCGCGGAACCCCCGACCAGGCACGCAACCGCGCGGTCTTCACGGTCGCCTGATGCTCCGCCGCCGCGCTCGCACAGCCCTCCTGCTCGCCGCGCTCAGCGTGGTCCTGGGCGGCTGTGGGCTGGGCGCCGGGTCCACGCAGGACGACCCGGTCACGGTGACCGTCACGCGGGACTTCGGCAGCCATGTCGTGCAGGAGCGCACGGCCTCAAAGCTGCCCTCGTCAGAGACCGTGATGCGCCTGCTGCAGCGCGGCGCGAACGTGTCGACCCGCTACGGCGGCGGCTTCGTGCAGTGCGTCGACCGCCTGTGCGGCGGCTCGCGGGTCGACTGGTTCTACTTCGTCGACGGCGTCGAGGCCGGGAAGGGCGCCGCGGGGACCACCGTGCACGGGGGCGACCGCGTCTGGTGGGACCTGCGCGACTGGCGCGGAGCCCAGCGCGTCCCCGCCGTCGTGGGCTCGTTCCCCGAGCCGTTCCTGCACGGCCCCGGAACCGACAAACGCCTGCCCGTGCGCATCGAGTGCGCCGCGGTCTCCTCGCCGGCCTGCTCGGCGGTCGAGAAGGTGCTCGTGCACTACGGCATCCCCGCGGCCAAGGGCACGCTCAACTCCTCCTTCACGCGCGACACGCTGCGCGTCCTCGTGGGCCCCTGGAAGCAGGTCCGCGTCGACCCCGCCGCGGTTGCCCTCGAGGACGGGCCCCAGGCCAGCGGCGTCTTCGCCGAGCCCCGCCCGGACGGCACCGCGATCGCGCTGCTCGACGCACGCGGCCGCGCCGTGCGCTCGCTCGGCGCGGGCGGCGGCCTGGTCGCCGCGACGCGGGCGGGCGAGGACCAGCCGGTCTGGACGGTGACCGGGACCGACGAGGCCGGCGTGCAGGCGGCCGCGGCGGCCTTCTCGCAGGCCGGGCTGCGCAACCGCTTCGCCGTGGCCGCCGCGACCGGCGCGGCGCCTCTGGGCCTGCCGCTGGGAGCCGGGGCGCGATGATCTACCGCCGCCGCGCGAGCGCGCTCCACGTGGCGCGCGCCGGCATCGCCGCCGCCTACGGGATGGCGCTCGTGCTGCTCGCGCTGTGCTTCACCAACCCGCTCGTCCTCGGCGCGCTCGCCCTCGCGGCCGGGTCCGCCGCGGTGCTGGCCGGCGTGGGGCCCGAGATCGCGCGCGCGGCGCGCTTCGCCGTGCCGCTCGCGATCCTCGTCGCGCTCGTCAACGCGCTCGTCGTGCGCGAGGGCCTGACGGTGATCGTGCGCGTCGGCGAGGTCGCGCCGTTCGGTCAGATCGACATCACCCTCGAGGCGGTCGTCTACGGGCTGCTGCTCGGGCTGCGCGTCCTGGTGATCGTGCTGTGCGCGGCGCTGCTGACGGCGACCGTCGACCCCGACGAGGTCCTGCGCGGGATGCGGCGGATCTCACTGCGCTCCGCGCTGACCGCCTCGCTGGCGACGCGCATGGTGCCCGTGCTCACGCGCGACGCGCGACGGATGGAGCAGGCGCGACGCTGTCGCCCCGACGTCGACCTGCGCACGCGACGCACCCAGCTCGCCGTCGTCCGCGCAGTGACCACGGGCGCGCTCGAGCGGGCCGTCGACGTCGCCGCGACGCTCGAGTTGCGCGGCTACGCCATCGCACGCCGCAGGCCGCGGGGAGGCGCCGCGCCGCTCTCGCGCCACGACCTCAGCGTCGGGGGCGCCGCGCTGGGCCTGCTCGCGCTCTGCACGTGGGGCCTGGCGACCGGCGCGGCGCGCGTCGACCCCTACCCGCGGCTGATCCTTGGAACCGGCGCCGCGGAGGTCGCGCTCGCGGTGCTGATCATCGTCCTCGCGCTCGTGCCGTTCCTCAGCCGCCAGGGGGTCGAGAGCCCATGAGCACGCTGACGTTCGAGCGCTTCTCCTACACGTACGCGGGCTCGGGCCGGCCCTCGCTGCGCGAGGTCTCGCTGCAGGTCGACGCCGGCGAGTTCGTCGTCCTCGCGGGCCTGTCGGCCTCGGGCAAGTCGACGCTGCTGCGCGCCGCGAGCGGACTCGTGCCGCACTTCCACGGCGGCGTCGCGTCCGGGCGCGTGCTCGTCGGCGGGCTCGACACGCGCGAGCACGGCCCCGGCGAGCTGGCGGCCGTCGCCGGCACGCTGCTCCAGGACCCCGAGACGCAGGTCGTGATGACGACCGTGCGCGCCGAGCTCGCCTTCCCGCTGGAGAACCGCGGACTCGCGCCCGCCGCCGTCGCGCGCGGGGTCGAGGAGGTGGCGCTCGCGCTGGGCATCGCCGAGCTGCTCGATCGCTCCACCCACGAGCTGTCCGGCGGGGAGCTGCAGCGCGTCGCGCTCGGCGCCGCGCTCGCCGGCCGGCCACCGCTCGTGCTGCTCGATGAGCCGACCTCGCAGCTGGACCCGGTCGCCGGCGACGAGCTCGTCTGGCTGCTGCGCCGCCTGAACGAGGAATGGGGCACCGCCGTCGTGCTGGCCGAGCATCGCCTCGAGCGCTGCCTGGGCCACGCGGACCGCGTCGTGGTCCTCGAGGACGGGATGGTCGCCTGCGACGCCGAGCCGCGGGCGATGCTCGACTGGGCCGCCGAGCGCGCGCCCGCGCTGCAGACCCCGAGCGCGCGCCTGTTCGTGCGGGCCGGGCTGCGGCCGCTCCCGGCGGGCGTCAAGGAGGCGCGCGCGACGCTGCGCGCCCACGGCCTCGCGCGGGAGCAGGCTGCGATCGACGCGTCGATCCCCGCGCCCGCGCCGGTGCCGCGGCGCCGCCCGTGGGCGCCGCGCGCGGGCGCCGCCCCGGCCGCCGCGCGCGCGCGCGGCGTCTGGCAGGAGCCCGCCGGCGTGCGCGCGATCCTGCGCGGCGTCGACCTGACGCTCGCCCCTGGCGAGCGCGTCGCGCTGATGGGGCGCAACGGCGCCGGGAAGTCCACGCTGCTGCGCCACCTCGCGGGGCTGCAGCGCCCCACGCGCGGACGCGTGGAGGCCGCCGGGCGCGTCGCGCTGCTGCTGCAGCACCCCGGCGACTACCTGATCCACGAGCGCGCCGGGGACGAGGCGAGCGCGGGCGCGCTGGAGCTCGTCGGCCTCAGCGCCCTCGCGGACCGCCACCCGCGCGACCTCTCCGGCGGCGAGCGCCAGCGCCTCGCGCTGGCGATCGTGATGGACGCGGGCGAGCCCGCCGTGGCGCTGCTGCTCGACGAGCCCACGCGCGGGATGGACCGCGCCGCCAAGGGCGAGCTGGCCGACCGGCTCGACGTGCTCGCCGCGGGCGGGATGGCCGTCCTGGTCGCCACCCATGACGCGGAGTTCGCCGCAGCCGTCGCCGACCGCGTGATCCTGCTCGCCGACGGACGCGTGATCGCCGACGCGCCGGCGCCGGAGATCCTCAGCGGCGGCTGGCACTTCGCGACGGAGACCGCGCGCGTCCTGGGCGGCGACGGCCAGGCGCTGACGCCCGAGCAGGGCGGCGCGCTGCTGCGCTCGCGCATGACGATCGCGGTGCAGCGGTGACCTGGCAGCTGGCGGCGCTGCTCGTGCTCGCGGCGGTCCTCGCCGCCGGGTTCACGTGGTACGAGCGCACCCACCCGTCGTCGCGCATGCTCGCGCTCGTCGCGACGCTCGCCGCGCTGGCCGCGATCGGGCGCGTCGCGTTCGCGGCCCTGCCGAACGTCAAGCCGACGACGGACATCGTCCTGCTGTCGGGCTTCGCGCTCGGCGGCGCGCCCGGGTTCGTCGTCGGGGCCGTCGCCGCGCTGGCCTCGAACCTCGTCTTCGGGCAGGGGCCCTGGACGCCGTGGCAGATGGTCGCGTGGGGCGTCTGCGGGTTGCTCGGCGCGGGGCTCGGGCGGGCGACCGGGCGCAGCATGCGCCGCGTCCCGCTGGCGCTCGCCTGCGGGGGCGCCGGCCTGGCATTCGGCGCGATCATGGACGCCTCGGTCTGGGTGACCTACGGCGGGCAGCCGACGGCGGGGCAGTACCTCGCGATCTCGGCGACCTCGCTGCCCTTCAACCTCGCGCACGCGATCGGCAACGTCGTCTTCTGCCTGGCGTTCGGCCCGGCGCTCGTCCGCGCGCTGCTGCGCTTCCGCGCGCGCATGGAGGTCCGCTGGATCGACGCGCCGGCCGCCGGCGTGCCGGCCGCACCGCTCGCCGCCGCCGCGCTCGCGCTGGTGCTCGCCGCGCCGCTGCTCGCGCCCCAGCGCGCCGCCGCGGCCGCCGCGGGCGCCGCCCCGGCCGCGCGCTACCTGGCGCGGGCGCAGAACGCCGACGGCGGCTGGGGCGCGGCGCCGCGCGCGGCCTCCAACGCGACGCAGACCTCATGGACGGTCATCGGGTTCGGCGCCGCCGGCTTCGACGCGCTCAGCGTGCGCCGCAACGGGCGCTCGCCCGCCGGGCTGCTGCGCCGCTACGCTGCGCGGTCGCGCGCGACCGCGGATCTCGAGCGCACCGCGCTGGCGCTCGCGGCGGCGGGCATCCCGGGCTCGACCGGCGGGCTGGCCGGGCGCCTGGTCCGCGCGCAGCGCGCCGACGGCTCCTTCGGCAGCCTGGTCAACCTCACGTCGTTCGGCGCGCTGGCGCTGCGCGCCGTTGGCGTGCCGGCGCGCTCGCGGCGCGTGCAGCGCGCCACCTCGTGGCTCGCGCGCCGCCAGAACCGCGACGGGGGCTTCAACTTCGCCGGGCGCGGCGGCCCGAGCGGCGCCGACGACACGGCGGCGGCGATCGAGGCGCTCGCGGCGGGCGGGCACCGCGCCGGGCGCACCGTCGCGCGCGCCGCGGCCTGGCTGGCCGCCCACCAGAATCCCGACGGCGGGTACGGCCTGCAGCCCCCGGCGGGCTCGAACGCGCAGTCGACGGCGTACGCCGTGCAGGGCCTGGTGGCCGCGGGGCGCGACCCGGCCCGCCAGCGCCGGCGGGGCGCGCGCTCCCCGGTCGCCTACCTGCGCTCGCTCCAGGCCCCGAATGGCAGCGTCCGCTACTCGCGCACCAGCACGCAGACGCCGGTCTGGGTCACGGCCGAGGCGCTCGCCGCGCTGGCCGGCCGTCCGCTCCCGATCCGCATCGTCCGCCGGTGAGCGCCACCGCAAAGCGGCCCGCCCCAGGGATGGGCTAGGTTTCCGCACCCGATGCGTCTCGCCGTCCCGAAGGAGTCCGCCCCGGGTGAGCGTCGTGTGGCCCTCGTTCCAGAGGTCGTGCGCAAGCTCACCGGCCGCGGCATCGAAGTGCTCGTGGAACGCGGTGCCGGTGACGGCGCGCTGATCCCCGACGCGGCCTTCACGGAGGCCGGCGCGAGCCTGGTCGACGCCGACGCCGTCTGGGGCTCGGACGCGGTCGTGGTGATCGCGCCGCCGCAGAGCGCGCAGATCGCGCAGATGCGCGCCGGCGCGCTGCTGATCGGCTTCCTGGCACCGTTGACGAGCCCGCAGACGGCGATCGCGGCGCGCGATGCGCGGATCACGGCGCTGGCGATGGAGGCGATCCCGCGGATCAGCCGCGCGCAGTCGATGGACGCGCTCTCCAGCCAGTCGAACGTCTCGGGCTACGAGGCCGTCGTGCTCGCGGCCGAGCACCTGACGCGGTTCTTCCCGATGCTGATGACCGCCGCGGGCACGATCCCGCCGGCGAAGGTGCTCGTGCTGGGCGCGGGCGTGGCGGGGCTGCAGGCGCTGGCGACGGCGCGGCGCCTGGGCGCCGTGACGACCGGCTACGACGTGCGGCCCGAGGTCGCCGAGCAGGTCGAGTCCTTGGGTGCGGGCTTCCTGGACCTGGGGCTGCAGGCCGCGGGCGAGGGCGGCTACGCGCGTGAGCTGACCGCCGAGGAGCGCGCGCGCCAGCAGCAGGCGCTGACCGACGCGATCACGGGCTTCGACGTCGTGATCACGACTGCGCTCGTGCCGGGCCGCCCGGCTCCGAAGCTCGTGACCGCCCCGGCGGTGGAGGGAATGAAGCCCGGCAGCGTGATCATCGACCTGGCGGGCGAGAGCGGCGGCAACTGCGAGCTCACCACGCCGGGCCAGACGACGGTCGAGCACGGCGTCACGATCGTCAGCCCGCTGAACCTGCCCGCGCACATGCCCGAGCACTCCAGCCAGCTGTACGCGCGCAACGTGCTCTCGCTGCTGGACCTCATCGTCCCCAAGGGCGAGGAGGGCGCGGCGCCCGCGATCGTCCTGGACTTCGAGGACGAGATCGTCAGCGGGTCCTGTGTCGCGCGCGACGGCGAGATCGTCCATCCCGGCGCCAGGGCCGCCGCCGAAGCCGCGGCATAAGGAGCCTCATGTTCGTCACGAATCTCGCGATCCTCGTGCTGGCCGGCTTCGTCGGCTACGCGGTGATCTCCAAGGTCCCGAACACGCTGCACACGCCGCTGATGTCGGGCACGAACGCGATCCACGGGATCGTCGTGCTGGGCGGCATCCTCGTGCTCGGGCTCAGCGACCACCTGAGCGCGTTCAACAAGGCGATCCTCGTCGTCGCGATCATCTTCGGCACGATCAACGTCGTCGGCGGCTTCCTGGTGACCGACCGCATGCTCGAGATGTTCAAGAGCAAGCCGGCGTCCAAGCAGACCGAGGAGGGCGAGCAGTGAGCCTGCCGCTCGCGACGGTCTTCTTTCAGAAGGCCGACTTCATCGCGATCCTCTACATCATCGCGTTCAGCCTGTTCATCTACGGGCTGAGCGGTTTGACCGGACCGCGGACCGCGGTGCGCGGCAACCGCATCGCCGCCGTCGGCATGGGGATCGCGCTCGTCGCGACGTTCCTGTACCCCGGGATGGGGAACTGGGGGCTGATCGTCTTCGGCCTGGTGATCGGCACGATCATCGGCGTGCCGGCGGCGCGGCAGGTGAAGATGACGCAGATCCCGCAGATGGTCGCGCTGTTCAACGGTGTCGGCGGCGGGGCGGTCGCGCTGATCGCGTGGGCGGAGTTCAACGAGACCGGCGGCTACGACAACCTCAAGCTGACGTTCGTGATCCCGTCCCTGTTCGCGGCGATCGTCGGGTCGATCAGCTTCTGGGGCTCGAACATCGCGTTCGGCAAGCTGCAGGAGATCCTTCCGGGGTATCCGATCGGCGCGGGCAAGGCCCAGCAGCCGATCAACCTGATCCTGTTCGTGATCGCCGTCGCCGCGGCGATCGCGATCGCATCCGGGGAGACCTCGCAGGTCTACATGATCCTGCTGCTCGTCTCCTCGGCGCTGCTGGGCCTGTTCGTCGTGCTGCCGATCGGCGGCGCGGACATGCCGGTCGTGATCAGCCTGCTGAATGCGTTCACCGGCCTGAGCGCCGCCGCGACCGGTCTGGCTTTGAACAACACCGCCCTGATCGTGGCGGGCATGATCGTCGGCGCGTCGGGCACGATCCTCACGCGGCTGATGGCCGCGGCGATGAACCGCTCGATCCCGTCGATCATCGCCGGCGGGTTCGGCGGCGGCGGCGCGATCGCCGGGGCGCAGGGCGCCGGCGAGCA
>DATCDC010000003.1:0-2246 GCA_036510915.1 Solirubrobacteraceae bacterium | reverse complement strand
CCGGCGCACGCGACGGAGCCGCCGCCGTCGCGGACTTCTTGGTCGCGAGGCCGATCCCGAATGCCGCGGCGAACGCGAGCGCCGCGGCGATCAGGACGGGCACGAACGGGAACGGGCGCGCGCTCGTCATGCGTCGATCGTACTCCGGCCGTTCGGGGCTGTCACCGTGATCTTGTCGCCACGTGACTCAGTGTCGCACCCGCGGGTAGCGTCGCCGCACGGACAGAAACGGTCCAGGTCGCCCCGCCGCCGCCACCGGCCGACGCCGACCGCGACGGCTACAACGTCCTCTCCGACTGCAACGACGCCAACCCGTCGATCCACGGGTGAAGTCGGGCGGGAAGGTCGACCTCCTCAAGCTGCTCGGCGCCAAGGGCTCGCGCTTCCGCGCCGGCCAGACGCTGGAGATCCGCATCACGGCGCCGGCCCGGATCGGCAAGGTCGTGGTCTAC
Source organism: Solirubrobacteraceae bacterium (assembly GCA_036510915.1). Taxonomy (GTDB): domain Bacteria; phylum Actinomycetota; class Thermoleophilia; order Solirubrobacterales; family Solirubrobacteraceae; genus F1-60-MAGs163. The sequence continues at coordinate 1,794 of DATCDC010000003.1, read as the reverse complement.
CGCTTCCGCAGCGGCAGGCTCCCGAGCGGCACCGCGCTGTGCATCAAACCGGGCGCAGCGAAGCCGGCGAAGTGCTGGGCGGATTTGCGGGCGCCAATCACGCGGGCTAGGGTCGCGGCAGGAGCCCCCCACCGAGAGGACCGGGACGCTGCAATGCACGTCTTCGTGATCGAACGCCATCCGATCTACCGGCGCGGACTGGCCGAGTGCGTGCGGTCGATCGCGTCCGTGAACGCGGTGACCGAGTCAGCGACCGTCGATGAGGCGCAGGCGCACGCGGCATTCGCCGATGCGGATGTCGTGATCCTCGACCAGGAGCTTCCGGGGGCCGGCGACCTGCTGCGCGCGCTCGGCGCGACGAGCACCACCGAGGCGATCGTGCTGCTCACGCGCGGCGACGGCGACGTCCTCGAGGCGGTCGAGGCCGGAGCGGCGGGGTTCCTCAGCCGGGACACGCTCACGCCGGCGACGCTGACCGCCGCGGTCGAGGCGGCGGCGCACGGCACGACCGTGATCGCGCCGACGCTCCTGAACGGTCTCGCCCGGCGCCGAGCGTCCGGCGCTCCCGCGCCGCTGCGGGGCGCCGCGGGAGCGCCGGACTCGTGGTTGACCGTGCGCGAGCAGCAGGTGCTGACCCTGATCGCCGACGGGCACCCGACGCGCGAGGTCGCCGAGCGCCTGTCCTACAGCGAGCGCACCGTGAAGAACGTCCTGCACGACGTCGTCACGAAGCTCGGTGCGCGCAGCCGCTCGCAGGCTGTCGCCCACGCCGTGCGCGACGGGCTGATCTGATGACGCTCGTCGTCGACGTCCCGCTGAACACCGCGATCGCCGATCTCGACGAGGCACTGCGCACGCTGCTGCGGCGTGAGCTCGAGCGCCACGGATTCGAGGGCGTGGACGTGGCGTTCGACGCGCCCTCGAAGGAGTGGTCGGGCAAGCTCTCCAGCCCCACCGTCGATCTGTTCCTCTACGACCTGCGCGAGGCGGTCGAGCGCGCGGTGGTCAGCCCGACCGAGGCGCGGGGCAACGGCCAGGCGATCGTGACGCCGCCGCCGCTGCGGCTCGAGCTGACCTACGCCGTCACCGCGTGGACGCGAGCGGTCGAGGACGAGCATCGCCTGCTCTCGCAGGTGCTCGCGATCCTGTTCTCCCACCGCCAGCTTCCCGACGACATCATCGCCGGGGCGCGCGACGCGACGCACCTGCGCGAGGTCGACACGTCCGTCGGGCGCCCGCGCGAGGAGAAGGCAGACTTCTGGACCTCGGTCGGCGGCGAGTACAAGGCGTCGATCGACTTCGTCGCGCATCTGTCGGTCGAATCCGGCGCGACGTTCGTGCGCGGGCCGCAGGTGCGCACGCAGACCCTGCGCAGCGGCCTCGTGGACGGGCCGCCCGGCTCGATGACGGAACTGCACCGCATCGGAGGCACGGTGCGTGACGGCGCGGGAACCCCGGTCGGCGACGCCTGGGTCGTCCTGCCGGACAGCGGGCGCTGGACGGCCACCGACCGCGACGGCCGCTTCCGGCTCGCGCGGGTTCCCGCCGGCGCCCAGCGCGTGGTCGTGCGGACCGCCGGGGGCGAGGTGGCCGAGGCCAGCATCGACGTGCCGGGAGGCCAGGCCGACCTCGTGGTCGGGGACCGGCCGCGGACCGCCGCCAAGCGGGCCAAGCGGCCTGACTGACCGAAAGGGCAGCGCCCGGGTTGCCCGATTGGCTGCCCGATCGGTCCTGTAACCGGACAGGCCCGTTCTGCAAGGCTCCGACAGCAGTCAACCGGCAGCGAGCGACGTC
>DATCDC010000002.1:0-22526 GCA_036510915.1 Solirubrobacteraceae bacterium | reverse complement strand
GGCGGAACCGTTCCACCGCTCGAGCCCGGCGTGGCGAAGTCCACGTCGATGCTCCGCAGCAGGCCCTCATCGACGTACTCGACGATGACGTTGATCACCTGCGGATCGCTGTTCATCACCTCGATCGCCGTGTTGCCGTTGGCGTCGAGCCTGCGGCAGATGTCCGCACCCTGCTTCGTGTCGGCATGTCCGCCACCGACCGTGAACCGCGCGCTGGCCGGGCCGGTCTGGCCGTTGAACTCGCGGAACCCGTCGGCCTGCTCGGCGACGTAGAAGCACACCTTCTCGCCGGCGAACGGCGCGCCGTTGACGTCGTTGGCATGCGCCACGACGATCCGCGCGTTGTTGTTGTCCGCACCGGCCCCCTTGGGCCAGTAGCTCAGCGACTTGTCGAAGAGGTTCGAGACCGTCTTCGAGATCGTCGCCGAGCGGACCGGATTCGCGTCGACGGGCTGGTACGGGTACCGGGCCGTCGCCGTGATCGCGGCCGTGCCGAGCGTCGTGATGCCCTTCAGGTCGCACCCGCGGTTGTCGTTCTGCACGACGGGCAGGCTGTCGTAGTAGAACCCACCGGCGTACGGCTTGTAGGCCACCTGGGCCTCGCCGTGCTCGTCGGTGTAGACGGCGACCGTCTGGTCACCGGCCGGAGTGGTCCGCTTGACGTCCTGGCTCGGGTTGTAGCCGACGGAGGCGTTGCACGTCGTCGGATGCGCCACCGCCGTGCTCAGCGGGAACGTGCTCCAGTTGACGTACGGCCCGTCGTTGAGGAACCCTGTGAAGTTGTTCCCCTGGGCGGGACCGTCGATGCCCGAGGCCTCCGGGATGCCGGCGTCCATCGCCGACGTCGCCGGAATCCACTGCACGTAGTACGGCGCGTACAGGTTGTGCGGCGTGCTGGTGCCGTTGCCGTCACGGCTGTACACGTCGGTCTTGTTCACCGACACGAGCGCGCCCGTGCCCGAGATGTCGCCCGCCGCGCCGCTGTTCGGTGCGATCGCGAGATCGACCCGGGTGGCCGGCATCGGTGCGTCACTGCTGTCCAGCGTGCCGTCGGAGAGCAGCGTCGCGGGACGCGCGGGGTCGAACGGACCGCCAGCGGTCACGCCCTGCCCGAACACGTTCGAGAACGCGCCGAGGGCTCCGCCGCCGTTGCAGTTATCCACCGCGTCAATCGTCACGGCAGGAACCGTCGGTGTGCAGAACCCTGCCACGTGCCCTTCAGCCGGCCCCTGGCCGTCATGGATGTCCCAGCGCTGTGCCGGGTTCGTGTCGAGCACGTTGCTGTCGGTCGCAAGCGCGCCTGCGATCGTCGGCCAGTCGTTCGGCAGGGTGAACGTGCCACCCGGCCCGAGCGGATGCGGGAACGTGCCGGTGACCTTCACCTGCACGCGTCCGTTGCGCGAGCCGGCGGTGAGGTTGCCGTCACCGAGCGGATCGCCCACCGAGGCGTTGGAGTTCGCGGGCTGGCCGCCGGTCGGATCGTTCGCGCCGACCTCGTCGATCGCGACGTTGCCGAGCGTGAGCCAGATCATCAGGAACTGGTGCTTGACGATCGGGTTGTGGTTGCCATCCGAGACGACGAGCTTCACGCGGCCGAGGCCGGCCGTCGAGGACACCATGTCGAAGCGCACGCACGGCGTGCCGTCGCTCGCCCAGAAGAGCGAGTCGACCGTCGAAGGCTCGAGCTGCGCACCCGGGCCGGCGCCGGACCACGACTCGACGAGCACGTCGACGCTGTTGCCGGACTTGAACCGGCGGGCGCCCTTGACGTCTTCGGTCATGGGAAGGAGATCATTAGTGCACTTGACGGCACGGATCTCCTCGCCCCTCCACGCAACGTACGGAATGTTGGTGGTGAAAGCACTCGGTGCAGCCTGATTGCCCTGCACAGACTCTTGATAACTGGACTGCGCGCCGGCCGGCGCCGCGAACGCGGCGAGACCGATCACGCTGAAGGCCGCTGCGGCATACCAATGCCAGCGCATGGCCCACTTCCCCCGGGAACACATATGCGTCTCCTCTTCTCGATGCGGGGGCGCGATCCCCGCGCACCCCTCGACGACCCGAGGCTAGGTCGCGCCCGGCGGCCGCGAAACCGGGGTTCGGGTGGTCCTGGACCGCCCTGCGGGTGGGGGGTCCCCCACCCGTTCAGGTAGTGGGCTGATCCGCCGGTTTCGTGCCGTTGGCGCGTCGCTCCGACTGCAGGAGCAGGGTGGCCTCGACACGGTTCTTCACACCGAGGCGCTGGTAGATCTGCCGGACGTGGAACTTGACGGTGTTCGGCGAGATGTGCAGCGCGTCGGCGACGTGACTGTTGCCGAGCCCGGCGGCGAGCAGGTCGAGCACTTCGCGCTGGCGATCGGAGAGCAGGCCCTCGATCGACTCGCTGTCCGCGCGGCGCGCCGCGTCGAGGCACCCGCCGGGGTACACGGCCTCCCCGGCGGCCACCCGCTGCAGGATGAGCGCGAGATCGCGAACGCTCGCGTCACCGAGCACGACCCCGTCGACCCCGTGGGCGACCGCGGCGTGCGCGAGCGTCGGATTGAGATCGTCGATCAGCACGACGATCGCCATCCCGGGCGCGGCCGCGCGCAGGTGCGGCACGAAGCCCAGCGGCGTCTCAGGGTCCAGCGCGGAGTGCACGAGGGCCAGATCCGGCGGCCGTCTGGCGATGACGCTCGTCAGGCGCCGGCAGGTCGTCGCGGCGCAGCGCAGCTCGAACCCCGCCGCCGTCAGCTCCCGGCTCACCGCGTCGAGCTGCAGGGCCGGGCGCTGGCCCACGGCGACGCTCACCGAGCCAGCTCGCGATGGACCGTACCCGCCCACCACCGACCCCGGATGCCGGCGTCTGACCCGCAACGAACCGTCGGCGGAGTGCCGTCGGGGGATCGCCCCGTCGCTCCGCGCGCCCACCTGTACGACCACGGCCGTGTCACTCTGTGTCCAGTCGAACATCCGACTCCCCCGGACTCCCCTCGACGAACCAACGGGGCTGGACCGTCCCGGCATCGCTCACTCGTGCGAGCTCGCGAGCCGGGCCACAACCGCAGGCTGAATATCTGCGCCGCAGACTACCGCCCGCCGGTGCCTGGCTCAAACGGTGGTTCACCGCAGAGCTGTCGCGGCGGAACCTCAGGCCCTGACGAGGTCACCGGCCGGGTCGTGGAGCGGCTCCTCGGCGACCGTGCCCGCGACCCACTGCCCGAAGATGTCGATCTCGACCGCGGTCCCCGCGACGGCGACCTCCGCCGGAACGTAGGCGTAGGCGATCGAGCGCTCTACGGTGTAGCCGTACCCGCCGGTGGTGACACGGCCGACGATCTCGCCGCCGACGCGCACGGGCTCGTTGCCGAGCGCCACCGAGCGCGGGTCCTCGAGCGTGATGCACGCCAGGCGCCGCGCCGGCCCGCCCGCGTCCCTGACCGCCCGCAGGGCGTCCGCCCCGATGAACCAGCCGGGCTTGTCGAGCTTGACGCAGAACCCCAGGCCGCCCTCGTAGGGGTTCTCGTCGGGCGTGATGTCGGCGGCCCAGACGCGGTAGCCCTTCTCCAGGCGCAGCGTGTCGATCGCCTTGTAGCCGCCGGCCACCAGCCCGTGCGGCTCGCCGGCCGCCCACAGCGCACGCCACAGCCCGGCGCCGAACTCCGTCGGGCAGTAGAGCTCCCACCCCAGCTCGCCGACGAACGTCACGCGCAGCGCGCGTACGGGGACGTCGCCGACGGTGATCTCGCGCATCGTCATGTACGGGAAGGCCGCGCTGGAGAGGTCGTCGGGTGTGAGCGGCTGGAGGATGTCGCGGGCGCGCGGGCCCCACAGCGCGAAGCAGGCCCAGCGCGCCGTCATGTCGTGGATGTCGACGCTGCCGTCGCGGGGCGCGTGGCGGCGCAGCCAGGCCAGGTCGTGGTTGCCGAACGCGGTGCCGGTGACGATCGAGAAGCGCTCCTGCGCCAGCCGCGTGACGGTGAAGTCGCACTCGATGCCGCCGCGCGAGTTCAGCATCTGCGTGTAGGTGATGTCGCCGACGCCGCGGGCGACGGTGTTGTCGCACAGGCCTTCCAGGAACGCGGCCGCCCCCGGGCCGGAGATGTGCAGCTTCGCGAACGAGGACTCGTCGAAGAGGCCGGCGCGCTCGCGCGTGGCGCGGTGCTCGGCGCCGACGGCGGGCGACCAGTGCATCCCCGCCCAGCCGCGCGGGCGCAGCGCCTCGTCACCGTCCTTCGCGTTGGCCTCGTACCAGTTGACGCGCTCCCAGCCGGACTTCTCGCCGAAGGCGGCGGCGTGCTCGGCGTGCCAGCCGTAGGCGCTGGAGACGCGCAGCGGCCGACCGGCCTGGCGCTCGTGGCCGGGGTAGCGGATGTCGTAGTAGGTCTCGTAGACCTCCTTCGTGCGCTTCAGCGTGTACGAGGGCGAGCGGTACTGCTGCCCGAAGCGCCGCACGTCCATGTGCCAGAGGTCCATCTGCGGCTCGCCGCTGTGGATCCACTCGGCCATGACCTTGCCGATGCCGCCCGCGCCCGCCAGGCCGTGGGCGCAGAACCCGGCCGCGACGAAGAAGCCGCGCACGTCCGTCTCGCCGAGACAGAACTCGTTGTCGGGCGTGAACGCCTCGGGCCCGTTGATGAGCTTCGTGACGGTGATCGCGTCCATCACCGGCACGCGCCGCTTGGAGTTCTCGGTGATCTCCTCGAAGCGGTCCCAGTCCTCCTCGAGCAGCTGGCCGTTGAACGTCGGCGGGATGCGGTCCACGAGATGCTCGTCCAGCGACCAGGGCGCCGAGTGGCGCTCGTACCCGCCCATCACCAGACCGCCGCCCTCCTCGCGGTAGTAGACGAGCAGGTCGGGGTCGCGCATCGTCGGAAGGTGGGTCCCGGCCTTGCGGATCTCCTCCATCTGCGGGAACGGCTGCGTGACGAGGTACTCGTGGGCGAACGGGATGATCGGGATGCGCACGCCGGCCAGGCGGCCGATCTGGGCGGCGTACATGCCGCCGGCGTTGACGACGACCTCGGCCTCGATGTCGCCCCACTCGGTGCGCACGCGGCGCACCGCCCCGTCCTCGACATCGATGCCCTCCACCCGCGTGTGCGTGAAGATCCGCACGCCGCCGCGGCGCGCGCCGTCGGCGAGCGCGTAGGTCAGCTGCGAGGGGTCCAGATAGCCGTCGGTCGGCAGGTAGGAGCCGACGCGCACGCCGTCGGTGACCATCAGCGGGAAGAGCTCCCGGGCCTCCTGCGCCGAGAGCAGCTCGAGCGGCAGCCCGAACGTCTTGGCCCACGCGACCTGCCGGTGGATCTCCTGCTCGCGCTCGGGCGTGCAGGCGAGCCGGATGCCTCCGCACTCCGTCCAGCCCGGGCTGAAGTCCGTCCCCTCGGCCTCGAGCCTGCGGTACAGCTCGACCGAGTACATCATCATCTTCGTCAGCGAGACGCTCGAGCGCAGCTGCCCGACGAGCCCCGCCGAGTGGAACGTCGAGCCGCTCGTCAACTCGTTGCGGTCGAGCAGCACGACGTCGCGCTCGCCGAGCTCGGCGAGGTGGTAGGCGATGCTCGTCCCCCCGACGCCGCCGCCGATGATGACCACGCGGGCGCGGTCGGGAAGCTCACGCGGACGTGCCACGGATCCACTCCTCCACTCGGGGATCTGCCGCGGCGGCGCGCAGCCGGCCGAAGTGGTCGGCGGCGTAGGCCGCGTAGTCGAAGTCCAGCTCGCTGATGACGCCCTGCAGGACGCCCCACATCGCCTCGCGCACGTCGGACATCAAGCGCATCAGGCGGATCGCTGCCAGCCGCCGCTCGCCGGCGGGCTCGCCGAAGTAGGCCTCGGCGAGGATCCGGTCGTCGGCCTCGCTCAGGCCGTTGTTCACCGACAGGTTGCCCAGGTCGAAGTAGCGGTCGTTCATCCCGGCGTACTCCCAGTCGACGATCCGCAGCTGCTCGCCGTCGTCGATGAAGTTCGCGGTCAGCAGGTCGTTGTGGCACGGCACGGGGTCGTGCTCGGGTCCGTGCAGCGCCGCGGCGATGCGCGCCGACAGGGCGCGCGCGAAGTCGGCGTCCTCCAGCGGGACGCGCGCACCGCGCGCCTGTGCCGCGGCGGCGTACTCGTCCACCAGGGTGAAGGTGGGGAAGCTCGTCGCCAGCGGCGGGCCGGCGTGCACGCGCGCCAGCGCCCGGCCGAGCTGCGCCAGGCGCGCGGGGTCGCGCAGCTGCCCGGCGTCGATCGGGGTGCCCGGGATGAAGGCCGTCACGAGACAGCGCTGCTCGGGCATCCAGCGCACGACCTCCGGCCCGACGCCGGCCGCGCTGGCGTTGCGCGTCGCCGCCACCTCGGTCGCCCGGTCGATGCTGAGCACCTCGGTGTCACGGCCGCAGATCCGCAGCACGTAGTCGCCGCCTCCGAGCCCGACGCGCACGTTGCGGTTCGTGATCCCGCCCGAGAGCACCAGGGGCTCGCCGGTCAGCGGGCCGAGGTCGGGCTCCAGCAGCCCGACGATCCCGGCGAGGACCTCATCCACGCGGCGCGACCTCGACGACGAAGCGGGCGCGATCGCCCCGGTGCCGGTCGGAGGCGTACTCGACGGCCGTACCGGCGACGTCGAAGGCGACGCGCTCGACGAGCATCAGCGGCGAGCGCGGGCGCACGCCGAGGGCGCGGGCGTCGGGCGCACGCGCGGCGACCGGCTCGAGGTGCTCGACGGCGCGGACCGGGATGCGGCCGTAGCGCTCGTCCATGAGGTCGTAGAGCGAGCCCGAGAGGTCGAGTTCGGTGATGCCGGGGAACAGCGCGTCCGGCAGCCAGGAGTCCTCGAGCGTCAGCGCGACGCCGGCACCCGAGCGCACCCGCTCGACGTGCGCGACCGGCTCGCCGGGCTCGATGCCGAGCGCCTTGGCGACGCGCCCCGTCGCCGGGATCACCTCGGCGCGCACGACCTGCGCGCCGGCCTCCAGGCCCGCCGTGTGCATCTGCTCGGTGAACCCCGCGACGCGGACCGTGTGGTCGAGGTCGAGCTTCGGGGCCGCGACGAAGGTCCCGCGCCCGACCCCGCGCTCCACGAGGCCCCGGCGCGCGAGCGCGTCGAAGGCCTGGCGCACCGTCATGCGGCTGACGCCGAGCTCGGCGGCGAGGTCGCGCTCGGGCGGCAGGCGCTCGCCGGGACCGAGCCGGCCGCTCTCGATCAGCGCGACGAGCTGGGTCTCGATCTGGTGATAGGCCGGGGTGCCGGCGGTGGCGTCGAGCGTGAGTTGCATTGGTCCAGTCCAATCGTGAGCCTATGGCGGGGCGGGCGCGAACGCAAGCACAATTCACGGCAAACGTTGCGTTGAAAGGCTCGGCCCATATACCTTCATCCGCCATGACGCTCGAGGAGCTCCGTGCAGCGGCCGAAGCCGGCGAGATCGACACGGTGGTGCTGGCCATCACCGACATGCAGGGGCGCCTGCAGGGCAAGCGCTTCACGGCGTCGCACTTCCTGAACGCCGTCGTCGAGGCGGGCGCCGAGGCATGCAACTACCTGCTCGCCGTCGACGTCGACATGAGCACCGTCGGGGGCTACCGGATGTCCTCCTGGGAGACCGGCTACGGCGACTTCCTGATGGTTCCCGACATGACGACGCTGCGCGAGGTGCCGTGGCTGCCGAAGACCGCGCTGCTGCTGGCCGACCTCGCCTGGCACGACCACTCCCCCGTCCCGGCCTCGCCGCGCCAGATCCTGATCCGCCAGCTCGAGCGCCTGCGCGAGCGCGGCTGGACGGCGCTCGCGGCGACCGAGCTCGAGTTCCTGCTGTTCGAGACGTCCTATCGCGACGCCATCAAGCAGGGCTACCGCGACATGGAGCACGCCAACCTCTACAACGTCGACTACTCGATCCTCGGCACCTCCCACGTCGAGCCGCTGATCCGCCGGATCCGCAACGAGATGGCGGCCGCCGGCCTCGTCGTCGAGAACTCCAAGGGCGAGTGCAACTTCGGCCAGCACGAGGTCAACTTCCTCTACGACGAGGCGCTGCCGACGGCCGACAAGCACGCGATCTACAAGAACGGCGCGAAGGAGATCGCCGACCAGGAGGGGATGTCGATCACCTTCATGGCCAAGTACGACCAGCGTGAGGGCAGCTCCTGCCACGTCCACCTCTCGCTGCGCGACGCGCAGGACGGGCCGGTCTTCGCCGACGAGCCGGCGGTCTTCGACGCGTTCCTCGCCGGCCAGCTCGCGACGTTGCGCGAGCTGACGCTGTTCCTGGCCCCGAACGTCAACTCCTACAAGCGCTTCGCCTCGGCCTCGTTCGCCCCGACGACGGTCGCGTGGGGCACCGACAACCGCACCTGCGCGATCCGCGTGCTCGGCCACGGGAAGGGCAAGCGGATCGAGAACCGCGTCCCCGGCGCCGACGTCAACCCCTATCTCGCGCTCGCCGCGATGATCGCCGGGGGCCTGCACGGCGTCGACGCCGGGCTCGAGCTCGAGCAGGAGCTGGCGGGCAACGCCTACGCCTCGGGCAAGGAGCGCGTGCCGGGCACGCTGCGCGACGCGCGCGACCTGTTCGCCGCCAGTCACGTCGCGCGCGAGGCGTTCGGCGAGGACGTCGTCGAGCACTACTGCAACAACGCGGCGGTCGAGCTCGCCGCGTTCGAGTCGACCGTCACCGAGTGGGAGCGCTTCCGGGGGTTCGAGCGGCTCTAGCCGCGGGCGACGACATGGCCACCCCGGCGACAGAGCAGCGCTCGCTCGAGGCGGTCTTCGCCGAGGTCCGCTCGCAGACCGCCTTCGAGGAGACGGTCGACCGGCTCGGGACGGCGATCAAGCTCGGGCTGCTCGCCCCCGGGACGCGGCTGCCGCCCGAGCGCGAGCTGTGCTCGCAGCTGGGCATCGCGCGCTCGACGCTGCGCCAGGCGCTGACCGCGCTGACCGAGAGCGGCCTGCTCTACGCCGTGCGCGGGCGCGGCGGCGGCACGTTCGTCGCCGACCCGCTGCCGCCGGCCGACGCCCCGTCGCCGGAGCTGCTGGCGACCTGGCGCGAGGCGTGTGACATGCGCCTGGCGATCGAGCTCGCCGTCGCCGCGCTGGCGGCCGAACGGGCCGACCCCGCCGACCTCGTCGCGCTCGCGGCGCTCGTGAAGCTGATGGACGAGCGGCTCGACCGCTACGACGCCTATCGGCAGGCGGACGTGCGCTTCCACATCGGCCTGGCCGAGGTGACCGGGAGCGCGCGCCTGGTGGCTGCGGCGACGGAGTCGCAGGGCGAGATGACGGGCCTCATCTCGCACATCCCCCATCCGCATGAGGTCCTCGCGCACGCCAACGCCCAGCACGCACAGCTGCTCAGGGCGGTCCGCAAGCGCGACGCTCCGCGCGCGCTCGGAATCGTCTCCGACCACCTGCACGGCACCGAGCACATCCTCGCCGGGCTCATGCGCGGCGCGTAGCAGCGGTCACGGCGCGCGGGAATCGCGCTCGGACCGGGTGCCTGCACGCTTTGTGTCGTCTGTCGCTTGACTTCCGTCCTGGGCGCCTCGTAGATTCGCGCCAGCCCAAGAGGACGGGGAGTCAGACCATTTAGCGCTGACACGCCGCCCGCTCGGGATCGTCAACGGTACGTTCGCCCACATACCGCACTTCTTGAGAGGGGGAAGCGCGTGTCAGCACAGACACCACAGATCCAGGACGCCGATGAGCGGCGCCTGGCCGAGATGGGCTACAAGCAGGAGCTGAACCGGAGCTGGAGCGGGTTCCAGAACTTCGCGATCTCGTTCACGATCATCTCCGTCCTCGCCGGCTGCTTCACGACCTACTACGTGGCGTGGAACAACGGCGGCCCGATCGCCATCTCGTGGGGCTGGCCGATCATCTCGGCCTTCATCCTGATCATCGCGTTCTGCATGGCCGAGCTCGTCTCGGCGTTCCCGACCGCCGGCGGCATCTACTGGTGGGCCGCGAAGCTCGGCGGCCCGGGATGGGGCTGGTTCACCGGGTGGTTCAACCTGCTCGGCCTGATCGCCATCACGGCCTCGGTCGACTACCTCGCGGCGACCTTCATCCACGCACTCCTCGGGCTCTACAACGTCAACGTCCTCGGCATGAACTTCGCCGACTCCCTGCACAACCTCTCCGAGACCTTCGTGATCTTCGTGATCCTGCTGGTCCTGCACGTGATCATCAACATCGCGGGCAGCCACCTCGTCGCGATGTTCAACGGCATCTCGGTGTGGTGGCACCTGCTCGGCGTGGCCGTGATCGTCGTCGTGCTGATCCTCGTTCCCTCGAAGCACGCGAGCGCGAGCTTCGTCTTCACGCACCACATCAACAACACCGGATTCGGCGGCCACATGTTCTGGTGGTACGTGCTGCCGCTCGGCCTGCTGATGACGCAGTACACGATCACCGGCTTCGACGCCTCCGCGCACATCTCCGAGGAGACGCACGGAGCAGCGGACGCTGCGCCCAAGGGGGTGTGGCGGTCGGTGTTCTACTCCGCCGTCATCGGCTACATCGTGCTGCTGGCGATCACGTTCACGGCGGCCCATCCGGCGAAGGTCACCGACGGGCTCGGCTACGGCGCAGGCTCGGTCATCGCCGTGTTCGCGAGCTCGATGACCTCGGCATGGGTCAAGTTCATCCTGGTCATCTGCGTCGTCGCCCAGTTCTTCTGCGGCATGAGCTGCATGACGAGCTCGTCGCGGATGATGTACGCGTTCAGCCGCGACGGCGCGGTGCCCGGCTCGCGGATCTGGAGCAAGGTCAACGCGCGGCAGATCCCGTTCAATGCCGTCATCGGCGTGGCGCTGTTCGCGCTGATCGTCACCCTCCCGGCGCTCAAGGGCAACAAGGCCGGCGTGACCGTCGCGTTCACCGCGGTCGTCTCGATCGGCGTCATCGGGCTCTACGTCGCCTACGTCACGCCGATCTGGCTGCGCTGGCGCATGGGCGACAAGTTCGTCCCCGGCCCGTGGAATCTGGGGAAGAAGTACAAGTGGATGAACATCGTCGCCGTCCTCGAGGTGCTGATCATCGTGGTGATCGGGTTCAACCTGCCGTACGGCCCGGGCGGCGTTCCGTGGCGCAGCGAGTTCGACTGGTCGCTGTTCAACTACACGCCGGTCGTGACCATCGGGCTGGCACTCGTCATCGGCATCTGGTGGTGGGTCAGCGCACGGAAGTGGTTCACGGGGCCGAGGCACACGATCGCGGAGATCGACGCCGAGATCGGCGCGCCGCCGCCGCTCCCCGAGGCGCCGTAGGTCGACACAGACGTACTGACGGCCGGCCGGTTCATCGGGGGGTGATCCGGTCGGTCGCTCGGTGCCCGCAGCGCAATGGCATGATCCACAGACCTTTCTTGCGAGACTGCAGCGCATGAGCGAGACCCTCATCGTCATCGAGCCCGCCACCGCGCAGCCGCTGCAGCACCTGCCGCGGGCCGGCATCGAGGAGGCGGACGCCGCCGTCGCCCGCGCCGCCGCTGCGCTGCCGGCCTGGCGCGCGCTCGCCCCCGGCAGCCGTGCGGGCATCCTGCGCGACCTCGCCGAGCACCTCGCCGCGCACCTCGAGGAGCTCGCGACGCTCGAGGCCCGCAACGCGGGCAAGCCGATCACGAGCGCGCGCGGCGAGATCGGGATGGTCGTCGACACCTTCCGCTACTACGCGGGTGCGCCGGAGCGCCTGCTCGGCGACACGATTCCCGTCGCCGGCGGCGTCGCGATGACGTTCCGCGAGCCGATCGGCGTCGTCGCGCTGATCACGCCGTGGAACTTCCCGCTGGCGATCGCCGCCTGGAAGCTCGCCCCGGCGCTGGCCGCCGGGAACACCGTCGTGCTCAAGCCCGCCGAGCTCACCCCGCTGACGTCGGTGCGCTTCGGCGAGCTCGCCGTCGAGGCCGGTGTCCCCGCGGGCGTCGTGAACGTCGTCGTCGGCCCGGGGCGCACGGTGGGCCAGCGCCTCGTCGAGCATCCCGCCGTCGGCAAGGTCGCCTTCACCGGCTCGACCGAGGTGGGCGCCTCGATCGCCGCCGGCGCCGCCGGGACGATCAAGCGGGTCACGCTCGAGCTCGGCGGCAAGTCGGCCAACGTCGTCTTCGCCGATGCCGACATCGCGGCCGCTGCGGCCGCCGCCCCCGGTGCGGTCTTCGACAACGCCGGGCAGGACTGCTGCGCGCGCTCGCGGATCCTCGTCGAGGAGCCGGCGCTGGACGAGTTCCTTGCGGCGCTCGAGGGCGCGGTGCAGGCGATCACGGTCGGCGACCCGCTCGACGAGGCCACCGTGATGGGCCCGCTGATCTCCGCCGGCCATCACGCGACCGTGTCCTCGTTCCTCGAGGACGGCGCGGCCGTCGCGATCCGCGGCAGCGCCCCCGACGGCCCCGGCTACTGGTTCCCGCCGACCGTGCTGTGCCCGGTGGACCCCGCGTCGCGGCCGGCGACCGAGGAGATCTTCGGGCCGATCGCGTGCGTGATCCCGTTCCGCGGCGAGGCGGAGGCGATCCGCATGGCCAACGACACGATCTACGGCCTCTCGGGGTCGATCTGGACGCGCGACGGCGCGAAGGCGCTGCGCGTCGCCCGCGCCGTCGAGGCGGGGAACCTCTCGATCAACTCGAACAGCTCGGTGCGCGTCAGCACGCCGTTCGGCGGCTTCAAGCAGTCCGGCTACGGCCGCGAGCTCGGCCCGCACGCGCTCGACCACTACACCGAGGTCAAGACCATCTACTTCCGCACGGAGGAGAGCTGATGCCCGGACGTCTGCAAGGCAAGGTCTGCGTCGTCACCGGCGCGAGCGGCGGCATCGGCGCGGCGACGGTCGCGGCCTTCCGGCGCGAGGGCGCCACGGTCGTCGGCGCCGACCTGCAGCCGGGCGCACCGGGCGACCTGGCGCTCGAGGTCGACGTCACGAGCGACGACGCGGTGCGCGAGATGTACGCCCGCGTGCGCTCCGAGCTCGGCGCGATCCACGTCCTCTTCAACAACGCCGGCATCTCGCCCAACGACGACGACTCGATCCTCAGGACCGGGCTCGAAGCCTGGCAGCGCGTCCAGGACGTCAACCTGAAGTCCGTCTACCTCTGCTGCCGGCACGGGATCCCCCACCTGCTCGAGAACGACGGCCCGCTGCGCGGCTCCGTGATCAACACCGCGTCGTTCGTCGCGACGCTCGGCGCCGCCACCTCGCAGATCTCCTACACCGCCTCGAAGGGCGGGGTGCTGGCGATGTCGCGTGAGATGGGCGTCGAGTTCGCGCGCCAGGGCGTGCGCGTCAACGCGCTCTCCCCCGGCCCCGTCGACACGCCGCTGCTGCGCGAGCTGTTCGCCAAGGATCCGGAGCGCGCCGCGCGACGACTCGTGCACGTGCCGATGGGCCGCTTCGCACGTGCCGAGGAGATGGCCAACGCGGTGCTCTTCCTCGCCTCCGACGAGTCCTCGTTCATCACCGCCTCGAACTTCCTCGTCGACGGCGGGATCAGCGGGGCGTACGTCACCCCGCTGGGTGATCCGCTGTAGGTCAGTCGCCCGAGTCGTACTTGAACGAGATCGCCAGGCGCACGCGGAACGTCGTGACGCCGCCGTCCTCGATCGTCACGTCCTGACGGACGACCTCGGCGATCCGCAGGTCGCGGACCGTCTTCCCGGCCGTCTGAACGGCGGCGCGGGCCGCCGCCTCCCAGGACTCGCTGCTGACCCCGATCACCTCGGTGACGCGGTAGACGCTGTCGGCCATCTCCGGCTCCTCTCAGTCGCTGGGACCCTGCGGGCGCATCCTACCCATGATGGTCGTCGCGTACCCCGCTTCGGACAGCGCGCGCAGCACGCGGTCGGCATGCTCCGAGCCGCGCGTCTCCAGGACGAGCTGGACGCCGGTCTCGCGCACGTGCAGGTCGACGCCCTCGCGCACGTGCTCGACGTCGATCAGGTTGCCGCCGGCCTCGCCGACGGCGGCGAGCAGGCGCGCCAGCCCACCGGGGCGGTCGGGTACGCGTGTGAAGACGACGAGCCGGCGCCCCTGACGGCTCTCGTGCAGGCGGGCGACGGTTGCGAGCAGCCCCGCGTCGACGTTGCCGCCGCTGAGGATCACGCACGTCGTCCCGTCCGCGGCGGGGGTCACGGCGCCCGTCATCAGCGCCGCCGCCCCGACGGCGCCGCCGCCCTCGACGACGAGCTTCGCGCGCTCGAGCAGCAGGACCATCGCCTCGGCGATCTCGTCCTCGCCGACGGTGACCATCCCGTCGAGCCAGCGCTCGACCAGCGGCAGCGTCAGGTCGCCCGGGCGCTTGAGCGCGATCCCGTCGGCGATCGTCGTCGCGGCCTCGACCTCGACCGGCGCGCCGCGGGCCAGGGACGGCGGGAACGCCGCCACGGCGGCCGCCTGGACGCCGACGACCTCGACCTCGGGCCGCGCCGACTTGACCGCGATCGCGGTCCCCGCCGCGAGCCCGCCGCCGCCGACGCAGACCACGACCTTCGCCAGTCGCGGCACCTGCTCGAGCAGCTCGAGACCGAGCGTGCCCTGGCCGGCGATCACGTCGAGGTCGTCGAACGGGTGGATGAACGCCATCCCGGTCTCCCGCGCGCGCTCGCGAGCCTGCGCGACGCACGTGTCGACCGATGCGCCGCCGGCGACGATCGTCGCACCGAGACTCCGGCAGCCCTCGACCTTCCCCAGCGGCGCATCCGGGGGCATGACGACCTCGCAGGGCACGCCGCGCTGGCGCGCGGCGAGCGCCACCGCCCACGCATGGTTGCCCGCGCTCCCCGCGACGACGCCGCGCCGAGCCGCCTCGCCGAGCGCGGCGAGCTTCGCGGTCGCGCCGCGGACCTTGAAGGAGCCGGTCCGCTGCAGGCTCTCGGCCTTGAGGACGACGTCGCCGCCGCCGGCGCGCTCGGCCAGGCTCCAGGACTCGAGCACCGGCGTGACCCGCGCGACCTGCGCGACCTGCGTGCGCACGCGCTCGATGTCCGCAGCGGTGACCGGATCGCCCGCCATCGCTCAGCCGGCGAGCGCGACGATCGCGTCGATCTCCACGTCGGCGCCGAGCGGCAGCGACGCCACGCCGATCGTCGTGCGCGCCGGCGGGTCGGCCGGGAAGAACGCGGCGTAGGCCGCGTTCACGTCGGCGAAGGTCGCAAGGTCGGTGACGTAGATGCCGCAGCGCACCGCGTCCGCGAGCTGCGCGCCGGCCGCCGCGCAGACGGCCGCGAGGTTCTCCAGGCAGCGCGCGGTCCGGTCGCCGATCGTGCCGGTGACGAGCTCGCCCGTCACCGGGTCGAGCGGGGTCTGGCCGGAGCAGAACAACAGCCCGCCGGCCTTCACGGCGTGGCTGTACGGGCCGAGCGCCGCGGGGGCGCCGATCGCGGTGACGGGCTCACGGTGGTGGGACACGGGCGTGCGGCTCCTTGTAGAGGTCTGGGGGGCGAACCTTTCCTTGCGGGCGATCCTCGCACGTCCAGGACCGCCTGGACAACTGCGCCCGCCGTCGAGGCCGTGCGCTAGCGTCCTCGCGATGCAGAGTCGTCGCCTCCCGGCCCTCCTGGCCGGGGCCGTCCTCGCATTCGCGGCGGCTGCAGCGCTCCCGGCGGCGGCATCGGCGGCGCTCGACGGCGCGCCCTGCGGCGTCGACGGCTTCTCCTGCGGCACGCTCGACGTGCCGCTGGACCATGCGGGCGTCCAGCCCGGGACGGTCGCGCTCCAGTACGCGCGCCTGCCCGCCGCCGCGACGCCGACGGCGAACGCGGTGATCGGCCTCGCAGGCGGGCCGGGCCAGGCGGCGCTGCCGTTGGCGGGCTCGTTCGCGGCCGACCTCGGGGCGTTCACGCCGGCCAACGACCTGCTCGTCTACGACCAGCGCGGGACCGGCTCGTCGGGCGCGCTGAACTGCAGCGCGTTCGGCGACGCCGGGGCCGCCAGTGCCTTCGCGGTGCGGCAGTGCGCGCAGGAGCTCGGGAGCTCGCGCGGCTTCTACCGCAGCGTCGACAGCGCGCGGGACATCGAGTCGCTGCGCGTCGCCGGCGGCTACGACAAGCTGCTCCTCTACGGCGTCTCGTACGGGACGAAGGTCGCGCTCACGTACGCCGCCCTGTATCCCGATCACGTCGCCGCGCTGATCCTCGACTCGGTCGTCCCCCTCGACGGCCCCGACCCCTTCAGCCGCGCGTCGTTCGCCGCAGTGCCGCGCGTGCTGCGCGCGCTCTGCGCCGGCGGAGCCTGCAAGGCCGCCTCGCCCGATCCGCGCGGCGATCTCGCCGCGCTCGTCGCGCGGCTCAAGCGCCACACGCTGCGCGCCGCGATCACCTCGCCGAACGGCAAGCACCTGACCGTCACGCTGACGGCGACGGGCGTCTGGCAGATCCTGCTCGCCGGCGACCTCAACCCCGCGCTGCGGGCCGAGTTCCCCGGGGCGGTGCGGGCCGCCCTGCGCGGCGACCCGACCCCGGTGCTGCGCCTGCGCGCGCGTGCGGCGGGCCTGACCGGCACCGCGCATGCCGCAGCCCGCTCGGCGACCGCACATGCCGCCGACACCGGGGAGTCGGACGTCCTGTTCGCCGCCACGCGCTGCGAGGAGACGCCGTTCCCGTGGGACCGCTCGGCCAGCCCGGCGACGCGCGAGCTGCAGGCCCGCGCCGCGGCCGCCAAGCTGCCCGGCGCCCCGTTCGCGCCGTTCGGGCGCGAGATCGCGCTGGACGCCAGCGTGATGCCGCTGTGCGCCGCGTGGCCGGATGCCTCCCCCGCCCCTCAGGCCCTCGGGCCGCTGCCGAACGTCCCGACACTCGTCCTGGCCGGCGCGGCCGACCTGCGCACGCCCGTCGAGCAGGCGCGTTCCGCCGTCGCCGGCATCCCGGACGCGCAGATCGACGTGGTCGCGCAGACCGGGCATTCGGTGCTCGGCAGCGACCTCGGGGGCTGCGCGGCGAAGACGCTCGCCGCGTTCGCCGCCGGCACGACCGTCGCGTGCACCCCGGACCCCTCGCCGATCAGCCCGACCCCGATGCCGCCGCGCACCCTCAGCGCGCTCCCGGGGGCGACGAAGGCCGCCAGGACGCTCGCAGCCCTGCGTGCGACCGTCAACGACGTGCGCCGCCAGTTGCTCGGCGACGCCATCGCAGCGCAGCGGTCGATCTCGCCCGGCTCGCGCACCGGCGGCCTGCGCGGCGGCGTGGCGACCGTCGAGGGCAGCTTCATCACGTTCCATCGGGTCTCCTACGTCCCCGGCGTGCGCATCTCCGGCACCTACGTCCCGAGCGCGAACGGCCCGTCCGCCGGTCCCTCGCGCTTCGCGGTGACCGGGCCGGCGGCCGCGGCCGGCACGCTGACGATCACCTCCGACGGCACCGTCACGGGCATCCTGGGAGGCCGCCGCATAAGCACGCACCTCAGCGCGTCAGCTGCGAGCCTGCGCCTGCCGCGGACCCTTCGGGCCCCGCAGTTCCCAGATCCCGCGCTGCGCGTGCCGTAGCGTTCCGGGCGTGCCCAACGCCCTGGCCCGCGAGACCTCCCCCTACCTCCTCCAGCACCGCGACAACCCCGTCGACTGGCTGCCCTGGGGCGAGGTGGCGCTGGGCCGCGCGCGCGCCGAGCAGCGCCCGCTGCTCGTCTCGATCGGCTACTCGGCGTGCCACTGGTGCCACGTCATGGAGCGTGAGAGCTTCGAGGACCCGCAGGTGGCCGCGCTGATGAACGAGCACTTCGTCTGCGTGAAGGTCGACCGCGAGGAGCGCCCCGACGTCGACGCGCTCTACATGGAGGCTGTGCAGGCCATGACCGGGCAGGGCGGCTGGCCGCTGAACGTGTTCCTCACGCCGGAGCAGATCCCGTTCTACGGCGGCACGTACTTCCCGCCGGAGCCGCGGCACGGCATGCCCTCCTGGCCGCAGGTGCTCGGCGCGATCGGCGAGGCCTGGAGCGAGCGGCGCGAGCAGATCGTGGCCGACGCGGGGCAGATCTCCGTGCGCCTGCGCGGCGGAGCGCTGCTGGAGCCCAGCGCGACGGCCATGTCGGCCGCCACGCGCGACAAGGCGGTCGCCCAGCTGCGCGCGTCCTACGACAGCGTCAACGGCGGCTGGGGCGGGCGCCCGAAGTTCCCCGCCGCCTCCGCGATCGAGTTCCTGCTCGCGTGCGGCGAGCAGGCGATGGCGCTGCAGACGCTTCGCTCGATGGCCTCCGGCGGCATCCACGACCAGGTCGGCGGCGGCTTCGCGCGCTACAGCGTCGACGCGACCTGGACGGTCCCCCACTTCGAGAAGATGCTCTACGACAACGCGCTGCTCGCGCGGGCCTACCTGCACGGTTGGCTCGCCTCGGGTGACCCCGTGCTGCGGCGCACCTGCGAGGAGACGCTCGACTGGGCGCTGCGTGAGATGCGCGGCCCCGAGGGCGGCTTCTACAGCGCGCTGGACGCCGACTCCGAGGGGGTCGAGGGCCGCTACTACGTGTGGGGCGTCGGCGAGCTCGTCGCCGCGCTGGGGCGCGACGCCGACGCCGCGCTCGCCTGGCTCGGCGCCCGCGACCAGGGCAACTTCGCCGAAGGGCGCGCGATCAGCGGCGAGGCGGCGAACATCCTCGAGTCGCGCGGCCCCGAGCCCGAGCCGGCGGTCCGCGAGCGGATCCGCGCCAGGCTGCTGGAGGTCCGTGAGCGCCGGGTGCGCCCGGGTACCGACGACAAGCGCCTGGCGAGCTGGAACGCGCTGATGATCAGTGCGCTGGCCGACGCCGGAGCCGTCCTCGAGCGCCCCGACTACCTTGACGCCGCGTGCGCCACGGCGCGCTTCCTGCTGGCCACGATGCGCGACGCGGACGGGCGCCTGCTGCGCACCTACAACCGCGGCGAGGCCAAGCTCCAGGCCTACCTCGAGGACCTCGCCTTCCTGCTGGAGGCGCTGCTGGCCCTCTACGAGGCGACCTTCGAGGAGGAGTGGTTCGAGGCGGCGCGCACGACCGCCGACGACATCCTCGCGCGCTTCGCCGACCCCGAGCGCGGGGGGTTCTTCTCGACGGCCGACGACGCGCCCGCGCTCGTCGCACGCCGCAAGGAGCTCGAGGACACGCCGATTCCCGCGGGCGGCTCGAGCGCGGCGCTCGGCCTCCTGCGCCTGGCGCTGCTGACCGGCGAGGCGCGCTACGAGGAGGCCGCGCTCGGTCACCTGCGACTGGTGCACGAGCTCGCCGCCCGCCACCCGACCGCGTTCGGGCACGCCCTGCAGGCGATCGACCTCCACGTCGGCCCGGCCCGCGAGGTCGCGATCGTCGGCGCCGGGGGCGACCCGCTGGAGCGCGTCGTGCGCGGCGGGCTGCACCCGCGCCTCGTGCTCGCCGGGCGCCGGTTCGACGCCGACCCGGACCACCCGACCCACGTCGCGCTGCTCGCCGGACGCGGCCCCGTAGAGGGCCGCGCGGCCGCCTACGTCTGCGAGCGCTTCGCCTGCCGCGCGCCCGTAACCGATCCGGCGGCCCTCGCCATACTGCTCGAAGACGCTGACGGCACGGCGCGTTACCCTCACGACCGCTCGACCACCACAGCCGACCGAGATCCCTCATGAGCCGCTTCCTCACCATCCCGGCCGGCCGACGCGCGAAGTGGGTCGTCCTCGCCATCTGGCTGATCGTGATCTTCGCGGCCAGCGGAGCCAACCTCCCCGCGAAGTTCGACAAGATCCAGAAGAACGACTCGGCGTCGTTCCTGCCGGCCAAGGCCGAGTCGACCAAGGCCCTCGCCGCCCAGAAGAAGCTGGAGGACGGCAAGGAGCAGGTGACGATGGTCGTCGTCTACCGTCGCGACGGCGGCCTGACGGCCGCCGACAAGGCGAAGATCGCGGCCGACCGGACCACGCTCAACGGCCTCAACCTGCCCAAGACGCATCCGTTCCTCCCGCCGCAGTTCTCCAAGGACGGCACCGGCGCGCTGCTGCTGGCGAACATCGACACCAACGGCGTCGGCAGCACGATCAAGGAGCCGGTCGACAAGGTGCGCGGCGTCGTCAGCAACCCCGGCGGCGGGCTGGAGGTGAAGGTCACCGGCTCAGCCGGCTACTCGGCGGACGCGATCAAGGTCTTCGAGGGCATCAACGGCGTGCTGGCCGCCGCGGCGTTCGCGCTCGTGATCCTGCTGCTGATCATCATCTACCGCAGCCCGATCTTCTGGCTGATCCCGTTGACCGCCGTCGGGTTCGCCGAGATCCTCAGCCGCTCGGTCGGGTACGGCATCGCGAAGGCCGGCGTCACGGTCAACGGCCAGGCGTCGGCGATCCTGTCGATCCTCGTCCTCGGCGCCGGCACCGACTATGCGCTCCTGCTCGTCGCCCGTTACCGCGAGGAGCTGCGGCGCGAGCCCGACCGGCACAAGGCGCTCGCGACCGCGCTGCGCACCGCGGGGCCCGCGATCCTCGCCTCCGGCATCACGGTGATGCTCGCCCTCCTGTGCCTGTCCTTCGCCGACGTCAACGGCACGGCGGGCCTCGGGCCGATCGGGGCGATCGGCATCGCCGTCGCGATGATCTCGATGCTCACGCTGCTCCCGGCGCTGCTCGTCGTCTTCGGCCGCTGGCCGTTCTGGCCGTTCATCCCGCACGTCGGCGACACCGGCAACAACGCGATGCACGGTCCATGGCGCCGCATCGGCGAGCGGATCGCGCGCCGCCCGCGCCCCGTATGGATCGGCGCGATCCTGATCCTCCTCGTGCTCGCGCTGGGGCTGCTGAAGTACAACGAGAACCTGACCCAGGGCGGCTCGTTCCGCGGCTCGGTGGAGTCGGTGCAGGGCCAGAAGCTGCTCTCCAGGTCGTTCCCGAGCGGCGCGAACGCCCCGACGAGCGTCATCGTTCCCGACCCGGCGAAGGTCGCGGCCGTCACCTCGGCACTGGAGGGCGTGGACGGCGTGGCGAGTGTGCGCAAGGCGCAGAGCGGGCCCTCGGGCACGCAGCTCAGCGTGATCCTCAGGCCGGACCCGTATTCGACGGAGGCGTTCGATCTGGTACCGAAGCTGCGGACCGCAGTCAAGGCGGCCGGCGGGCAGGAGGTCCTCGTCGGCGGCCCCACGGCGATCGAGACCGACGTGCGCCACTACTCCGAGCGGGACACGAAGCTCCTGATCCCGATCATCCTGCTGGTGGTGCTGCTCGTCCTGATCGTGCTGCTGCGCGCCGTCGTCGCGCCGCTCCTGCTGATCGGAACGGTGATCCTCTCGTTCTCGGCGGCACTCGGCGTCGGGTACGTCGTCTCGGACTGGATCTTCGGTTTCCCCGGCAGCGACTCGTCGTTGCCGCTGTTCGCGTTCGTCTTCCTCGTCGCGCTGGGCATCGACTACAACATCTTCCTGATGACCCGTGTGCGCGAGGAGACCCAGCACTACGGCACCCGGCCGGGCATGATCCGCGGCCTGGCGATGACCGGCGGCGTCATCACCGCGGCGGGCATCGTGCTGGCGGGGACGTTCGCGGTCCTGGGCGTCCTGCCGCTGGTCTTCCTCACCGAGCTGGGCTTCGTGATCGCGTTCGGCGTCCTGCTGGACACCTTCCTCGTGCGCTCGATCCTCGTGCCGGCGCTGGTGCTGGACATCGGGCCCCGCGTATGGTGGCCCTCGCGCCTGGCCCACGAGGGCGAGCCCGGCGGCCTCCAGCTCGAAGAGGAGCGAGACGAGGACGCCCGTGAGCCGGCGGAGGCGCTCACATAGCGTGAGACCGGGTTGAGACGGCGGCGGTCGCGGCGCGATGTATGGTCGCGCCCATGATCCGCCGGACCATCCCGCTCATCGCTCTCGCAGCCGCGATCCTCGCGCCCGCCGCGGCCCGGGCGGCGACGCTGCAGACCGACGCCGCCTGCTACCTGGAGAAGCAGCCGATGCGGATCGCCGGCACCGGCTTCGGGGCGCTGGACCCGATCACGCTCACCGGCCCGCAGATCTTCGAATCCGGCGCCGCCGATGCGGGCGGCGGGTTCCTGATCAGCAATCCCGGCGTTCCGGCGCCGCTCCTGGGAACGGTCGCACCGGGGACGAAGTCGTTCACGATCACGGCCGCCGACGGCACGAGCGGGGCGTCGGCGAGCGTCGACGTCGAGGTGGCGACGTTCATCTTCGCGACCTCGAGCGGGGTGAAGGCGCCGAACGCCCGGCGCACCTGGAGCTTCAGCGGCTTCCTGCAGAAGCCGGGCGCCGCGATCTACGGGCACTTCCGCCACGGTGGGAAGACCTTCGCCGACTTTCGCTTCGGCGTGCCCAAGGCTCCCTGCGG
Source organism: Solirubrobacteraceae bacterium (assembly GCA_036510915.1). Lineage (GTDB taxonomy): Bacteria > Actinomycetota > Thermoleophilia > Solirubrobacterales > Solirubrobacteraceae > F1-60-MAGs163. The sequence continues at coordinate 326 of DATCDC010000002.1, read as the reverse complement.
GACGCTGCGCCTCAGCGCCCCGGGCATACCGGTTCGCCGTGCCGCGGCCGGGAAGTGGACCGTCCAGGTCGACTTCGAGAAGACCTACGACACGCACGCCGTGCCGCACGTCGCGTTGTCGACGTCCGTCTTCCGGACGCTGCGCTAGCTAGGTGATCGACTTCACGGCGGCGCGGGTGCAGGGGTCTAGAGGACCGGCAGGTAGCGGTCGAGCTCCCACTGGGTGACCTGGACGCGGTAGTCCTCCCACTCCTGGCGCTTGATCTCGATGTAGCGGTTGAACATGTGCTCGCCGAGCGCGCGCAGCACGAGCTCGGACTCAGAGG
>DATCDC010000001.1:0-40008 GCA_036510915.1 Solirubrobacteraceae bacterium | reverse complement strand
CCGCCCGCTGGTAGGCGGCGCGGTCACGCCGCCCGGCGGCGGCGGAGAGGGCCGCGTAGCCGCCGCCCGTCGCGGCCAGGGCCTTGGCGATCGCCGCGTTCGCCGCGCTGTCGGCGGGACTGACCGTGATCTTGCGCACTGCCGCGGCAGCGGTGTCGTAGGCGCTCGCGAGTGCTGCGGCGCCGCTCGCCTGCCCTGCCGGCGTCTTCGCAGCTGCCAGCCGGCTGCGCGCACTCGCGGCGGCCGTGTTGAGCCTGCCGATCGCGCCACCGAGAGCCTGTGCGTAGGCGGAACTCGGTCCGAGCGGGTAGGCCCGCGGCCCCTGGAGGCGCATGCTCGAAGCGACCGTCTCGCAATCGGGCGACGCGACCGCGGCCGCCCCGACACACGCGAGCGTGACGACGCCGCGGTCGGTCGGGACGGCGTACACGGTCAGGCGTTGCGCCGGGGACCCGGGGGTCAGGCCCGCATAGCGGTAGGCGGTGACGGCGCCCAGCTTCACCGGGACCCCGCGCGGCGTCGCCGGGAGCCGCGCGAGGAAGGGCGCCGGCAGCAGCGTCGGGCCGGTCGCATCGGTCGTCCCGGCCACGATGCTCGCGCCGGCTGCCGGGCCGCCGAGCGCGACCTGGTCGCTGAGCTTCAGGCCGGGGACCGCGGGAGCAGCCGCCACGTGCCGCCAGCCGGACGGGAAGCCCAGGTCGACCGCGCCGCTCGATGCGGAGTTCGGGAGCGTCGAGCGGCGGGGTGCGTGCTTGGAGCTCGGCGCGACGAGGAAGCCGATGGCGGCGAGCACGACCGCGGCGGCGATCCCGGCGATCAGGGCCGTGCGCCGCCCCCGCGGCTCCGCCCCCTCGCTCCCGGGCGACGCATCGTCGACGGTCATCGCAGGCGGCGCTGCGGTCGCGCGCGCGGCGACCGCCGGCGCCCCCGGCGGTTCGGTCGCTGGGGCAGGGGCGCGGCTCGGGGCGATGGTGGCACCCCAGTCGTCCTCGGGTGCCGGCGCCGGGGCGGGCTCGGCCGCCGGGCCGGGCTCGGGGCCGGGCGCCTCGGGCGGCGCCTCGGTGCCGGGTGCGGTCGGTGGCACCTGTGGCTCGGCCGGCGCCGGCGCCGGCCGCGCGGCCGGCGCGCCGAAGGTCTCGAACCCGTCCGTCGTGCCGGCCTCCTTGACCGGGGTCTGCGCGGGCGGCTCGGCCGCAGCGGCCGGCTCGGGCGCCGCAGGCGGCTCGGGCGCCGCGGGCGGCTCGGGCGCCTCGGGCGCCGCAGGCGGCGCGCCGAAGGTCGCGAACCCGTCGGTCGCGCTGTCCGCGACGGCCCCGCCGGCCGCAGCGGCCAGAGGGGCCGGGTCGGCGGCTCCGGGTGCCGCGGGCTCCCGGGCCTCGGCCGGCGCGGCGGGCGGCTCGGGCAGCACGGCCGGCGAGCTGCCCCACGCGAAGCTCTGGAACTCGTCGTCGCCGCCGGCGGCGGACGCCCCGTCGAACGGCGCGGGCGTCAGCGGCCGCGGCAGGTCCGCGGCCGCTGCCGGCGCCGGCAGCCGCGCCTCGCGGCGCCAGCGAGCACCGAAGATCCGGATCACGCTCTCCTCGAGCTCGTCCCAGGCCTCGGCCGCGCTGCGCACGCGCTTCTGCGGGTCCTTCTCGACGAGCCGCATGATCCAGCGGTCGAGCTCCGGGTCGAGCTCCGGGTTGATCGACCGCGGCGGAGGCATCGGCTCGTTCACGTGCTTCATCAGCAGCACCATCGGCGCTTCGGTGTCCGAGAACGGCAGCCGGCCGACCAGCATCTCGTAGCACATGACCCCGAGCGAGTAGAGGTCGGTCCACGGCCCGATGTCCTTCGCCATCGCCTGTTCGGGCGCCATGTAGGCGGGCGTGCCGACCGTCGTCCCCGTGGCGGTCATGAACGCCCCGGTGGCCACCCCCTCCCCGGCCTTTGCGATCCCGAAGTCGGCGATCTTGACGCGGCCCTCATCGGTGACCATCACGTTCTCGGGCTTCAGGTCGCGGTGCACGATGCCCTTCGACTCCGCGTGCGTCAGCCCCGCGAGCATGCCTTCGATCACGCCCACGACCTGGGCCAGCGAGAGCCGTCCGACATACGGCCGCAGCGAACCGCGCGGGACGTACTCCATCGCGATGTACGGCGTGCCCTCGTGCTCGAAGTACTCGTGCACGGTCACGATGTTGGGGTGGCTGAGCGATCCCGCCAGGCGCGACTCACGCAGGAACCGCTGGGCGAACTGCGGGTCGCTCGCGTGGAAGGCGGAGAGCTCCTTCAGCGCGACGAGCCGGTCGAGATCGGTCTGGCGGGCGAGGAACACCATCGCCATTCCACCGCGGCCGATCTCGTGCAGGATCTCGAAGCGCCCGACCGCGCGCGTCACCTCAGCCACGACAGCCGTCCTCAGCGCGCAGGCGCCGGGTCATGCCTGGACCGTGGCCTGACCGGGGCTCGCGACCATGATCGTCCCCGGCGGCAGGCCGTCGGTGAGGCCCGTGAGCGTCGCGAGCAGGGCCGGCCGCCCGAGGACCATCACCGTCGGGGCCGAGGATCCGGGGAGCGTCGAGGCGACCATCGTGCACGGCTTCGTGCCGGGACTCAGCGGCTGCGCGCAGCCGGCGATGGGGCAACCCGACAGATCACCCTCGCAGAGCACGTAGCCACCGGCGATCTGGACCTTCGTCTGCTTCGGGATCAGCGTCACCTGCCCGCCGTGGATGCACATGATCGTCGCGTTGCTGGTCACGATCGGCGGCATCTCGACCTACGCGTTCTTGGGCGGGTTGAAGCGGTCGAACTCCTCGGCGACCACGTCGGGCACGACAACGCCCTTCTTGTCGGCATCGGGGTGCCGCGTCCAGCGCGCCAGCATGCGTGCCGTCGCGCGGTTGCCGGCCAGCCGCTGGAGTCGCAGGACGTGCGCCGCGGAGTTCCGCGGGGCCGCGGCCGCCGCGGAGGAGCGCTGCGCCTGCCGTTGCGGTGCCCCTGTCTGCGCTCTCATGACGCCGATCCTACGCCTCGTCCCGCGCTCTGACCACGGGGCGCAGCGCAGCGGCGATCACCGCTCGACGGTTGTGCGAGCCGGTCGGTCACGATCCGTTGCCTCGCGCCCGGATGAGATCGTGGAACCCCGCGAAGTCCGCCTCGAGGGTCAGGCGCCCCTGCTTGTCGTATTCCTGAGCCACCGCACGCACGAGGTGGCGCATCGCGATCGGCGAGTCCTCGTCGGCGGCCTGGAACGCGGCGGCCAGCGAGCAGTTGCGAATCGCTCCACCGGAGAGGCGGAACTGGGTCGCGAGGAAGTCGAGATCCAGGTCGTCGGCGACGGGTGCCTCCGCCGGCAGCAGCAGCCGCCAGATCCGCGTGCGATGCGCCGCCTCCGGGAACGGGAAGTCGACGACGAAGTCGAGCCGGCGGATGAACGCCTCGTCGATGTTCTGCTTGAAGTTCGTCGCGAGGATCACCGCTCCCGGGTAGACCTCCATGCGCTGCAGGAGGTACGCGACCTCGATGTTCGCGTAGCGGTCGTGGGAGTCGGAGACCTCCGAGCGCTTCCCGAACAGCGCGTCGGCCTCATCGAAGAACAGGACCGCGTTCGAGCCGTCGGCGGCCGCGAAGATGCGCTCGAGGTTCTTCTCCGTCTCACCGATGTACTTGGAGACGATCGTGGCGAGGTCGACGCGGAACACGTCCAGCCCGAGCTCGGCGGCGATGACCTGCGCGGCCAGCGTCTTGCCGGTGCCCGACTCCCCGGCGAACAGCACCTTCAGACCCTGCGCTCGCGAGACCGTCCGCTCGTAGCCCCAGTCGGACAGGACACGGTCCCGATGGCGCAGATAGGCCGAGATCGCGCTGAGCAGCTCGCGCTGGCGGTCGGGAAGGACGAGATCCTCGGACCGGTACCCGGGGGACAGCCGCGTGGCGAGCTCGCCCAGACGCGAGGACGACGCATGGCGCGCACCCAGGTCGAGGTCCTCGAGCGTCGGCGTCGTGCGCCCCCGCGCGCGAGCCGTGATGCGGCTCACCTCCGCCGCGTCACGGATCTGCTCGAACGAGAGACGGAACTTGGCCGCCACGTCGGTCACGGCGTCGCTGCCCGTCCAATGCTCCCAGGCGCGCGCCCGCTCGGCCAGCACCGGCATCGGCACATCGACCTGGAGCACGGTGCGGCCGCTGAGCGCGAGCGTCTCCGCGGGCGAGTTCGCGAGCAGGACCGTCTGCTCGTGGCGATCGTCGAGCGCGTGCAGCAGCCGCACACGCTCGGCGGGTGCGAGGTCGCCCAGGCCGTCGATGCAGAGCAGGGCCGACTCGAGGGCCGCGGCGAGTACGGCATCCCCGAGCGCGTGCGGCTGCTCGAGCTCGCGGGCGTCGAGCAGGACCAGCGGCAGCTCCGCGGCCGTGGCCACCACGGCGGCCGCGTCGGGGCCGCAGACGACGAGCGGCACGCGGCAGGCCGGGTCGAGCATCTGCCGGACGCGCGCGACCGACTCGGCGCGTCCCGCGTCAGCGGCATCGACGGCGGGCCGGCGCAGCCGCACGTCGGGCAGCGCGTCGGTGATGGCCCCCACGCCGAGCAGGTGGGCGGCGAGCCGGTCGGCGAGCTTGAGCGGGCGATCGGCGAGCGGCAGGCCCGGGTCGGAGGCGAGCAGTCGCACGGCCCCGAGGCGCGGCAGGCGCCCCTGCGGCGAGAAGCACGCGAGCACGTCCTCGCGCCCGACGCCGTCGCCCTGGAGCAGCTCGGCGGCCAGGCGCGGGCTCGGGAGCCGGCGCGTGACGTCGTCCTGCAGGTAGGCGTACAGCCGCCCGAAGCGCGGGTGGAGCTCGGGCGCCGCGCAGACCGCCAGCACGGCGGCGTCCAGCGCGTCGAGCCCGAGCTGCCGGGCCGCCGCGGCCACGCGCGGGTCCGCCCTGCTCGCGCTCGTGTCCGACGCGAGCGCCAGTGCCTGCTCGTCGGAGATGTAGAGCCCGCGCAGCGCGTCGTCGGGATCGTCATCGCGTGAGGCCAGCGCACGGACGGCCGCGGAGACCCGAGCCTCGACGACGCTCATCCAGCCGGTCGTCGGCTCAGCCGGGGATGCCACGCGCAAGGGCCTCCGCCTCGCGCTCCAGCGCGTCGCCCGGCTGTGAGACCGTCAGCGGGCCGCTCGCGGGCGCGCCGCGCTGCTGGACGACGTGCGCAGCCTCGTGCGCGATCAGCCGGTCGCCGTCGGCCGTCCCGGGGCGGTACTCGCCGGCGCCGAAGAAGATGTCGTTGCCGACCGTGAACGCGCGCGCGGCGACCGCACGCGCGAGGACGTCCGCCTCGCTGCCGGTGTGCACCCGCACGTCGTCGAGCGCTGTTCCGAGCGTCGGCTCGATCTGCCGCGCCACGCCGGTGTCGAGTGTCCGGCCTCCCCCTTGGGCGAGCGCGATCGCCGCTTCGACGTCGGGATGCACGAGGCCTCCGGGCATGATCCCCTCGCCGCCGCGCATGCGCGCCAGGATGCCGCCGAAGCCGCGGTTCCCGAGTGCGCTCGGCAGGCGCCCCGCGACGCTCGGCGGCTCGTGCTCGGCGCCCGCAGGCAGAGGGACGTGGGCCGGTGCGCGGGGCGCGCGCTCGGCCGCGACGAACTCGTCTGGCCGCGTCGAATCCACCTCGCGAGCATACGTCGATCCACGCGGCACGTGCAAGTCATGGCGCAGCGAACTAGGATCGCGTCGCGAGCAGCCATGGCCCTTCCGCAGATAGTCCTCGACGATCGCAACTTCCAGGACCTCGTCAACGAGGCCCGTCTGCGCATCCATCGCAGCTGCCCCGAATGGACCGAGCACAACGTCTCCGATCCCGGGATCACGCTGATCGAGCTGTTCGCGTGGATGACCGAGATGCTGAGCTATCGCGTCAACCGCATCCCGGACAAGCTCCACATCGCCCTGCTCGAGCTGCTCGGCATCGGCCTCGAGGCGCCGAGCGCCGCGACCGTCGACCTGCGCTTCCGGCTCGCGGCGCCCGCGCAGGAGCCGATCACGATCCCGGCGGAGGAGACCGAGGTCGGCACGGTCCGCACCGCCAGCGACGAGTCGATCATCTTCCAGACGACCGAGGAGCTGCGGATTCCGGCGCTCGAGCCGGTGGCCTACGTGGTCGAGCGCGGCGGCGCGTCGCGCAACATCAAGGTGGCGCGGGGGATCGCGCGCCCGACCGGGCCCGACCAGGCGGCGTTCGGCAAGCCGCCGGCGATGGGCGACGCGCTGTTCATCGGCTTCGACGAACCGATCGCGCGGCTGCTCGTGCGGGTCGACGTCGAGTGCTCGCAGGCGCGCGGGGCGGGCGTCGACCCCGAGGATCCGCCGCTGCGCTGGGAGGTGTCCGGGCCCGACGGCACCTGGCTCGAGGCCGAGGTCCTCGAGGACAGCACCGGCGGCTTCAACTACGGCAGCGGGGCCGTCGAGCTGCAGCTCCCCTCGACGAGCGCGGTCCTGTCGTTCGCCGGCCAGCGCTGCCACTGGCTGCGCTGTCGCGTGCACGACCGGACGCGTTCGGGCGGGCGGGCGACGATCTTCTCCCACCCGCCGGAGGTCTACGAGCTGACGGCGATGGCCGTCGGCGCCCTGCTTCCTGCGGCTCACTCCGCGCGCGAGCGCGCCGAGTCGCTGGCCGACAGCGACGGAACCCCCGGACAGAGCTTCCGGCTCCAGCACAGCCCGGTCCTGCCACTGGCGCCGGATGAGCGTCTCGAGGTCCGGGAGCCGGGCGAGGACACGTGGAAGCCGTGGGAGCCGCGCGAGTCGTTCGTGGAGAGCGGCGAAGGCGCTCCGCATTTCACGATCGACCTCGTCGGGGGCGAGATCTCGCTCGGCCCCTCGATCCGCGAGGCGGACGGGCGCTGGTCCCAGTACGGCGCGGTGCCGGAGAAGGGCGCGTCGCTGCGCTTCTCGAGCTACCGGCGCGGCGGCGGCCGCAGCGGCAACGTCGCGGCGGGGGCGCTCACGGTGCTCAAGAGCCCGATCCCCGGAGTCGCCGCGGTGGTCAACCCGGCCGCTGCCCGCGGGGGCGTCGATGCCGAGACGCTGGCGAGCGCCAGGCACCGCGCCGCGATGGAGATCCGCTCGCGCCACCGGGCGGTCACCAGGGAGGACTTCGAGTACCTCTGCAGCGAAGCGTCGCCGCGTGTCGCGCGCGTCGTCTGCGTGCCGCCGGACGGCGGCCACGCCGTCAGGGTGCACCTGGTCCCGCGCGTCGATCCCGCCGACCGGGTCCTCAGCTTCGACGAGCTGACGCCCGACGAGGACCTGCTGTCCGAGGTCGCCGCCTACCTCGACGAGCACCGGCTGATCGGGACCACCGTCGAGCTCCTGCCTGCGGGCCTGCGCGGGATCAGCGTCGTCGCCAACCTGCAGGCGTCGATGCTCGCCGATCCCCAGCGCGTCGAGCAGGACGTCCTCCACGCGCTCTACACGTTCCTGAACCCGCTGGTGGGGGGCTCGCCGACGGGCCCGGGCGATGGCTGGGGCTTCGGCCGGACGATGAGCGCGGGCGAGCTGCACGGCATCGTGCACGCGGTCGACGGCGTCGAGCAGGTCAAGATCCTGCGCGTCTACGAGACCGACCTGCGGACCGGTGAGCAGGCGCCCAAGCCCGCCGGCAACCAGATCCTGCTCGAGCCGACGGAGCTGATCGCCTCGGGCGCACACGTCATCAAGGCCACGCACGACCGCGGCATGTGATCCGCCGGTGAGCGACACGCCTGCCGACGCCACCGAGGGCCTTCCACAGCCGTTCCTGACCGGGCCGGGCTTTGGGACGATCCGCTTTGCGGCCGCGGTCGGCTCGCGCCCCGCGCCGGCGGTCGCCTCGGCGCGGGCGATCCTGCGCTCGCGCCTGCCCGCGATCTACCAGGACGACGACTTCGGCATGCGCTTCACCGGAGCGCTCGAGGCCCTGCTGGACCCGATCGTCGCGCTGCTCGACGCGCTCCCCCAGCACTTCAGCCCCGATCTCGCCCCGGCCGACGTCCTGGAACTCGTCACGGGGTGGCTCGGCATCGAGCTCAACGAGTCCCAGCCGACCTTCGAACGGCGCGAGATCGTCCGCCGCGCGTCGGAGCTCGGCCGGCGCCGCGGGACGTGCAAGGGCCTCGAACTCGCTCTGGCGCTCGGCTTCCCGGGTCTCCCGTTCCGCGTCGAGGAGGCCGGCGGGGTCGTGTGGGCGAGCGACGCGTCGTCGCTGCCCGAGGCCCCGCCGCCGTCGTTCGTCGTCTATTGCGACCAGCCGATCGCCGAGGAGCGCCAGGCGGCGGTCGCGCGGCTGATCGAGCAGGTCAAGCCGGCCCACGTCGCCTATCGCCTGCGGGTCAAGGCTCCGCGCGGCCCGAGTGCCTGAGGCGGGTCCGCCGGCCCGCTCGCCCGCCGCGCGTGCTCAGCTGTTGAGCGCGATGACGAGCAGCACGATCGCCACGATCCCGGCGATCGCGACGACGGCGGTGTTGACGATCAGCGCCGGCGTCCAGACGCGGCCCTGCCGCGGCGCCTGATCGGCGCCCTCCTCGCCGGCGGCGGCGCGCCAGCCCACGGCGCCCGCCAGCGCGCTGCTGACGAACTGGTTGAGGCTGACCTCCTCGCGCTCGGCCGCGCGCGCGAGCTCGGCGTGCAGCGTCGGCGGCATGCGCAGCAGCAGCCGGCCGCTGTGCGTCGCCTCCGCACGCGGCGCGGGGACCTGCCGGCCGCGCGCGAGCGCCGGCGCGATCCAGGCCTCGAGCGCGGCGCGCACGTTCGCGAGCGCCGCCTGCGGCGTGCCGCCCCTCGCCTCGCAGCCCTCGAGCTCCTCGACGCGCACGACCCACGCGTCGTCGCCCGCCGCCGCCTCGTCGCGCGCGATGGCGAAGTGGTAGGGGAGGTCGAGGTACTCGTCCAGCGACCGGGCGGGCGGGCTCGCCATGGGCGCGATGGTAGGCGCGGACGGCGGCGAGGCCAAACGGCTGGCGGGCGGGCCCGCGCTCGGCGGCGATATCGCGGTGGGCGGCGGTGATATCGCCGCGTCCTCGCCGGGAACGTCGAGCTGGTCGCGCAGCTTCGCCAGGGCGTCGCGGATGATGCGCGAGACGTGCGCCTGCGAGAGCCCCACCTGGGTCGCGATCTGCGTCTGGCTGAGGCCCTCGAAGTAGCGCAGGTGCAGCACGCGGCGCTCACGCTCGTCGAGCGCCGCAAAGCCACCCGCCAGCAGGACGCGGTCCTCGCTGGCGTCGAGCCGCTCATCGACCGCCGCGGGCTCGCCCGCACCGGTGCCGGCGCCGTCCGCGAGCTGCTGCGGGGCGATCGCCCAGCCGGCCTGCAGGGCCTCGGCGACGGCCTCGGCAGTGAGGCCGGTGGCCGCCGCGAGCTCGGCCGCTGCGGGCGTGCGGCCGAGCTGCGCGGCCAGCTCGTCGCGGCTGCGCAGGACCCGCGTGCGCGCCTGCTGCGTGCTGCGTGGCAGCCGGATCGTGCCGCCCCGGTCGCGCAGCTCGCGGCGGATCTCGCCCTCGATCGTCGGGATCGCGAACGACGAGAGCTGCACGCCACGCTCGGGGTCGAACCGGTCGATCGCGTGGATCAGCCCGATCGCCCCGACCTGCACGAGATCCTCGAGCGGCTCGCCGCAGTGCTCGTAGCGCCGGGCGATCGCGATGACGAGCGGCAGGTAGTGCTCGACGAGGTCGTCGCGTGCCGCGGCGTCACGGGTCTGCAGGTACGTGCGCAGCGCGACGGCGGCCGGCGCCGCCCGCCCCGTGCGGCGCTGCGGCGCTCCTGAAGCGGCTGCTGCTCGCCGCCCGGGGCTGCGCGCGGTCCGTGCCACGCAGCGCACGGTAGTACTCCGCGGCGCATGTATGGGAAATCTGCGCAGATGGCTGACTCCTTGCGGGCCGGGGTAGCTGCTCGCCGATGGCCCGGCCAGCCCACCCCACGCACCGCACCCGGCTCCTGACCGTGCTCTGCGCGCTCGTGCTGGCACTCGGGCCCGCGGCGCAGGCCGCATGGGCGCAGGACCCGAGCGAGCCTGCGTCGCAGCCCCCGGCGACCGCGCAGGTCGCGGGCTCCGTCGCCGCCACGGCCGGCCAGATCGCCGCCGCGAGCGCCACCGCCGCCCAGCAGGCGCCGCTGAACGTGGCGATCCCGGTGCAGGTGCTGAGCCCCGGCGACAGCGGCGCGATCACGCAGGTCAACGCGGTGAGCGCGGGCGCCGGCGCAACCAACGACGCGCAGACGCCGCCGCCGGCGCCGACCCCTCCGGCGGACGCCGCTCCCGCGTCCACAGCGCCACCCGCAGCCCCGCCGGCCCCGGCGCCGCCGTCGGGCGCGGACGGTGCCCAGCAGAGCGCGACCGCGACCGCCCAGGCCACGCAGATCGCCCCTGCGAACGTCTACATCCCGGTCACCATCCTGAGCCCCGGGGACCATGGCCCGGTCACGCAGGTCAACAGCGCGAGCGCGGTCGCGACCGCGACGAATAACGCGCAGCCGGCCGCCGCGCAGCCCACCGCGCCCCCGCCGCCGGCGCAGAGCGCTGACGCGGGCGCCGGCGCCGCGCAGCAGGCCCCTGCGAACGTCGCGGCGCCCGTCACGATCGGCGGCGTCGGCGTCGGCGACCAGCCGGCGAGCACGCCATGGGTGTGGACGTGGGTGTGGCAGCTCGACTGCGGCTCATCCGCGGCGCTCCCGCCGATCGCGGCGCTCGCGCCGATCGTCTCCCAGGTGACCGGAGGGGCCTGGGAGTGGCATTGGACGTGGACGTGCGCTTCCGCGCCCGGTGCCCCGTCGGACGCGCCGGGCTCAGGCGGCCGGCAGGGCTCGGCGCCCGGCGCGGCGACGGAGCCTTCACCTCCCCCCGCCGGCGTCCCGCCGGCAGCAGCGGCGCCGGGCGCCGACCCGACGGCACCCCCCGCGGCGTCCGGCGTCGCCCAGCAGGCCGCGGCGGGCACGACCCCCGCCGGCGCGACCGGCCCGCCGGCCGGCGCCCGCCCGCCCGCGCCGCAGACCGCGGCCGGCGCCCCGAGCACCCCGCCCGACCTTGGCAGCGTGGCCGATCTCCTCTCCATCCCCGCTGATATCACGCCGGCCGCGGTGATATCGCCCCACGCGACGGCACATCCGGCGCCGCTGCACGCGAGCCACCCGGCCCCCGCACCCGGCGCGCCCGATCCCCTTCCCGCTCCTCCCGCTCCTCCCGCCCTCGCCGCCGGCGCAGCCGGCGGATCGGGAGGGACACCCTTGTCGATCGGCCTCGCGGCCCTGATCGGGGCGTTCCTGCTCACCGTGCCGAGGTTCGGCACGCGCGCGCGGACGCAGCTGGTCCACCGGTCGGCCCAGGCCGTTCCCGGCCCGAAGGACCGGCCGGGGTAGCTGCTTCGAGCGGTTTCAGCGCAGTGCGGCTCCGGGCGGCCTGCCCGGGGTCATCCGAAATCGATTCGAACAGGAGATCACCATGAAGGCAGCACTCAGTGTGCTGGTGAGCCTGCTCGTCGTCCTCGTGCTGGGGACGACGGCAGCCATGGCGACCCCGCCGCCCGTGGCCGCACCGGCCACCCAGGCGGCAGGGCAGTCCAGCGGGAACGACCAGTCGGCGACCGCCGGCGCGACGTCGACCCAGAGCTCGCCCAGCAACATCAACATCCCGGTCCGGGTCCTCAGCCCGGGCAACGACGGCAGCGTCGACCAGTCGAACAGCTCGACGGCGCTCGCCGGTGCGGTCAACCTCAACGCGACGCAGCAGCAGGTCGGCCAGACCCAGGCCGGTGGCGGCAGCGGACCGGCGACGCAGGCCGCGGGCCAGGACAACACGAGCCACCAGACGGCGGACTCGACGGCGTCCTCGACCCAGGACTCGCCGAGCAACGTCAACATCCCGGTGCGGGTCCTGAGCCCGGGGAACGACGGCTCCGTGAGCCAGTCCAACGATTCGACCGCGGGGTCGCTCGCGGCGAACGTCAACGCGACGGACCAGTCGACCGGCCAGAGCCAGGCCGGCTCCGGCGGGCTCGCCGAGCAGGTCGCGGGTCAGAAGAACGGGAGCTCGCAGTCCGCTGACTCGACCGCGACCTCGACCCAGGACCACGCGGTGAACTACAACATCCCGGTTCGCGTGCTGAGCCCCGGCGACGGCGGCTCGGTTGACCAGAGCAACAGCTCGACAGCGGTTGCGCTCGGTGTCAACGCGAACCTCACCGGCCAGAAGATCGACCAGAACCAGGCCGGTGGCGGCGGGAGCTACGGCGGCGTGCCGTACGTGCAGGCGGCGGGACAGCAGTCCGCAAGCACGCAGGACGCAACGTCGGATGCGACGTCGACACAGTGCGACCCGACCAACAGCAACATCCCGGTCCGGGTCCTGAGCCCCGGCAACGACGGGTCGGTCACGCAGTCGAACGATTCGATGGCGCTGTCGCTGGCGGCGAACCTGAACAAGACGGACCAGTCGATCGGCCAGCATCAGGCCGGTCCGACATCGGCCGTCGCCGCCCTCGTCCAGGCCGCGGGCCAGGACGCGAGCAGCAAGCAGGACGCCGACGCGACCGCGACCTCCACGCAGTCGGACCCGAGCAACACGAACGCGCCGGTGCGCGTTCTGAGCTCGGGCGACGGCGGGTCGGTCGACCAGTCGAACAGCTCGTTCGCCGGAGCGCTCGCGCTCAACGCGAACCTGCTGTGCCAGTCGATCTGGCAGAACCAGGGGCCGGTGCTCGTGCGTCCGTAGACGCGCCGCACCTGCTCGCGCAGGTTTGACCGAGTGTGCCGGACGGCCCTCTGGACCAGGGGCCGGCCGGCGCGCCGGACAGCCCGCATGGCGCCGGTTGACACCCGGCCGGCACAGGGCTACGTTCCACCGAAAGGCAGAGACGCCATCGGGGGGCCAGATGCCTCGTGTCGCACCCTTGAACCGCTCAGCCGGCTCGGAGCCGGAGGCGAGCAGCGCGTCGCGCGCGGCAACAGCCGCGTGCATGGTGCTCCTCGCGTTCGCGATCGCGCCGCCTGCCGTCCTCGCGGCCTCACCGTCGGGCCCATCGCCCGACCCGGCGCCCGCGCGTCCAGCCGGGCCGACACCCGATCCGGCGCCCGTGCGCGCGGCCCCCGCCCCGTCGTCCGCGACGGGTCGGGTCACCGCGCCGGCCGTTCCTCGCCGGACGCCCGGCGCCGTGACCGGAACCCGTGCGGTCCCGGCGACCGCGACGCGGACGAGCGGGCGCCGGCAGGCTGCAGCCACGACCCACCACGCCGCGCGGGCGCATCGGCGTGCGGCGGCGCACCACGCACGGCGCGCGCCGGCGCCCGTGCACCCGGCCGTCACGACGCGACCGGCAGACCCGGCGGCCGCGCCCGCGAGCGTCGCCGCCCGCCGGCTGCCCGCAGCCGCCGCGAGCGACCTCGACACCGGCGCGCTGACGCGCGGCGGACTCGCCCTGCTGGTGCTCGCCCTGGCGAGCGCCGCCCTGCTCGACCGGATCACGCGGCTGCGGCGCGGCGCGCGGGGCGCGCGGGAACGGTGGTGAGTCGCGGATGCGCGCTCGCGGGCGCCGGCTGGTGCTCCTCGCCTGCGGAGCGCTGCTGTGCGCTCCCGCCGTGGCGAGCGCAAGCCCCCCGGTGATCACGGCGAAGCTCTTCGGCACCGCCGGCCAGGGCGGCTGGTTCACGAGCGACGTGACGGTCAACTGGGACATCCAGCCGCCCGGGTACACGTCGACCGGCTGCGAGGGCGTGACCATCGACGCCGAGACGAAGGGGACGAAGGTCACCTGCAGCGCGACGATCGGGGACGAGAGCAGCCTCTCCACCGCGGTCGTGCGAATCGACAAGACCCCGCCGCAGGCCCTGGTCGCCACGCCGGACCGCAACCCCGATCGCAACGGCTGGTACGTCCACCCGCTGACCGTCACGTACTCGGCCACCGATCCCGTCTCCGGCCTCGGTTCCTGCACCATGGTGACCTACGCCGGCCCGGACGGGGGCGACGCCTCGGTCTCCGGCACGTGCCGCGACGCAGCGGGCAACGTCAGCGCCGCGCTGCCGTTCGCCTTCCGCTACGACGCGACCCCGCCCGCGCCCGCGGCGGTGATCTCGGTGCCCGGCGATGCGAGCGCGACGCTGAGCTGGACGCCCTCGGCGGACACGACCCGCGTCCAGCTGACGCGCTCGCCGGGCGTCGGCGGCGCGCCGAGCACCGTCATCTACACGGGCACCGAGCGCAGCTTCAACGACTCGAAGCTCACGAACGGGATCGACTACCACTACACGCTCACGGCCTTCGACGACGCGGGCAACTCGGCGGACTCCGCCACCGTCGTCACGCCCGCGGCTCCGCCCATCGTGACGCTGGCTTCGAAGACGGCGAACCGCCGCCTCTCCAAGCCGCCGCAGCTGCGCTGGAAGCCGGTGCGCGGGGCGGACTACTACAACGTCCAGATCTTCCGCGGCGGGCGCAAGATCCTCAGCGCCTGGCCGCGCCACGCGCGCATGCGCGTGCACACGAGCTGGCTGTACCGCGGCACACACCGGCGGCTCGCCGCCGGCCACTACACGTGGTACGTCTGGCCCGGCTACGGCAAGCTCGGCGCGCGGCGCTACGGGCGGCTGCTCGGGAAGAACCGGTTCGCGATCGTGCCGCCAGGGTGAGACAGAATAGTTGCTGACACAACGATTGCTATCCTGACCGGGTGCCGACCGAACGCCGCCCCGTCCACACCGGAATCATCCTGCTGATCGCCTGCGCGGCGCAATTCATGGTGATCCTCGACGTCTCGATCGTCAACGTCGCGCTGCCCTCGATCCGCACGGCGCTCGACTTCTCGGAGAACAACCTGCAGTGGGTGGTCAGCGCCTACACCGTGACCTTCGCCGGCTTCCTCATGCTCGGCGGGCGCGCGGGCGACCTGCTCGGGCGCAAGCGGATGTTCCTGATCGGCGTCGGCGTGTTCTCGCTCGCCTCGCTGCTCGGCGCGCTGGCGGCGACGTCGGCGCAGCTCGTCGCCGCGCGCGGGCTGCAGGGCCTCGGCGGCGCGATCGTCGCGCCGGCGACGCTCTCGATCATCACGACGACCTTCGCCGAGGGCCCAGCGCGCAACCGCGCGCTCGGCATCTGGGGGGCCGTCGCCGCCGGCGGCGGGTCGGCGGGCGCGCTCTTCGGCGGGATCCTCACCGACGCCCTGAGCTGGCGCTGGATCCTGCTCGTCAACGTGCCGATCGGCCTCGTGCTCGTGCCGGTGGCCTGGCGCTACATCCTGGAGAGCCGCGGTTCGCTCGAGCACCGCCACTTCGACATGGCGGGCGCCGTCACGCTCACGGCCGGCCTGATCGCGCTCGTCCTGGGGATCGTCAGCGTCGGGCAGTACGGCTGGGGCTCGGCCGAGGTGCTCGCCGGCATCGGCGCGGCGATCGTGCTGCTCGCGCTCTTCGGCGTGATCGAGCGTCGCGCCGCGGCGCCGCTCGTGCCGCTGTCGATCTTCGCCTCGCGCACGCTCACCGGCGCCAACATCGTCGTCGGCCTGATGGGGGCGGCGATGTTCGCCCTGTGGTTCTTCCTCTCGCTCTACCTGCAGCAGGTCCTCGGGCTGACGGCGCTGCAGGCGGGCCTCGCGTTCCTGCCGATGACGGGCACGCTCGCGGTGACCGCGACGCTCGCGCCGCGCCTGGTCGCGCGCTTCGGCGGGCGCGCGACGCTCACGACCGGCATGTCGCTGATCGCGCTGGGCGCCCTGCTCCTCACCCAGATCTCACCGAGCGGCAGCTGGGCGGGCGACGTGCTCGTCCCCTCGGTGATCACGGCGCTCGGCATGGGCCTCTCGTTCGTCCCGGTGACCATCGCCGCGGTCGCGGGCGTGCCGCCGGAGCGCGCGGGCCTCGCCTCCGGGCTGGTCAACACCTCGCGCCAGATGGGCGGCGCGCTCGGGCTCGCCGTCCTCACGAGCCTCGCCAGCTCGCTGACGAGCGGCTACGTGCGCTCGCACGGCGTCTCGGGCCTCAGCGGCGCCGCGCTGGTGCACGGCTACCAGGGCGCGTTCTTCGTCGGCGGCCTGCTGGCGTTCGCCGGCGCGATGGCCGCGCTGCTGCTGCTGCCGAGCCTGCGCATGGCGCCGGGGGGCGCGGTCGCGACCGCCCCCGCCGACGCCTGAGCAGCACGGATCACGCCGCGGCGAGCAGCCCGCCGCGTAGCTGCTCGGCGTCAGGGTCCCCGCGGCGCGCCCGCGCCACAACGGGGCGGGCCGACGACCACCTGGCGGCGATCCGCCAGCTTGCGACTTGCCTGCTGACCCGGCGGTCAGGTAGAACAGGCGCCGTCCGGCGTTCGTGCCCGGGGGTGCGACGCACAGCATTGGGGGGGATGGGCGATGGACGAGGCACTTGAGGCTCCCGCGACGGCGGTTGCGACCGCGGAGGACGCCAGGCGACGCAGCACGGTCGCGCCCACCGCGGTCCTGCTCGTCGCCTCACTCGGCGTGTTCATGGCGTTCATCGACGCGACGATCGTCAACGTCGCGTTCCCGAGCATCCGGCTGTCGTTCCCGACCGCCAGCCTCGGGTCGCTCTCCTGGGTGCTCAACGCCTACAACGTCGTCTTCGCCGCCTTCCTCGTGCCGGCCGGGCGCTTCTCGGACCTGCTGGGCCGCCGCCGCGTGTTCACGACCGGCGTGGCGATCTTCACGCTCGCGTCCGTCCTCTGCGCGGCCGCCCCGTCGCTCGGCCTCCTGATCGCGGCACGCGTCCTGCAGGCGTTCGGGGCCGCGGCGATGGTTCCCGCGTCGCTCGCGCTCGTCCTGCACGCGTTCGGGTCTGCGCGCCGCGCGCATGCGGTGGCCCTCTGGGGCGCGATCGCCGCGATCGCCGCCGGCCTCGGCCCGGCCGTCGGCGGCGTGCTCATCGAAGTGGCGAACTGGCGGCTGACCTTTCTGGTGAACCTCCCGATCGGCCTGGTGGCGATCGTCCTCGCGGGCCGCAGACTCGTCGAGAGCCGCGCGCCCGGACGGCGCACGATGCCCGACCTCGCCGGAGCGGGCCTGTTCGCGCTGGCGATCGCGCTGCTCACATTCGCGATCGTCGAGGGCCCGGATCAGGGCTGGACGAGCGCGCTCGTCCTCGTCCCCGCCGGTGCCGCAGTCGTCCTCGGGCTGGTGTTCGCGCGCCGCTGCACGTGGCACCCCTCGCCGGTCTTCGACATCGACCTGCTGCGGATCCGGTCGTTCACGGCGGCGAACACGCTGAGCCTGCTCGCGGGCGCCGGGTACTTCGCCTACCTGCTGTGCAACGTGCTCTTCCTGACGACGGTCTGGGGGTATTCCGAGCTCGACGCCGGCCTGGCGCTCACGCCCGCGCCGTTCGTCGCCGCGGCGGTCGCCCGCCCGCTCGGCCGGCTGATCGATCGCGTCGGCTATGCCGGCGTCGCGATCCCCGGCGCCCTCGTGTGGACGAGCGGCGTGGTGCTTCTGGTGACCGTCGTGGGCCCGACGCCCGACTTCGTCGGTGAGTGGCTGCCGATCATGGCCGTGCTCGGCGTCGGCGCGGGCGCGACCCTCCCGACGCTCGCCGCCGCCTCGGTCGCGGCGGCGCCGGGGGAGCGCTTCGCGACGGCGACGGCACTGAACTCGGTCGCGCGCCAGCTCGGCGCCGTGCTCGGCGTCGCGCTGCTGGTCGCGGTCGTCGGCACCCCTGACCCGCGCGACGCGCAGGCCGTCCTGGACGCCTTCGACAACGGCTGGACCTTCGCCGCGGCCTGCCTGGGCTCCGCCGCCCTGCTCGGCTGGACCCTCGGCCACATCACGACGCCGGCGGAGGCGAGCGCGGCCCAGGCGCGCGCGGAGGCGGAGCGGATCGCCGCGCTCCCCGTCCTGCCGGAGATCCAGGCGCCGCTTCAGCGGGCGGCTCCGGCGCGGGCGGATGCACCGATCCCGAAGACGCCCGCCGAGACGCTCGGCGAGGTGTCGATCTTCCGCGATCTCGACCCGGCGCTGCGCGAGGAGATCGCCGACCGCGCGCAGCTCGTCCAGCTGCCGGGCGGGAGCCACCTCTTCCGCGCGGGTGACCCAGCCGACGCGCTGTACGTCGTGCTCGGCGGGCGCTGCGAGGTGGTCGACGCCGACGGCGAGCACATCCTGACGCTGAGCCGCGGCGCCGTCCTGGGCGAGCTCGGGCTGCTGACGGGCGCGCCGCGGTCGGCGTCGATCCGCGCGCGGCGCGACAGCGAGCTGCTGAAGCTCGGACGCGATGAGTTCGAGCGGCTGTTGCGCGAGGAGCCCTCCTTCGCGGTCGGCCTCACCCGCGAGCTGGGCACGCAGCTCCAGGCCAGCCGCCCGCGCGTTCCGCCGACCCGCGGCGGGGTCGCCTCGATCGCGCTCGTGCCCCTGGGCCCTGACGTCCGCCTCGACGCGATCGCCGACGGTCTGGCGGCCGCCATCGGTGGATGGGAGCGCCTCGCGCGACTCGATGCGCCGACGGGGAACGAGCCGCAGCTGACGCTCGCGCAGCTCGACGATCTCGAGCACCGCCACGACCGCGTGCTGCTCGTCTCGCATGCCCTCAGCGGGCCGAGCACCCCGGACGCCTGGGCGGAGTTCTGCCTGCGCCAGGCCGACCGGATCGTCGGCGTCGCCGGCGGAGCCCGCCCGCCCGACTGGCTGCGCCACCATCCGGCGCTGCTCGGCTGTGACCTGGTCCTGACCAGTGCGGCGGAGAACGCGCCGGCGTGGCTCGAGGAGCTGCGCCCGGCCGCCACGCACCTCGTGCGCGACGCGAGCGTCGGCGCGGACGTCCGCCGCCTGGCACGGCGGCTGACGGGCCGCTCGGTCGGCGTCGTCCTGTCCGGCGGCGGCGCGCGATCGTTCGCGCACCTGGGGGTCCTCCAGGAGCTGCTCGACGTCGGCATCGAGATCGACCGCGTCGGTGGCACGAGCATGGGCGCCTTCATCGGCGCGATGTTCGCGATGGAGCTCGACCCCGACGAGATCGACGCGCGCTGCTACGACGAGTGGGTCCGCCGCAACCCGCTGACGGACTACCGCATCCCGCGCGTCTCCGTGATCCGCGGTGACAAGGTCAAGCGCCTCTTCGTGCGCAACCTCCCCGGCACGATCGAGCTCCTGCCCCGCGACTTCTTCTGCGTGTCGTCCGACCTGATCGGCGGCGAGCAGGTCGTCCATCGCACCGGATCGCTCGCCTATGCGGTCAGCGCCAGCATGTGCCTGCCCGGGCTCGCCCCGCCCGTCGCCGACGGCGCCCGCTTCCTCATCGACGGCGGGGCGCTCAACAACCTGCCCGTCGATGAGATGGCGCTGCGCGCCGAGGGCCCGGTGATCGCGGTCGACGTGACCGCGCGCTCCGAGCCGGCCGCTGCCAACGGCCATCAGGCGGGACGGCGGCGCGCGCGGGCGGACTGGCCCTGGGACGACGACGCCCCGATGCCGACGATCGGGGAGACCATCACGAGGCTCGTCCTGCTCGGAAGCGTCGACACGGCCGAGGCCGCGAGGCGGCACGCCGATCTCGTCGTCCTGCCGGAGGACGACGGCGTCGGGCTGCTCGAGTTCCACATGCTCGACGCGATGCGCGCCGCGGGGCGGCGAGCCGCGCGGCTGGCGCTCCAGGACGCTCCGGCGTCGCTGTTCGTCTCCTAGTACACGCGGCCGTAAGTTCTGCGGGTTTCGGCGGCGCGCGCTCGCGCCCGCGCTGAATTCCACGCAGAACTTCGGGCCACGTGTACTGGCCGCTCAGACCGCGGCGGGGGCGCGTCCGGCCGCGGCGTAGAGGTCGACCACCTCGGCCCAGATGCGCTCGGCGGCCTGCTGCTGGCGCTCGCGCTGAGCGTCCGGCTGCGGCGCGTGCGGGATCGGGGGGCCGAAGCGCACGGTGACGCGCGGGAACCTCAGGAAGCCCAGCTTGTGGAGGCTCGTCGCAGGGTGGATCGCCACCGGGACGACCTGCGCCCCGTTGCGCAGCGCCAGCCCACCGACGCCCGCGCGCGGGCGCTCAGAGATCTCCCCGTGCTTGCAGACCCCGCCTTCGGGGTAGATCACCACGAGGCCGCCGCGGCCGAGGATGACCGCCGCCGTCTCCAACGCATCCGTGTCGGCCGCCCCGCGGCGCACTGGAAAGGAGCCCACCTTCTGCATGACCGTGCCCAGGACGCGGTTCGGGAAGAACTCCGCCGCGGTCATGAAGTTGATCTCGCGGTGCACGAAGATGCCGAGGAAGAAATGATCCCAGTAGGAGCCGTGGTTCGCCGCCAGCACGACCGGGCCGGCCGGGATGTTCTCGACACCCTCGGCGCGCGGGCGGAAGGGCACCAGCAGCACGCGCATCAACCGGCGCATCGCGCGCTGCGCCAGGCCGGGGGCGGCCCGGCGCGTCGCCAGGTGGTAGCGCAGCAGCTCGGAGCGGGTGTCGTCGGTGACGATGCGCGGCAGGCTACTTCGCGCAGCCCTGACCGGGCAAGGCGCTGGGCGACGGCGTGATGCCCCGCGTCGCGGCGCGTACGTAGGCGGTGATCGTCGCGACAGCTCCCCGGGCGGCTCGTGGTACTGGTCGAATCCCGCGACCGGACGGTGCCCGGAATCCGGCGCGTTGAGTCCTCAGGCGGCCACCGGCTCCTCGGGCACCGGGGCGGGCGCGCCGCTGAACTCCATCGCCTCGTCCTCGAGCGGGCCGTGGCGCAGCATCGCGATGTCGCGCGCGTAGTTCTGATGCAGGCGCCACGGCGTGCGCAGGCCCTGGCGCGGGAAGCGCGCGATCGAGCGCTGGACGTAGCTCGCGGTGAGGTCGATGAACGGCTCCGTCGGGCGGGCGGGGTCGCGATCACGCGCGACGCACTGCGCGTAGCCGTGATCGGCCATGTGGTTCAGCAGCCGGCAGACGTACTCGCAGGTCAGGTCGCACTTCAACGTCCACGAGGCGTTGGTGTAGCCGAGCGACATCGCCATGTTCGGCACGTCCGAGAGCATCATCCCCTTGTAGCCGAGCTTCTGCGGGAGCTCGACCGGCTCGCCGTCGACGCGCAGCTCCATGCCGCCGAGCGCCTCCAGCTCCAGGCCGGTCGCGGTCACGATCAGGTCGGCCTCGAGCTCCGCGCCGGAGCCCAGCCGCAGCCCGGTCTCGGTGAAGCTGTCGACGGTGTCGGTGACGACGCTCGCGCGCCCGTCGCGGATCGCGGCGAACAGGTCGCCCTCGGGGACGACGCACATGCGCTGGTCCCACGGGTCGTAGCGCGGCGTGAAGTTCGTGTCGATGTCGTAGCCGGCCGGCAGCTCGCGCTCGAGGCCCTGGCGGATCAGCCGCTTGACCAGCGCGGGGCGCCGGCGGCTGAGCTGGAAGACGAGCATCGTCAGCAGCACGTTCTTCCAGCGCACGAGCGTGTAGGCGGCGCGCTGGGGCAGGACGCGGCGCACCGCCACGGCGATCGGATCCTCGGCGGGCACCGAGACGATGTAGGTGGGCGAGCGCTGCAGCATCGTCACGTGCGCGGCACGGCGGGCGAGCGCGGGCACGAGCGTCACCGCCGTCGCGCCGCTGCCGATCACGACGACGCGCCGGCCGTCGTAGTCGATGTCGTCGGTCCACTGCTGCGGGTGGACGATGCGTCCGGCGAAGCGCTCGACGCCCTCGAACTGCGGGGTGTAGCCGTGGTCGTAGCGGAAGTAGCCGCTGCACAGGAAGAGGAAGCCGCAGGTCATCGTGACGTGCTCGCCGGCTTCGGCGCGCTCGATCTCGACCGTCCAGCGGGCGTCGGCGGTCGACCACTGCGCGCCCACCGCACGGTGGCCGAAGCGGATGTGGCGGTCGCTGCCGTCCTCACTGGCCGTCTCGCGGATGTAGCGCCGGATCGACGGCCCGTCGGCGAGCGCCTTGGCCTCGGTCCACGGGCGGAACGCGTAGCCCAGCGTGTGCATGTCCGAGTCCGAGCGGATGCCCGGGTAGCGGAACAGGTCCCACGTGCCGCCGATCGCCGCTCGTGCCTCGAGGATCGCGTAGCTGCGCCCCGGGCAGCGGCGCTGCAGGTGGTGGGCCGCGCCGATGCCCGACAGCCCGGCGCCGACGATCAGCACGTCGACGTGATCGCTGGTCATTCGGGGATTGTGGCGGGTGCGGCCTGCGGATCGCCGGACTGCAGCACCGCGAGGATCTCGCCGACCGGGTGGTCGCGCTCGAGCGGGTGGCGCAGCGGCAGCTGGTCGTTGAGCCGGTAGCGGTTGCGCCGGCCCTCGCGCTGGCGCTCGAGATACCCGGCCTCGACGAGCTCGGCGACGATCCGCTGCGCGGCGCGCTCGGTGATCCCGACGTGGTCGGCGACGTCGCGCAGGCGGGTGCCCGGATCGCGGGCGACGCAGAGCAGGACGTGCGCGTGATTGGTCAGGAACGTCCACTCCGCCATGACCGCAGCTTACGACGGCGGCAGCGCAAATCCCACTTTGAAATAGACGTCTCTTGACATACGTAATTTGAATCGTGTATTACTCCGCGCATGTTCAAGCCGCTCCTGCTCGTCGCGCTCGTGGCCCTCCCGGCCGTCGCCGCGCTGCTCGCCGCCCTCACGCGCCGTCCCGACGCCCAGCGCGCGCGGATCGGCGCGGGCGCGGCGGGCATCGCCTTCGCCGCGGCGCTCGCGCTCGCGGTCCTGATCGCCGCGGACGGCCCGATCTCCGCGACGGCGGGGAGCACGGGCATCGGCCTCTGGGCCGACCGCCTCACGGCCGTCCTGCTGCCGCTGATCTTCGGGGTCAGCGCCGTCGTCCAGTCGTTCGCCGGGCGCTACCTGCGCGGCGACGCGCGCGCCGGGCGCTTCTTCACGGCGACCGGCCTGCTCACCAGCGCGACCGCGGCGCTCGTCGCCGCGGCGACGCTCGTCGGCCTGGCGCTCGCCTGGACGCTCGCGGGGGCGGCGTTCTGCCTGCTGCTGGCGCTCTACCCGCAGCTCGATGCGGCGCGCGAGGGCGTGCGCCGCACGACGCAGGCGCTGCTGATCGGCGACGGCGCGCTCTGGGCCGGCGTCCTGGTCGCGACGCTGGCCTGGGGGCGGATCGACCTGTCCGGCCTCGGCGACCGCGCGTCGCAGCTCGCCCAGCGGCCCGCGCTGCTCGCGCTCGTCGCGGGGCTGGTCGTCGTCGCCGCCTGCGCGCGCTCGGCGCAGCTGCCGCTGCAGCGCTGGCTCCCAGCGACGCTGGCGGCGCCGACGCCGGTCTCGGCGCTGCTGCACGCCGGCGTCGTCAACGCCGGCGGGATCCTGCTGGTGCGCCTGAGCCCGCTGTTCGGCGCCTCGCGCGCGGCGACCTGGCTGGCCTTCGCCGCCGGCGCCGCGACGCTCGTCTACGGCACGACGTTGATGCTGGCAAAGCCCGACGTGAAGGGTGCGCTGGCGCACTCGACGATGGGCCAGATGGGCTTCATGGTGATGACGTGCGGCGTCGGCGGGTTCGCCGCCGCGATCTTCCACCTCGTCGCGCACGGGATGTACAAGGCGGCGCTGTTCCTGGGCTCGGGCTCGGCGGTCGGCCGCCACGTCGGCGAGCGCAAGGCGCCGCCCGCGCCACCGGCCTCCCGCAGCCGGCGGCGCGGCGCCGGGGCGT
Organism: Solirubrobacteraceae bacterium; assembly: GCA_036510915.1. GTDB lineage: Bacteria > Actinomycetota > Thermoleophilia > Solirubrobacterales > Solirubrobacteraceae > F1-60-MAGs163. Next base: position 16,462 of record DATCDC010000001.1, on the reverse strand, counting down.
TCGCGCTGCTCGTCCCCGCCGGCGTGCTGCTCGCGGCGCTCGCGCTGCTGCACCCCGCGAGCGACCAGCAGACCAGCACGCGCCTGCTGCTCGCCTTCGCCTGGGCGACGGCCGCCGCGGCGACCTGGGGCTGGCTGCTGCGCCACCCGACGACGCGCGGGGCGCTCGCCGCGCTCGCCGCGCTGCTCCTCCTCGCTCCGGCGTACGTGCTGCTGGCCGGGGCCTTCACGAGCTTCCTCGCTCCCGCGCTCGCCGGCGCCGGCGACGCGACGGTCGCGCCGGCGCTGATCGCGCCGGTCCTCGCGGTGCTCGTCGCGGCGAACGCCGTCCGGCTGCTCGGGCATCACGCGCGGCTGGCCGAGCTGCACCGCACGCTCTACGTGCTCGCGCTCGGCGCCGGCCAGGTCCGCTCCGGCGCGCGCCGCCCGAGGCCGTCCCGCCGCACGGGCGCACTGGTGCCGGCCGGCGGCCTGCTCGCCCACTCCGAGGGAGGCCGACTGTGAGCCTGACCGTCGACACCACCCGCGCCGCCGAGCGCGCGCGGCTGCGCAGCGACATCGCGATCGCCGCGCGCGTGCTGGCGCCGTACTGGCCGATCGACACGTTCATCGCCGTCAACCCGCTCAGTGGCCTCGAGGACCGGCCGTTCGGCGAGGCGATCGAGATCGGCGGCCGGCTGTTCGGCGCCCGCGGCACGCTGACCGAGCCGGCGTTCCGCCGCGAGCACGCGGCGGGGCGGATCACCGACGCCGACCTGCTCGCCGCGCTGCGCCGTCGCGTCCCCCGACTGCTCGCCGCGTCCGCGCCGGTGCTCGGCGGCCGCCCCGCGCAGCCCGGCGAGCTGCTGCTCGCCGACCTGCTGCACGGCGAGCCCGCGCCGGCGCCGCGCCGGCTTGCCCGCACGCGCAGCGAGCGTGAGGCACCGCGGGTCGCCGACCGGGTCGACGCCCAGACGACGAAGTGGTGCGCGGCGTTCCTGGACGATGCCGGCGCCTGGCCGATGCCCGGGCGCGAGGCGGGCTTCTACCCCGCGTGGCGCGCGCTTGCGGCCAGGGACCGCTCGCTTCCCGGCGCGGTCCGCGAGCGCCTGCGCGAGCTCGCCGAGCGTGCCGACGACGCGCTGCTGGACGCGCTCGAGGCGCTCGGGGTCGCGGTCGAGGCCCAGCGCGGCACGCTCCAGGCGCACCTCACGCGCCTGCCCGGGTGGGCGGCGCACGTGCGCTGGAGCGGTGAGCACGGCGGTGGCATCGACCTCGTCGGCTACCTCGCGCTGCGGCTCACCTACGAGACGCTGCTGCTCGAGCACGCCCCCGCGCAGGAGCCGGCCCTCGACCCCGCCCGACGAACGGCGACGCCGGGCGAGCGCGCCGAGCGCGCCGCCGCCGCGCTCGGCGCCGGCGAGGCGACCGGCAGCGAGCTCGCGAGGGTCGCCGCGCTGCTCGCCGAGCTGCCGGTCGCCGAGCGGGCGCTGATCTGGCAGGACTCCTACGAGGGCCACTACCGCGACGAGCTGCTCACGCGCCTGGCCGGCAACGAGCCCGCCGCCGCCACGACCCGGCCCGCCGCCCAGCTGGTCTGCTGCATCGACGTGCGCTCGGAGGGGCTGCGCCGCCACATGGAGGCCACCGGGCCCTACGAGACGCTCGGCTTCGCCGGATTCTTCGCCGTCGCGATCCGCTTCCAGGACCTCTCCGGCGGCGCGCCGAGCGCGCTCTGCCCGGTGCTGCTCGAGGCGCGCAACGTCGTCGCCGAGCGGCCGGCGAGCGGCGCCGAGGCGCTCGCCGAGCGGCGCCTGGCAGGCGCACGCGCGCTCGCCGGCGCGCACGACGGCTTTCACGCGGCCAAGGACGACCTGGTGGCGCCGTTCGCGCTGGCCGAGGCCTCGGGCTGGGTCGCCGGCCCGCTCGCCGCCGGGCGCACGCTGCTCGCGGGCCGGTTCGGGGCGCTGCGCGGCAGGCTCGCGCGCCGCGCCGTGCCCCCTGCGCCGACCTCGCTGGCGGTGCACGAGAGCTTCTCGCTCGAGGAGCGGCTGCTGTTCGCGCGGGCGGCGCTGACGATGATGGGGCTGACCGGCGGCTTCGGCCGGCTCGTCGTGCTCTGTGGCCACGGGAGCACGACCGAGAACAACCCCTACGCCGCCTCGCTGGACTGCGGCGCCTGCGGCGGCAACCGCGGCGCGCCGAACGCGCGCGTCGCCGCGGCGATCCTCAACGGCACGGACGTGCGCGACGGCCTGGCGCGGGACGGCATGGTGATCCCCGACGACACGTGGTTCGTCGCCGCCGAGCACGACACGGCGACCGACCAGGTCGAGCTGCTCGACGCGCAGCTCGTCCCGCCGGGCCACCACGCGGAGCTCGCGCAGCTCGCCGCCGACCTGCAGCACGCCGGCGAGGCGCTCAGCGCCGAGCGCTGCGCGAGCCTGCCGGGCGCGCCGGCGCAGCCGACCGCCCGTGCCGCCGCGCGGCACGCCCGCGCTCGCTCGACCGACTGGGCCCAGGTCTACCCCGAGTGGGGCCTGGCCGGGAACGCCGCGTTCATCGTCGGCCCGCGCACGCTGACGCGCGGCCTGGACCTCGGGCGGCGCACGTTCCTGCACTCCTACGAGGCGGGGGTCGACGCCGACGGGACAGCGCTGGAGACGATCCTCACCGCGCCGCTGGTCGTCGCGCAGTGGATCAGCTGCCAGTACCTCTTCTCCTCCGTGGACCCGGAGGTCTTCGGCGCCGGCACGAAGACGATCCACAACGTGGTCGCGTCGGTCGGCGTCATCGCCGGGCACGACGGCGACCTGCAGCTCGGGCTGCCGTGGCAGTCGGTCAGCGACGGCGAGCGCCTCGTCCACGAGCCGCTGCGCCTGCTGGCGGTCGTCCAGGCGCCGCTGGCGCGGATCGACGCGATCGTCGCGCGCAACACCGTGCTGCAACACCTCTTCGACAACGAGTGGGTCGCCCTCGCGGCCCGCGAGAACCACGGGGACCCCTGGCGGCGGCGCACGCCGGACGGCTGGCGGCCCTGGCTGGAGGCGACGCGATGAGCCGGGCGGACCTGACGAAGATGACCAAGATCGAGGTCGTGGTGACGGGTGCGGACGCGCCCGCCGTCCGCGAGCTCTTCCAGGCCACCGGCGCGGCGGGCTTCACCAGCCTCAGCGGCGTCTCAGGCCTGGGGCACGATGGCTACCACCAGGGGCGCCTGCTGTTCAACGACCAGGCGGCGCTCGAGTTGCTGATCACGGTGCTCCCGGAGGACCGCGCCGACGCGGTCATCGCCGGGCTGCGCCCGCTGCTGGACGAGTCCTCCGGAGTGATGTTCCTCTCCGACACCTACGTCAGCCGGCCGGAGTACTTCCGGTGAGCGCGGTCGGCTCCGTCCTCGAGTCGGGTCCGGCGCCGCGGGCCGGCGCGCAGGCGCCCAGCGCCCGCGTGGCGATGGTCGGCGCGGGCCAGCTCGCGCGGATGACCCACCAGGCGGCGATCGCCCTGGGCGTCGAGCTGCGCGTGCTCGCAGCCTCCGCGGACGACCCGGCGGTGCGCGCCGGCGCCGCGCACGTCCTGGGCGCGCCCGATGACCTCGGCGCCCTGCGCGCCCTCGCCGCCGGCTGCGACGTGCTGACCTTCGACCACGAGCGGATCCCGCCCGAGCACCTGCGCGCGCTGCAGGACGAGGGCGTGGTGCTCGCCCCGGGTGCAGGCGCCAAGCTCGCCGCCCAGGACAAGCTGCACGCGCGCCGGCTGCTCGCGGGGCTGGGCCTCCCGGTGCCGGCGTTCACGCACGCGCGCACGCCGGCCGACGCCGAGCGCTTCGCCGGCGAGCACGGCTGGCCGCTCATCGCCAAGACCCCGCGCGAGGGCTACGACGGGCGCGGCGTCTTCACGCTGCAAGGGCTCGCCGACGCCGAGCGCCTGCTGGGCGAGACGCCCGGCGGCATCCTGCTCGAGCCGCACCTCGCCCTGGACTGCGAGCTCTCGGTGCTCGTCGCCCGCGCGCGCGGCGGCGAGCGCGTCGCCTACGTGGCCGCCCAGACCGTCCAGCGCGAGGCGATGTGCCGCGAGATCCTCTCTCCGGCCCCGATCGACGCAGCACTCGCAGCGCAGGCGCAGGCGCTCGCTCTGGAACTGGCCGAGGCGATCGACGCGACCGGGATCATGGCCGTCGAGCTGTTCGCCACGCCCGGCGGCCTGCTCGTCAACGAGCTCGCGCTGCGCCCGCACAACAGCGGCCACCACACGATCGAGGGCGCCGTCACCTCGCAGTTCGAGCAGCACCTGCGCGCGGTGCTCGGCTGGCCGCTCGGCGCCGGCGACGCGACGGCGCCGGCCGTCGCCTGCGTCAACGTCGTCGGCCCGCCCGACGGCAGCGATCCGCGCACGCGACTGCCCGCGGCGCTCGCGGTGCCCGGCGCCCACGTGCACCTCTACGCCAAGGCGGCCCGGCCCGGGCGCAAGCTCGGGCACGTCACCGTCTGCTGGACCGAGCTGCGGGCCGCCCGCGCGGCCGCGCTGCACGCCGCGGCGCTGCTCGAAGGGCGGGCGTCGTGAACGCGCCGCTCGTCGGGATCGTGATGGGCAGCGACTCGGACCTGCCGACGATGCGCCCGGCCGCGGAGGCGCTCGCCGGGCTCGGCGTCGCCCACGAGGTCGGCGTCGTCTCCGCCCACCGCACGCCGCACGCGATGCTCGAGTACGCGGGCGCCGCGCAGGGGCGCGGCCTGCAGGTGCTGATCGCGGGCGCCGGCGGCGCCGCCCACCTGCCGGGGATGCTCGCCGCGGCGACGCCGCTGCCGGTGATCGGCGTGCCGGTGCCGCTGCGCCATCTCGACGGCCTCGACTCGCTGCTGTCGATCGTGCAGATGCCCGCGGGCGTCCCCGTCGCGACCGTCTCGATCGCCGGCGCCCACAACGCGGGCCTGCTCGCCGCGCGCATCCTCGCGCTCGGCGACCCCGGCCTCATGCGCGCGGTCCGCGCGGCCCAGGAGGACCTGGCCGCCGACGCGCATGCCAAGGACGACCGCGTACGCGCGGCCATGAACGACCACACCCCGACAGGAGATCCATGCTCGCCGACAAGCGCCTGATCATCACCGGCCTGGCCACCACCGACAGCATCGCCTTCGCGGTCGCCGAGCGCGCGCAGCTGCTCGGGGCCGAGGTCCTGCTCACCGCCTTCCCGCGCGACCGCTCGCTCACGCAGGACGCGGCGCGCCACCTCCCCCGCGGCACCGAGGTCGTCGACCTCGACGCGACGTCGGCCGACGACGTGGCCGCGCTCACGGCGGACCTGCGCGAGCGCTGGGGCACGGTCGACGGCATCCTGCACGCGATCGCCTTCGCCCCGCGCGACGCCCTGGCCGGCGACTTCTTCGCCGCGCGCGCCGAGGGCGTCAACCTCGCCTTCCAGACAAGCGCCTTCTCCTACGCCTCGCTGGGTTCGATCCTCGCGGACCTCGCGCCGCCCGGCGGCGGCTCACTCGTCGGGCTGGACTTCGACGCGGGCGGCGCCTGGCCGGTCTACAACTGGATGGGCGTCTGCAAGGCCGCACTGGAGTCGGTCAACCGCTACGTCGCGCGCGACCTCGGCCCGCGCCGCGTGCGCGCCAACCTGGTCGCCGCCGGCCCGCTGCACACGCGCGCAGCGGGCGGCATCCCGGACTTCGATCGCCTGCTCGAGGCGTGGGAGTCGCGCTCGCCGATCGCCTGGGACGCACGCGACCCCGGCCCGGTCGCCGATGTCGTCTGCTTCCTGCTGTCCGACCTGGCGCGGGCGGTCACCGGTGAGATCCTGCACGTCGACGGCGGCTACCACGCGATGGCCGGGAGCCTGCGCGCCCCCGTCGGCGCCGGCACGGCGGGGGCCGGCTCATGAGCGCCGCCGTCGCGGTCCCGCAGGCCCGGCCGGTCACGCGCGCAGCGCTGCTCGAGCTGCTCGCGCGCCTGGAGCGCCTGAGCATCCTTGCGCGCCCGGGGCTCGCCGGGCCGCCGCGGGCCGCGCGCGCCGCGTTGCAGGATGAGATTCGGTCCTGGTTCCCCGACGCGCTCGGCTCGTGCATCTTCTGGCTGGCCGAGGACGAGGCGGCCTGCTTCGGGCCCGGCGGCGAGTTGCTGCGCCCGCTGGCGCTGCACCACAGCGGCGAGGAGGTCGCACACACGGCCCACGCCGTCGCGGCCCGCCTGGGCATGCGCGTGCGCCAGCAGCGTCCGCTCGAGCTCACCGTCGTGCCGGGCGGCGGGTGAGCAGCCGCTCAGGACCGCGTGATGAAGTGGATGCCGTCGAGCCCCTCGAGCGAGAACCCGGAGGCCGGACCGGGCGCGACGTCGAGCACGAAGCTCGGGTGATTCCAGCGCCGGTCCTGGTCGGCGTCGATCCACACCGGCATCCCGCCGACCTCGCCGAGCAGCGTGTCGCCGGGGCCCGTGATGAGCTCGCCCTCCTGCAGGCAGAGGGGCGAGCTTCCATCACAGCAGCCGCCGGACTGGAAGAGCATCAGCCTTCCGTGCTTGGAGGTCAGGCGCTCGATGGCCTCGAGCGCCTCCTCCGTCGCGGTGATCCGGTCGGCCATTCCGTCGCTCGGATCAGAAGAAGCCGAGCGGCTTGGGGTCGTAGCTGACCAGCAGGCACTTCGTCTGGCTGTAGTGGTCGAGCATCATCTGGTGGTTCTCACGGCCGACGCCGGAGACCTTGTAGCCGCCGAACGCGGCGTGCGCCGGGTACAGGTGGAAGCAGTTGGTCCACACGCGCCCCGCCTTGATCGCGCGGCCCATCCGGTAGGCACGGTTGGCGTCGCGCGTCCAGACGCCGGCGCCGAGACCGTACATCGTGTCGTTCGCGATCGCCAGCGCGTCGGCGTCGTCCTTGAACGTCGTGACGGCGAGCACCGGGCCGAAGATCTCCTCCTGGAAGATCCGCATCTTGTTCTCGCCCTTGAAGACGGTCGGCTGGAAGTAGTAGCCGCCATCCAGGTCGCCCCCGAGGTGCGACGCGCTGCCACCGGTCAGCAGCTCCGCGCCCTCGGACACGCCGATCCCGCAATAGCTCGTGATCTTCTCCATCTGCGATGTCGAGACCTGCGCGCCGAGCATCGTCGAGGGATCGAGCGGATGGCCCTGCTTGATCTGCGCGATCCGCGCCAGGCAGCGCTCCATGAACGCGTCGTAGATCGACTCGTGGATCAGCGCGCGCGACGGACACGTGCAGACCTCGCCCTTGTTGAACGCGTAGAGCACGAGCCCCTCGATCGCCTTGTCGAGGTAGTCGTCGTCCTCGGCCATCACGTCGGCGAAGAAGATGTTCGGCGACTTGCCGCCGAGCTCGGTCGTCGAGGGGATGATGTTCTGCGCGGCGTACTGCATGATCAGGCGGCCGGTCGCCGTCTCGCCGGTGAACGCGATCTTCGAGATGCGCTTGTTCGTCGCGAGCGCCTTGCCGATCTCGGCGCCGGGGCCGTTGACGACGTTCAGCACGCCGGGCGGCACGATGTCCTGGATCAGCTCGCAGAACTTCAGGATCGACCACGGCGTCGGGCTCGCGGGCTTGACGACCGTGCAGTTGCCGGCGGCCAGCGCCGGGGCGATCTTCCACGCCGCCATCAGCAGCGGGAAGTTGAACGGGATGATCTGGCCGACGACGCCGAGCGGCTCACGGAAGTGGTAGGCGATCGTGTCCTTGTCGATCTCCGAGATCCGCCCCTCCTCGCCGCGGATCACCGAGGCGAAGTAGCGGAAGTGGTCGGCCGCGAGCGGGACGTCCGCCGCGCGCGTCTCGCGGATCGGCTTGCCGTTGTCGTAGCTCTCGGCGATCGCGAGCGTCTCGAGGTTCTGCTCGATCGCATCGGCGACGAGGTTGAGGATGCGTGAGCGCTCGGTCGTCGACGCCTCGCCCCAGGCGTCCTTCGCGTCGTGCGCCGCGTCCAGCGCGAGCTCGATGTCCGCGGGCCCGGAGTAGGGCACCTGCGTGAACGGCAGGCCCGTCGCCGGTGTCACGTCGTCGTGGTACTCGCCGGTCGACGGGGGGACCCAGTCGCCGCCGATGAAGTTCTCATAGCGGGGCTTGATGCCCGCGGTCGCCGGGTCGACGATCGTCGTCGGCGTCTGCTCGATGGTTGCCATCTCTCTGTTGTCCTCTCCTGCTCGGGGGGGTGTCTAGAACTCGAAGACGATCCGGGCGGCCACGCGGCCGGCCTCGACGTCGTCGATCGCCTGGTTGACGCCGTCCAGCGAGCGCGTCTCGCGGATGACGTGGGTGCGACCCGCTGCGTGGAGCTGGAAGACCTCGCGCAGGTCCTCGCGCGTGCCGACGATCGAGCCGACCATCGTGATGCCGTTGAGCACCGTCTCGAAGATCGGGATCGTGACCTCGTTGTCCGCGGGCAGCGCGACGAAGACGAGCGTCCCGCCGCGGCGCAGCGCACCGTAGGCCTGTTCGAACGCGCGCGGGGAGACGGCCAGCGCGATCGCCTGGTCGGCGCCGCCGAGCTCCTGGATCGCAGCGATCGGATCCTCCTTCGCGGCGTTGACCGTGAACTCAGCGCCGAGCTCACGCGCGAGCGCGAGCTTCTCGTCATGGATGTCGACGGCGATGACGCGCCCGCCGGCGATCGCGGCGTACTGGATCGCCAGGTGGCCGAGGCCGCCGACGCCGAAGACGGCGACGAGATCCGACGAGCGGGTGCCCGCGACCTTGACGGCCTTGTACGTCGTCACGCCGGCGCACGTCAGCGGCGCCGCGTCGAGCGGGTCGAGCGCGTCCGGCACCTTGACGACGTAGCGACCGTAGGCGACGGCGTACTCGCCGAACCCGCCGTCGATCGAATAGCCCATGTTCTGCTGCTCGAGGCAGAGCGTCTCCCAGCCCGACACGCAGTGGTCGCACGTGCCGCACGCGTAGCCGAGCCACGGCATCGCCACGCGGTCGCCGACCGCGACCTCGGTCACGCCGGGCGCCGCCTCGACGACGATGCCCACGCCCTCGTGCCCGGGGATGAACGGCGGCGTCGGCTTCACCGGCCAGTCGCCGTGAGCTGCGTGGATGTCGGTGTGGCAGAGGCCGCAGGCCTCGACCCGAACGCGGACCTGCCCGGCCTGCAGTGCCGCGGCGGGCACCTGCTCGACCGACAGCGGCCCTCGGAACTCGTGCACGACGGCGGCCCGGTAGGTCGTCGCGGCCTGGGACGGACTGCTCGGCCCGCGAGCGGTGCTGGTCGACATGCGCGAATTGCTCCTCGGTGGTTCGGGGCGTCCCACCTCACCACGGCACACCCGCGCCGGCATCGGTAGCGCCGTGCATGAAGGTGTGGCGAACTACGCACTGCGCGGCCACGCGTACTAGGCGTCGGCGCCCTCCAGCGCCGCCACCGGCCGGCCCGCCTGCGCGCCGTCGTGTGGCGCCTCGACGATCAGCGAGGTGTCCGTCGGGGAGACGTCGCGGCGCGTGATCGCCAGGAAGATGACGACCACGAGGATCGTGGTGAGGAAGATGATGCTCGTGACCGTCGTCCCGAGGCCGAGCCCGCCGTCGACCCGCTTCTGCGAGAGCAGGTCGCCGATCGAGGCGCCGAACGGCCGCGTGAGGATGTAGGCGACCCAGAACGCCAGGACCGCGTTGAGCCTCAGCCAGAAGTGGGCGACCGTGACGAGGGCGATCGCGCCGCCGAACAGGAACACGGCGGTGAGGTAGCCGAGCGCGAGCTTCTCCGAGGTGAGGTCGCCGGCGGCGGTGCCGAGGGCGAACGTGAAGAGGATCGCCAGCCAGTAGAACGCCTCGCGCTTGGTGGTGTAGATCGTGTGGATCGACAGCGTGCGCTCGCTCCAGAACCAGACGGCGAACGTGACCGCCAGCGCGATCCCGAAGATGATCGTCGTCGTCGTCAGCGCGACGTTGTAGGTCTCGACGAGGTTGTCGGTGATCAGGGTGCCGACGACGCTGAGCAGCACGACCGCGAACCAGTAGATCCCGGGGATGTACTTGCGGACGCGGAACTGGAGGACCAGCGCGACCACCAGCACGGCGGTCATCACGTAGCTGGTCTTCGACAGCCCCAGGCCGAGGTTGTCGTTGAGATTGTCGGCCGCCGTCTCGCCCACCGTCGTGCAGAGGATCTTGATGATCCAGAAGTAGAGGGTGATCTCCGGGACCTTGTTGAGCATCTGGCGGCGCCGGGAGGGCGCGGACGCGGGCGTCGTGATCGCAGTCATGCCGGCAGGGTGGCGGCGCGCTGCTGAAGCGCTCCTGAACGGCCGGGGCGGGCGCGCGCCGTTCAGGCAGGCTTCAGGCCCGAGACCTATCGTTGACGTCGTGGAGGCACGCATCCTCGTCGTCGAGGACGACCCGGACCTGCGGGCGCTGCTCGCCCAGGGGCTGCGCGAGGCGGGCTACGACGTCGTGCAGGCGATGGACGGCGCGGGGGCGCTGCGCGCCGTCGCCGACGCGCCCGACGCGGTGATCCTCGACATCGGCCTGCCCGACGCGGACGGCCGCGACGTCTGCCAGGCGCTGCGCGCCCGCGGCATGCGTGCGCCCGTGATCTTCCTCACCGCCCGCGATGCGGTCCCCGATCTGCTCTCGGGCTTCTCCGCCGGCGGCGACGACTACCTCAGCAAGCCGTTCGTGCTCGCCGAGCTGCTCGCCCGCCTGCAGGCGCTGCTGCGCCGCGCCGGCGGCCGCGGCGGCGCCCGCGCCGTCGGGGACCTGCAACTCGATCCCGCCGCCCACGCGCTGCTCGGCGAGGACGTCCGCATCGAGCTCACGCCGACCGAGTTCCGCCTGCTCGCGGCGCTCGCGGCGGCGCCCGGCGAGGTCACCAGGCGGCGCGAGCTCGTGCGCGCAGGCTGGCCGGAGGGCGCGATCGTCCACGACAACACGCTCGACGTCTACCTCGCGCGGCTGCGGCGCAAGCTGCGCGATGTGCGGGGCGCCCCGGTCATCGAGACGGTGCACGGCGTCGGCTACCGGCTGACGTGACCCGCCTGCGCCCCGGAACCCTGCGCGGCCGCGTGACGATCGGGGCGGTCGCCGCGGTCGCGCTCGCGCTCGCGGTGCTGGTCGTCGCCTTCAACCTGCTGCTCGCCTCGAGCCTGCGCGGGGACGTCGACAGCCGGCTGCGCTCCCGCGCCGCGGCCGCGACGACGACGGTCAGCACGCGCGAGGACCGCCTCGTGACATCCGAGGGGCCTGGCGACGCGGCGCTCGACGGCGGTGTCTGGGTCTTCGAGGGCACGAACGCGATCGAGCGCCCGCGCGCGAGCCCCGCGCTGATGCGGGCCGCCGCGGGCCTGGCCCCCGGCGGCGAGCGCTACATGAACACCGGCGGCGACGCCTTCCGGCTCTACGCGCGCCCGTTCGCCGCCGACGGCCGGCGCCTGGGCACCGTCGTCGTGGCGACCTCCCTGGCCGCGTACGACCGCACGACGTCGCTCGCGCTGATCGGCTCGCTCCTGCTCGCGCTCGCGATCCTCGCCGCGGTGCTCGCCGTGACCTGGGTCGCCGTCGGCGGCGCGCTGCGCCCGATGCAGGCGATGACCGACCAGGCCGCCGACTGGGGCGACCACGACCTGGGCCGGCGCTTCGGCAGCGCCGAGCGCCCGGACGAGCTGCAGCGCCTCGCCGCCACCTTCGACGGCCTGCTCGACCGGGTGGCGGCGAGCCTGCGCCACGAGCAGCGCCTGTCGGCGGAGCTCTCGCACGAGCTGCGCACGCCGCTCGCGCGCATCGCCGCGCAGGCCGAGCTGCTCGGTCGCCGCCCGCACACGAGCGCCGAGCAGCGCGAGGCCGCCGAGTTGATGCACCGCAGCGCCGAGCGCATGACCGCGATCCTCGACACGCTGATGGCGGCGGCGCGTGCCGAGGCCGGGACGACGGCCGGCGTCTGCGATGCGGGCGACGCGGCGCGCCACGCGGCCGAGACCGTCTCCGGCGCCGCCGTCGGCCGCGGGCTGACCGTCAGCGTCGCGTGCCCGGCGCGCGTGCGCGCGGGCGTCGACCCGCAGGTCACCGAGCGCGTCCTCGCGCCGCTGCTGGAGAACGCGACGCGCTTCGCGCGCTCGCAGATCACCGTCGCGGTCGCACGCGACGGCGGGGACGTCCACATCGACGTGTGCGACGACGGCGCCGGCATCGCCGCCGACCGGCTCGAGACCGTCTTCGACCCGGGCGTGAGCTTCGGGGCGGCGAACGGCTCGGCCCACGACGGCGCGGGCCTCGGGCTGCCGCTGGCACGACGACTCGCGCGCGCCGCGGGCGGGAACGTCGAGGCGCTCGCCTCGAGCGGCGGCGGGCACCTGCGCGTGACACTGCCGGCCGGGTGACGGCGCGCCGGCGCTCGGGCAGCCGGTTGCATCCCACTACGCTCCCGCAGTGCCCACCGCCGCCGAGCAGCGCGCGATCCTCGTCGAGGATCTCGTGCGCACCTACCCCGGAGGCCTGCGTGCGGTCGACGGCGTGAACCTCGAGGTCGCGGCCGGCGAGATCTACGGCTTCCTGGGGCCCAACGGGGCCGGGAAGTCGACGACCGTGCGCATCCTCACGACGCTGCTGCGCCCGACGAGCGGGCGCGCCTGGGTGGCCGGCCACGACGTCGTCGCCGAGGCGGGCGCCGCGCGCCGCGTCATCGGCGTGGCGCTCCAGGAGGCGGCGCTCGACCCGCTGATGACCGGCCGCGAGCTGCTGCGCCTGCAGGGCGCGCTGCACGGCCTGCGCCGCGCCGCGGCGAGCGAGCGCGGCGACGACCTGCTCGAGCGCGTCGAGCTGGTCGACGCCGCCGACCGGCGCGTCGGCACGTACTCCGGCGGCATGCGCCGGCGCCTGGACCTCGCGCTCGCGCTCGTGCAGCGCCCGCGCGTCCTCTTCCTGGACGAGCCGACGACCGGCCTGGACCCCGCCAGCCGCGCGGCGCTCTGGCGCGAGGTGCGCGCGCTGCACGCCGACGGCACCACCGTCTTCCTGACGACGCAGTACCTCGAGGAGGCCGAGCAGCTCGCCGAGCGCGTCGGCATCATCGACCGCGGGCGCATCGTCGCCGAGGGCACACCCGACGAGCTCAAGGCGCGTGTCGGTGAGCCGGCGCTGCACGTCGACCTCGTCGACCCGGGCGAGTCCGAACGCGCGCGCGAGCTGCTCGCCGCCCACGGCGAGTGCTCGCACCGGCGAGGCGGCGGCCTGGTGGTCCGCATGAGCGGCGCGCGGGCGATCGCCCCGGTCGTGCGCACCCTCGACGAGGCCGGCATCGAGGTCGACACGGTCGAGGTCGAGACGCCGACCCTCGACGACGTGTTCCTCGCCGTCACCGGGCACGCCGCCGGCGACGCCGGCCACGACGACCCCGCGCCCGAGCCGAGCCTCACCGCGTGAGCGCGACGGCGCTGGACCAGGACGCCGCCGTCCAGGCGCGCGTCGTCGCCGCGCTGGCCGCGCGCGCGCTGCGCTCACAGCTGCGGCGCGCGCAGTTCCTGCTGCCGGCCTTCCTGCTGCCGCTGCTGCTGCTCGCGGTGATCGCCAGCGGCACCTCCGCCGCGCGCCACCTCCCGGGGTTCCCGTCGACCGGCGCGTACGTCGGCTTCGTCGTCGGCGGCACGCTCGTGCAGGGCGCGCTGCTCGCCGGGCTGACGGCCGGCGTCGCGCTCGCCGCGGACATCGAGGGCGGCTTCTTCGACCGGCTCCTGACGGCGCCCGTGCAGCGGGTCAGCATCGTGCTCGGGCGCATCTCGGCGTCGATCGCGCTCGGCGTCGCGCAGGCGACGCTGTTCCTCAGCGTCGCGTTCGTCTTCGGCGCGCGCTACCAGGGCGGGGTCGCCGGGGTGCTCGTCGCGATCTGCATCGCCGCGATCGCCGCCGGCGGCATGGCCGGCCTCGCCTCGGCGATCGCGCTGCGTACCGGCTCGCTCTCGCTGCTGCAGAACCTGTTCCCGATCGTGTTCGTCTTCCTCTTCACCGCACCTGCGTTCTTCCCGCGCGCGCTGCTGGGCCCGACGCTCCGGCACATCGCGGTGTTCAACCCGCTGACGTACGTCGTCGAGGGCATCCGCGGGGCGCTGCATGCGTCGGCAGCGCTCGGCGACCCGTGGAAGGGCCTGGTCGCGGCGACGGGGCTGCTGCTCGTGACGACCGCGCTCTCGGTGCTGGCGATGCGCGGAAGGCTGCGCGCGCTGTGAGCAGCATCGCGTACGCCGCCGGGCTCAGCGCCGCGATGTGGCGGCGTTCGCTCAACGAGGTCGTCCGCGTGCGCGGCGCGCTGCTGCCGACGACCGTCGCGCCGATCATCTTCCTGCTCGGCACCGCCGGCCAGTTCGGGCGCCTGAGCGACCTGCACGGGTTCCCGACCACGTCCTACCTCGCGTGGGTGCTCCCGCTCTCCTGCCTGCAGGGCGCGGGCTTCGCCGGCGGCGCGGCCGGCGCGAACCTCGCGCGCGACATCGAGCAGGGCTGGTTCGACCGGCTGCTGACCTCCCCCGCGCCGCGCGCGCTGCTGCTCGCGGGGCCGGTGCTGGCGGCGATGACGCGCGCGCTCGTGCCGACGACGGTGATCCTGTCCGTCGGCCTGATCATGGGCGCGGGCCTCTCCGGCGGCCTGGCCGGCGTGATCGCGCTCTACGTCGCGGCGGTCTGGTTCTGCATGATCGCCGCGCTCTGGGGCTCGACGCTCGCGCTGCGCGCGCGCACGCAGCAGGTCGGGCCGCTGATCCAGAACGGCGTGTTCCTCGCCGTCTTCCTCTCCACCGCCTACACGCCGCTGCCGCTGCTCCAGGGCTGGCTGGCGACCTTCGCGAAGTACAACCCGGTGACCTACGTGCTGGAGATGGCGCGCCAGGCGACCGTCACCGGGATCCCCCCGAGCTGGGCCCACACGTGGCCGGGGCTGCTCGCGCTGGCCGGGATGAGCGTCCTCTTCGGGGTGCTCGCGCTGCGCCAGCTGCGGCGCGTCACGCTGTAACGACTCCTTCACGAGCAGGTCACGCGCGCTTCACACCCGGCGGCGAGGGCGCTCGTAGGTTCGCGCCTCAGTCCACGACCTTGGGAGCGGGGCAATGACCTTCAGGAAGCACTGCGCGGCGGCGGCCGCGACGGCAGCCGCGGTGCTGCTCGTCGCGACGGGCGTCGCGTCCGCCGACGGACCGTCCGACAGGACGCACGACGACACCTTCACGATGGCGGTGTTCGGGGACTCCCCCTACGGCACCAAGCCGTCGGACATCGCCGAGCAGAACGCCACGCCGGCGTTCATCGACTCGATCAACGCCGATCCCTCGGTGCGGATGGTGCTGCACGTCGGCGACATCCACTCGGGCAAGCAGTACTGCACGCTGGACTACGACCAGGCGATCTTCTCGCTGTGGACCGGCTTCGATGACCCGCTCGTCTACACGCCCGGCGACAACGAGTGGACCGACTGCCACAAGGCCGGCGAGGGCGGCGGCACCTGGAACCCGGTGACGCAGCAGATCGACTACGTCAAGGACTCGGGCGGCAACCCCGTCGACTACGCGGGCGGCGACCCGATCGCCAACCTGGCGCTCGTGCGCTCGATCTTCTTCCCGCGCGCCGGCCTCACGCTGGGCGCGCACAAGCGCTTCGTGCTCTCCCAGGCGCAGGTCCCGAGCTGGGGGCACCCGACCGACCGCAAGTTCGTCGAGAACGTGATCTGGGAGCAGTCGGGCATCCTGTTCGTCACGGTCAACCTGCCCGGCGGCTCGAACAACGACAACGACGTCTGGTACGGCGCGCCGTCACAGACCCCGGCGCAGACGCAAGAGATCGCCGAGCGCACGGGCGCCGACCTGCGCTGGCTCGACACCGCGTTCTGGCTCGCGCGGCTCGACCGCCGCATCAAGGGCGTCGTGATCGGGGCCCAGGCGGACATGTGGGACCCGGAGAAGGGCGCGGCCCACCAGGCCGGCTACGAGCCCTTCGTCCAGGACATCGCGACGAACACGACGCGACTGGCCAAGCCGGTGCTGATGTTCAACGGCGACTCCCACGTCTACCAGTCGGGCAACCCGCTCTCCCCGAGCGACCCGAACAGCAACATCCATCCCGGCTACGACGTGCCGAACTTCCACCGCGTGGTGGTGCACGGCAGCACGTTCCCGCTCGAGTGGCTGAAGCTCACGATCGACCCGCGGGCGGACAACCCCGCGAGCGACACGACGTTCGGCCCGTTCAGCTGGCAGCGCGAGATCCAGCCGCTGCCCCAGCCCTAGGACGCTGAGAGGCCCTGCCGGCGGCCCGCCCGGGCCGCCGGCGGAGCCTCTCCCCAGCGCGTCTAGTGGATCTGTCCGGAAGTCCCGTGGGTTATCCGGCGGATGCATCGTCGTTCGTGGCAAGGACGCAGGGAGGGGCAATGCCGGCGGCATTGCCCCGACCGAGGACGACGCCACGGGCGGCGATGCGCCGCCGGGAACCCGCCGGACTTGCGGATGGGTCCACTAGTTGATCGCCGCGTACGGATCGGCGTACTGCTGGTCCGGGGCCGTCT